>NZ_CP033970.1:1548864-1897729 GCF_003854935.1 Cupriavidus pauculus
GCCATCGGCCAAACTTTCGATGGCTTGGCGGGCATGGACGAGGTAGCCCTCGTCCGACGTCGAATTGCTGAGCAGAAGCAGGTCCATGTCAGGGAGAAAAGCGCGGGCCGGCGGGCGGCGCCCCGGTCCGGCATCGGGAAAATGAAACCGGGGATGGTACCGCAATGCCACTTCGGTGCGGGCCCGCCGTGCGGGCGGCCGGCTAGTCGATCAGCTTGCCCTGGGCGTCGAAGAACGGGTGCAGTGGGCCGTGGTCGCCAATGGCCGCCAGGTGCGTGACCAGCCCGTGCGCGGGATGCCACCAGTGCAGCAGGTAGCCGGGCGGCTCCATGCGGAAGCGCGACGCGGCCTGCGGGTCCAGGTCCAGCGCCACCTGGTGCGCGGGGCCCGGCGCGGTCATGGCGATGGTGCCGCCAAAGCGCCGCGTGATATGGCGGTGCAGATGGCCGCAGATCACGCGCTCCACGTGCGCGTGCCGCGCAATCACCGCTTCCAGCCCGGCCGCGTTGCCCAGCCCCTGGGCGTCCATGTGGCCGATGCCGGTATGGAACGGCGGATGGTGCAGCATCACCAGCGTGGGCCGGCCCGGCGCCGCCGCCAGCGTGGCGTCGAGCCAGGCCAGCCCGTCGGGCGTGGCATGGCCGCCCGGCTGGCCGGGCACCGTGCAGTCGAAACCGACCAGCCGCAGCGGGCCCGCGTCGATCGCGTAGTGCACCGGTGCCTCGGCATCGCCGTGCGCGAACAGGTAGTCGTGGTCGTGGAACACGGCACGCAGCGACGTACGGTGGTCGTGATTGCCCGGCAGCAGCTTCACCGGCATCGGCAGCCGTTGCAGGATGTCGCGCAGGAAGCGGTATTCGTGCGGATCGCCAAAGTCGACGAGGTCGCCGGTGACCACCACCACGTCGGGCAGTTGCGGCGCGGCCAGCAGCGTGTCGATGGCGGCGTGCAGCGCGCCGGCGGTGTCCACCATCCGGTAAGACAGCTTGCCGCCCGCCTTGATGTGCAGGTCGGTCAGTTGCGCCACCAGGCAGGCGGGTGCGGAGGATGCGGGGGTCATGCGGCTTCGGCGAGCGTGATCAGGTGGTTGGTATCGATGCGCAGGCCCACGCGCGCGCCGGCTGCCCACGCGTCGCGGCGCGCGGTGTCGACGATCAGCGGCGTGGCGGCGCCCACGTCCACCAGCAGCCGCGTGTGGTTGCCCAGGAACAGCGCCGTCACGACCACGCCTTCCACGTGGGCGTCATCGGCGTGTACCAGTGCCACGTCCTCGGGCCGGAACATGAGCCGCGCGTTGGCGGACACCGGTGCGTCATCGGGCGGGCCCATCGGCACCGTCCCGCCCGGCACGCGCCAGCGGCCGGCCTCGGCCGTGCCGGGCAGGTGGTTCATGGTGCCGATGAAATCGGCCACGAACGCGTTGGCCGGCGCGCGGTAGATGTCCTGCGGCGTGCCCACCTGCGCGATGCGGCCCTTGTCCATCACGATGATGCGGTCGCCCAGCGCCATGGCCTCGGCCTGGTCGTGGGTCACGTAGACGGCGGTGATGCGCAGGCTGCGCAGGAGCTGGTTGATGTCGGCGCGCAGCGTGTCGCGCAGCTTGGCGTCCAGCGCGGTCAGCGGCTCGTCCAGCAGCAGCACGCGCGGCTGCACGGCGATGGCGCGGGCCAGCGCCACGCGCTGGCGCTGGCCGCCCGACAACTGGTCGATGCGCCGGTCGGCAAACGGCTCCAGGTGCATCATCGCCAGCATCTCGTCCACGCGGCGGCGGCGGGTTGCGCCATCCACGCGGCGCACGCGCAGGCCGTAGGCAATGTTCTCGGCCACGCTCATGTTCGGAAACAGCGCGTAGTTCTGGAACACCATGCCCACGCCGCGCTGCTCGATCGGCAGGTCGGTCACGCGGGTGTCGCCAAACCAGACGTCGCCGCCCGCGTCGGGCTGCTCCAGCCCGGCGATGATGCGCAGCGTGGTGGTCTTGCCGCAGCCGGACGGCCCCAGCAGCACCACGGTCTCGGCGGCGCCGATGTCCAGGTCCAGCGGGTGCAGCGCGAGCGTGCCGTCGGCAAACGTCTTGGCGCACTGGCGCAGGCGGATGGGGGTCGGTTCATGCATGGCGGCGTTCGGCAACAGGGGTGACGGGCGGGGCGCCGGCCGGCAGGACGGCGGCGGCATCGGCAGGCAAGGCATGGCGGCGGGTGCGGGCGCCCAGCGCGCTCAGGGCCTGCATGAACACCAGCAGCGGGATGATCATGACGAAGAAGACGATGGTGTACGCGGAGCCAATCTCCAGCCGCATCGACGCATAGCTGTCGGCCAGCCCCACGGGCAGCGTCTGCGTGGTGGGCGTGTGCAGCATCCACGTCAGGTTGAATTCGCCCACCGACAGCGTGACCACCATCAGCGCGCCGGCCAGGATGCCCTGGCGGCAGTTGGGCAGCACCACCGTGAAAAAGCGCTGCAGCCGCGTGGCGCCCAGGCTGGCGGCGGCGTCTTCGAGCGTGCGGATGTCGATGGCCGCCAGGATGGCCAGCACCGCCCGCACCATGAACGGCAGCGTGAACACCACGTGGCCGATCAGGATGAACACCCAGCTCGTGCGCAGCCCCTGGAAGCTGCCGTAGAGCAGGATCAGCCCCAGCGCCGTGGCCAGCCCCGGCAGCGCCACCGGCAGCATCAGCAGCTCCTCGATCAGCCGCGTCACGCGGTTGCGCCGCAGCGCCATGTAGTAGGCGGCGGGCACGCCGATCACGAGCGTGCAGGCCAGGCAGGCCAGCGCAATGCCCAGCGACAGGAAGATCGTGTTGCGATAGAGCGCCCAGACCTCGGCCAGCCAGCGCGTGGTCAGGCCACTGGACACGCCCACGAAGATGTTGTTGGTCAGGCCGGCCAGCACTGACAGCACCACCGGCACGGTCATGAACGCGCAGACCAGCAGCGTCAGCGCAAGCTGCAGCCAGTAGCCGGTGCGGCGGGGGAGCAGGGATGGGCGCATGCGGCGGTCCTCAGGCCGTGGCGGCGACGGCATCGCCGGAGTACCAGCGCGCCAGCGCCAGCAGGGCCCACGTGACCGCGCCCAGCAGGATCGAGAGCGCGGCGGCCATGCCGAAGTTGGCGTAGTTGGTGAATTCGTTGTAGATGGTCAGCGGCAGCACGTCGAGCTGCGTGGCTAGCGTGAACGCCGTGCCGAACGCGCCCATGCTGGTCGCAAAGCAGATCGCCCCGCTGGACAGCATGGCCGGCATCAGCGCGGGCAGCATCACGTCGCGCACCACGCGCCACGGGCCGGCGCCCAGCGAGCGGGCCGCTTCCTCCAGCGAGGGGTCGAGCTTTTCCACGGCGGCCATCACGGTCAGGATCACGCGCGGAATCGAGAAGTACAGGTAGCCGACGAACAGCCCGGCCAGCCCGTAGGCAAAGGTCCAGCGCTCGCCGGCCAGCGCGTCGCCAATGGTGGCCAGCAGCCCGTTGCGGCCGCCCAGCATGATGACCATGAAGCCGATCACCACGCCGGGGAACGCCAGCGGAAAGGTCAGCATGGCCACCAGCACCGGCTTGCCCGGCACGCGGTGGCGCTGCAGGAAGGTGCCGGCGATGCCCGCGATCACCAGCGTGGCCAGCGTCACCAGCGCGGACAGCACCACCGTCACCATCAGGCTGTGCAGGTAGCGCGCGCTGGTCAGCACGGTCACATAGACGCCCGCGCCGTCCTTGCCCGTCAGGCTGACCTCGATCAGCCGCGCCATCGGCAGGCAGAAGAAGGCCAGGAACACGACCAGCGCGGGCAGCGCGAACAGGAACAGGGCGGGGGATCGGCGGGTCATCGCGGGTGCCGCGGCTAGCGGACTTCCTTCAGGTACTGGTCGCTGAACGCCTTCTGCACCTGGGCCATCTTGCCGAAGTCCACGGGCCGGGCGCGCGCGTAGTCGGCGGCGGGCAGAAAGCGGGCCTGCACGTCGGCCGGCATCGGCACGTTGCGCACCGGGCGCAGGTAGGCGTTGGCCCACAGCGCCTGGCCCTGGTCGGACAGCACGAAGTCCAGCACCTTGCGGCCCTCGGCCGCGTGCGGGGCGTTGTTGACCAGGCTCATCACGTACGGCACCACCAGCGAGCCTTCCTTCGGGATCACGAAGGCCACGTTGGCGCGGTCCTTGTACTTGGCGCGGTACGCGTTGAAGTCGTAGTCGAGCAGGATCGGGATCTCGCCGGACAGCACGCGCGCGTAGGCGGTCTGCTTGGGCACGATCGGCTGGTTCTTCTGCAGGTCGCGGAAGAACTTGAAGGCCGGGCCGAAGTTGTCGAGCGTGCCGCCCATGGCCTGGTTCACGGCCACGGCGCCCACGTAGCCGACGAACGCGCTGGCCGGGTCCAGGTAGCCGATCAGGCCCTTGTACTCGGGCTTGAGCAGGTCTGCCCACGACTGCGGCACCGGCTTGCCGCGCAGCGCATCGACATTGACCATGAAGCCCAGCGTGCCCGAGTGGATGGCGAACCAGTTGCCTTGCGGGTCCTTCAGGCCGTCGGGGATGTCGGCCCAGTGCGCGGGCTTGTACGGCTGCGTCACGCCGTCGGCCTTGGCCTGGATGCCGAACGTCACGCCCAGGTAGGTCACGTCGGCCACCGGGGCGGCTTTTTCCGCCACAAGCTGCGCCAGCGACTGGCCCGAGTTCTTGTTGTCGAACGGCACGGTGACGCCGGTCTTTTCCTTGATCGCGCGGATCTGCGCGGCCCAGTCCGCCCATTCGGGCGGGCAGTTGTAGCAGATGGCGGTCTGCGCGGCCACGCCCTGGCTGAAGGCGGCAAACGTGGCGGTGACGGCCAGCCAGCGCAGCGGACGGCGCCAGAAGGATTGCTTCGGCATGTGAGGCTCCCTGGTAGAGGTCGGTCGAGTCGGACCGGTGGTTGGATCAGGCAGGCATTGCGGGCGCACTGACGGTGCCCTCGATTCGTATCGCATGCGGCAGCAGCGTAGCGTGGCCGTTGGCGGCGGGCGGCACGGCTTCCAGCCGCTGCAGCAGTTCGCCGATGGCGTGCGCGCCGATGTCGGCGTTGGGCTGCACCACGGTAGCCAGCGGCGGCTCCACGAGCGCGCCCAGCGCGATGCCGTCGTAGCCCAGCACCGACACGTCGCGCGGCACGCGCAGGCCCAGGCGCTTCAGGTCTGAAATCACGCCGATCGCCAGCAGGTCGTTGGTGCAGAAGAACGCGGTGGGCGCCTGGCCGCCATCCATCAACGCGCGGATCTGCGCGGCGTTGCTGGCGGTGTGGGACGGCAGGTTGACCGGATCGAGCACCGGCAGGCCGTGCGCGCGCATGGCGTCGGCATAGCCGGCAAAGCGCTGGCGCGCGCGGTCTGACGCGGTGAACGCGCCCGAGATGACCGCGATGCGGCGGTGGCCGGCGGCGATCAGCGCGTTGACGCCCTCGCAGGCGCTGGTGCGGTTGTCGACGGAGACCGAATGCCGGCCGGCCACGGCGCCTTCCGCCGGCACCTGGTTGTAGGCCAGCACGTAGGGCACCGATTCGCGGTCCAGCTGGTCCAGCACGGTGCTGTCGCTGGCGTCGGCCACGGTCAGGACCATGCCGTCCACGCGGTGGCGCAGCAGGTATTCCACGCGCTCGGTCTCGCGGGCCGGGTCGTAGTTGCTGGTGACCAGCATCAGCGAGTAGCCTGCCGCCATGGCCGATTCCTCGATGCCGCGCCAGCATTCGGCGAACACCGCGTTGTCCAGCGTGGGCAGCATCACGCCGATGATCCGCGTGCGCTGGGCGCGCAGCTTGGCGCCAAGCAGGTTGGGGCGGAACGACAGCCGCTGCGCGGCCTCATGCACGCGCTGCGCCGTGGCCTCGCGCACGAGCTGGGGGTGGCTGAACACGCGCGACGCGGTGGCCAGCGACACCTTGGCGGCCAGCGCCACGTCGGCCAGCGTGACCCCCTGGCCGGGTTCGGCGGACGCCAGGCGGGGCGGCAGTGCGGCGCGACGGGTTGCGGGCATCCATTCCTCTTTTCGGAAAGCGCACTTCGGATGAAAACGTTTTCATTGAAGCGCCGAAAAATCAGGCGTCAAGGAATAAATCTGCTGCACCGCCGCAATCCGGCGCCGCAGCGCTCCCGCGCCTGTGTCATGCCGCGCATTGTCGGGCCGCTCTGTGACGGGCCGATGACAGGCCCGGCGCCGGCTATGTCGCGGTCTTGGGGGCGGCGCTGAAGGTCTTGTTGGCGGATACGCGCGCGGCCGCTACCCGGATGGGAAAGCTTTCGTAACAGAGTCGGGGCGGGGCGCGGTCAACCATCCGGCGTGGCGAACGTCAAACCGGGATGCCGACGATGCGGCAACGAGACAAGGACGCACATGACTGACCGACGATCTGGCTGGCGCGCCCGCGCCACGGGCCGCCTGGCGCTGCTGGCGGTGACGGCCTGCCTGCTGGCCGCGTGCGCCACCGGCGATCAGGCCGGCGGCGGGGGCCCGCTGACCGCGGCGGACCTGCGCTGGTTGAACACCGTCAGCTTTGGCGCCGACCAGGCCAGCGCCGCGCATCTGCAGGCCGTCGGCCGCCAGCGCTATCTCGACGAACAGCTTGCGATGCCGCTGGCCGATCCGCCGCCGCTGGCCGCCGCCATCGCCGCGCTGCCGGTCAGCGAGGGCGACGCGCTGCAGCGGACGCAGGCGCTGCGCGCCGAGCGCCAGCGCATCCAGACGCTGCCCGACGATGACGCGAAGCAGCAGGCGCGCGAGGCGCTGAACCGGCAGGGCCGCGAGCTGGTGGTGGACACCGCGCGCCGGCACCTGCTGCGCGCGCTGTATTCGCCGGCGCAGTTGCGCGAGCAGATGACGTGGTTCTGGATGAACCATTTCAACGTCTACGCGGGCAAGGGGCAGGTCCGCTACGCGCTGGCCGACTTCGAGGCGCGCGCCATCCGGCCGCACGCGCTGGGCAAGTTCCGCGACCTGCTGATGGCCACGGTGACCGCGCCGGCCATGCTCGAATACCTCGACAACGCCCAGAGCAGCGCTAACCGCATCAACGAGAACTACGCGCGCGAGCTGATGGAGCTGCATACGCTGGGCGTGGCGGGCGGGCCCAGCGGGTCGCGCTATACGCAGCAGGACGTGCAGGAGCTGGCGCGCGTGCTGACCGGGCTCGGCATCAACGCACGGGGCGAGCCGCCCAGGCTGGCGCCGGCGCGCGCGGCGCTGTACCGCGCGGACGGCCTGTTCGAGTTCAATCCGAACCGGCACGATTTCGGGCCCAAGACGCTGCTGGGCCATGCCATCGCGCCGGCCGGCTTTGCCGAGGTGGAGCAGGCCGTGGCGATCCTGGCGCGCGACCCGGCCACGGCCCGCTTCATCTCGACCCGGCTGGCCACCTATTTCGTGGCCGACAACCCGCCGCCGCAGCTTGTGGGGCAGATGGCCGATACCTTCGCCCGCACCGACGGCGACATCGCCGCCGTGCTGCGCACGATGTTCCGATCGAGCTGGTTCGACCGTGCGGCCGCCGATGGCGCGCGCAAGTTCAAGGACCCGATGGTGTTCGTGGTGTCGTCGATGCGCCTGGCGTACGACGGCCGGCCCGTGACCAACCTGCGCCCGGTGATCAACTGGCTCAACCAGCTTGGCGAGCCGCTGTACGGCCACGTGGCGCCCGACGGCTATCCGCTCACGGAGAGCGCGTGGGCCAGTTCGGGCCAGCTCGTGAAGCGCTTCGAGATCGCGCGCGCCATCGGCAGCGGGCCGGCGGGGCTGTTCCAGGACGAAAGCGGCCAGCCGTCGGCACAGCGCGGTTTCCCGATGCCGAACAACCGCGTGTTCTACACGCTGGTCGAGGGCACGCTGGGGCCGGCCACGCGGCAGGCGCTGTCGCAGGCCGGATCGCAACCCGAATGGAACGCGGTGCTGCTCAGTTCGCCGGAATGGATGCAGCGGTAGCGCACGGCACGACAGGAGACATGACCATGAATCGACGCCATTGGCTCCAGGCCATGGGCCACGCGGGCATCACGCTGGCGCTGCCGGCCGTGACATCGCGCGTGTTCGCGCTGCCGGCGCAGGCCGACGCCCGCTTCCTGCTGGTATTCCTGCGCGGCGGCTACGACGCCGCCAACGTGCTGGTGCCGGCCGGCAACGATTTCTACCAGGCGTCGCGGCCGACCATCGCCATCCGCCCGCCGGTGCCGCCCGGTGCCGCGCCCGACCCCGCGGCGGCGCTGCCGCTGGGCGTGGACGGCTGGGCGCTGCATCCCGCGCTGGGGGCGACGCTGTTGCCGATGTGGCAGCGCCAGCAACTGGCCGCCGTGCCGTTCGCGGGCACCGCCGACCTGTCGCGCAGCCATTTCGAGACCCAGGACAGCATCGAGGCCGGGCAGGGCGGCGATGGCCACGGCGGCGGCGTGCCGCAGGGGAGCGGCTTCCTGAACCGGCTGACGCAGGCCATGGGCGGGCAGGCCGCGCCGGTGGCGTTCACCGATGGGCTGCCGATGGTGCTGTCCGGCGCCGTCAACGTGCCCAACGTCTCGCTGAAGGGCAACGGCCGCGCGCCGCTGGATGCGCGGCAGACGCAGGCCATCGCCCGCATGTACGCGGGCACGCGCTTCGAGTCACTGATTGCCGAAGGCTTTGAGCTGCGCCAGACCGTGGCCGAGCAGGCCGAGGCCATGCGGCGCCATGACGCGGCCATGCGCGCTGGCGGCGACACCATGGCCGGACGGATGCAGGAAATGCAGGCGGCCAGCCGGCGCGCGCTAAGCGCCCGGGGCTTCGAGCAGGAAGCGCGCCGCATGGCCGGCCTGATGCGCGACCGCTTCAACCTGGGCTTTATCGACGTCGGCGGCTGGGACACCCACGTCAACCAGGGCGGCGCGCAGGGCCAGCTGGCCGGCCTGCTGGACAACCTGGGCCGGGGCATCGCCGGGTTTGCCGAGGAAATGGGCCCGGCGTGGCGCCAGACCACGGTGGTGGCGATCTCCGAATTCGGCCGCACCTTCCGCGAGAACGGCACGCGCGGCACCGACCACGGCCACGGCACGGTCTACTGGGTGGCCGGCGGCAACGTGCGCGGCGGACGGCTGGCGGGCGAGCAGGCGGCCGTGGCGCCATCGACGCTCAACCAGGGGCGCGACTACCCCGTGCTCAACGACTACCGGGCCGTGCTGGGCGGCCTGTTCGCGCGGCTGTACGGGCTGGACGAGGCGCGGCTGGCGCGCGTGTTCCCGGGCAGCCGGCCGCGCGATCTGGGGCTGGTCTGAGGGGCTGGCCGGGGGTGGCAGGGGCGGGCACCCTCCCAAAGCAGTACGCGGTTGCACTCAAGTCGGTGCGGGCAATGCCGATACTCCTGCAGTGGGAGTGGCATCTGCCCATAGCCTGATTCGTACAACACGATTCCCAGCCAGTTTGAGTGCAAGCCTTGTCGCGACCCCTGACGCCATCCATTGCCGATTGCCTCGAACACCGATTGCTGCGGCCGGTTTTCCAGCCGATTGGCTCGCTCGTGACGGGCGACATCTTCGGATATGAGGCGCTGATCCGTGGCCCGGCCGGCACCGCGCTGGAAAGCCCCGTGGCGCTGTTCGCCGAGGCCGCCCGCGCCGGCTGCCACGTCGAACTGGAGCGGATGGCCGCGCGCGTGTCGATCGGCGTGTTCATGGCGTCGCGGCTGCCCGGCAAGCTGTTCTTGAACTACAGCGCCGATTCGCTGCGCGACATCGAGGACACGCGCGACGAGGTGCGGACGTTCCTGCAGACGCAGGGGCTGCCGTCGGACCGCATCGTGCTGGAGCTGACCGAACAGGCCCCGCTGGGGCCGCTGGAATCGCTGGCCAAGGCCGTGTTCTCGATCCGCAGCCGCGGCGCGCAGTTCGCGCTGGACGACTACGGCACCGGCCACGCCAGCCTGGGCCAGTGGATCGCGCTGAAACCCGACTACGTGAAGATCGCCCGCGTCATCATCGACGGCGTGGCCGCGTCGCCATTCCAGCGCGAGGCGCTGCAGGCGCTATGCAAGCTCGCGCGCACGTCCGGCACGCGCCTGATCGCCGAAGGCATCGAACAGGAAGACGACCTCGTGGTCTGCCGCGACCTCGACATCGACTTCGCGCAGGGCTACCTGCTGGCCCGCCCATCGCCTGAGCCCCCGCTCACGCTGTCCGACGCGGCGCTGCGCGCGCTGCATCGGGGGCGATTGCGGGTGGCGAAGTAGGGGCGGCGGCGGGGGATACGGCGGTGATGGATGCTGGTGCGGGTTTTGTTTTTCTGCCCTCTCGCGCGTTGCGGGAGGGGAGCCACACCGGCGGTGATGGCTGAGGCTGATGGTTCTTCTTTCTCCCCTCTCCCGCCTGCGGGAGAGGGGGCGGGGGAGAGGGCCGGCGGTTCAAAGTGCCACGTTGATCGGCAAGCAGACACTCAACGCCCTCTCCCCCAGCCCCTCTCCCGCGCGCGGGAGAGGGGAGCCAAACCGGCGGTGATGGCGAAGCCGCGAGCCCTGTCTTTCTCCCCTCTCCCGCCTGCGGGAGAGGGGTCGGGGGTGAGGGTCGGCGGATCAAAATGCGACGTTGATCGGCAAGCAGACACGCAACGCCCTCACCCCCAGCCCCTCTCCCGCGCGCGGGAGAGGGGAGCCAAACCGGCGGTGATGGCTGAGGCTGCGAGCCGATCAGAGTGGTGCGGGCGTTGATGCGCCGGACGACGGTGGGGCTCCGGCTCCGGTAGCACCGGCACCTGCACCGGCACCAGCACCAGCCCCAGCACCAGCCCCAGCCCCAGCCCCCGCCCCCGCGCCAGCCCCCGCGCCAGCCCCCGCGCCAGCACCAGCACCAGCACCAGCACCAGCACCAGCACCAGCACCAGCACCAGCACCAGCACCAGCACCACCACCAGCACCAGCACCAGCACCAGCACCAGCACCAGCACCAGCACCAGCACCACCACCAGCACCAGCACCAGCACCAGCACCAGCACCAGCACCAGCACCAGCACCAGCACCACCAACCCCCATCTCCGCCGGCGCCGGCTCGGCTGGCACCGCTGATGCCTCGCCATTCCCCGCACCATCCTGACCCGCTGGCGGCGCGGCTTCCACGACTTCGCCGGGATCAAGCGCCATACCGTTGTCGGTCGTGGCGGGCGGTGCCGATGCCGGGGGCATGGCGTCGGCGTCGGTGGCGGGCAGCACGGGGCGGCGGGGTGCCGGGCGTGGCGTCGGGACCGTTTCGTCGGGCGTGTCGGATGCGAACAGCTTCTGATACCAGCCGCGTACCGAATCGGTCAGGCCCGAGTACCACGTGCGCTGGTCGACTTCGGCAAAGCGGGCCCGGGCGTCGATGATGCGGCCGCGCAGGGCGCGCTGGTAGAAGTCGCCAACCATCGGCAGCGCGCTGTGGGCGCCCTGGCCCCAGTAGTCGCTGCGCAGTGTCACGCGGCTGTCATTGAAGCCGACCCATGCGCCTGCCACCAGCTGCGGGTGCATCAGGATGAACCAGCCGTCGGCGTTGTCCTGCGTGGTGCCGGTCTTGCCGGCCACGTCGGCGCGGATGCCGTAGCGCGTGCGGATGGCCGTGCCGGTGCCGCGGTCCACCACGTCGCGCATCACGTCGAGCAGCGTGGCGTTGGCGGCCGGCGACAGCGCGCGCTCGGGCGATGCCGGGTGGAAGCGGGCCAGCACGTTGCCGTCGCGGTCGGCGATGCTGGTGATCATGGTCGGCGCCAGGTACTGGCCGCCGTTGGCGATGGAGCCGTAGGCGCTGACCATCTCCTTCAGCGACACGGGGCTCGTGCCCAGCGCCAGGGACGGCACCTCGTCCAGCTTGCTCTCGCGCACGCCCATCGCGCGGGCCAGGCGGGCCACGCGGTCGGCGCCGACGGTCTGCACCAGTTGCGCGGTAATCGTGTTCTTGGAATACACCAGGCCGTCGCGCAGGCTCATGGCGCGGCCCGTGGCGGGCGATTCGTCGGTGGGGCGCCAGATCTCGCCGCCGGCCAGCTTCAGCTCGACGGGCTGGTCGATGATCGTCTCGTCGGGGCTCTGGCCGTTGGCGAAGGCGGCGCCGTAGACGAACGGCTTGAACGTGGAGCCGGGCTGGCGGCGCGCCTGCGCCACGTGGTCGAAGGCGTCGACGGTGAAATCGCGGCTGCCCACCCAGGCGCGGACCTCGCCGGTGACGGGGTCCATCGCCAGGAAGCCGGCCTGCACGCGCGTCTTGCTCTGGCGCAGCGCCTGCATGAACGCGTTGTCGCGCATCAGGTGCTGCAGCGCGTCGGCCTCGGGCTGGCCGCCGGCCACGGCGGCGCGGAACTCCGGGGTCTCGCGCACGAACTGCTGCACCAGCGCGCGGCTTTCGGCCCAGCCGGCGCGCGGCGCCCAGGCCGCGTTGGCAATCGACTGGAGCTGGTTGCCCTGGCGCGCCACGGCCAGGTTGGCCATGGCCTGCAGCCGCGAATCGATGGTCGTGTGGACCACCAGCCCGTCGGTGTAGAGGTTGTAGTCGTTGCGGTCGGCCCAGGCGATCAGCCATTTGCGCAGTTGCTGCGCGAAGTGGGCGGCCGGGCCCGGTTCCTCCACCTGGCGCTCGAAGTCGATCCGCAGCGGACGCTTCTTGAGCTGATCGTAGCGGGCGGCGTCGAGCTTGCCGCGCTTGACCATCTGCGCCAGCACGATATTGCGGCGCTCCAGCGCGCGCTGGGGGTTCAGCACGGGGTTGTAGTAGCTGTTGCCCTTGAGCATGCCGATCAGCGTGGCGGCCTCCAGCACGTCCAGCTTGTCCGCCGGTTTGTCGAAGTAGGTCCGGGCGGCCATCTCGATGCCGAACGCGTTGTACAGGAACGGCACCGTGTTCAGGTACGTCTCAAGGATCTCGTCCTTTGAATAGAGCGCCTCGATCTTCAGCGCCGTGATCGCCTCCTTGAGCTTGCGCGTCAGCGTGGGCGCCCGGCCGATGTCGTCCGGATAGCGGTTGCGCGCAAGCTGCTGGGTGATCGTCGACCCGCCCTGGCGGTCGCCCGAGAACGTGTGCAGCGCCGCCGATGCCGTGCGGCGCCAGTCGAGCCCGAAATGCTGGTAGAAGCGGTGGTCTTCGGTGGCGATCAGCGCATTGACCACATTGGGCGAGATATCGGCCAGCTTGACCCAGTCGCGGTTGGCCCAGCGGTAGACCGCCAGTTCCTTGCCGTCCGCCGACAGCACCTGCGCCGGCTGCTCGGACTTGGCCTTGCGGATGTCGCTGATGCCTGGCGTGAACGGCACCAGCAGCAGGACATAGAGCAGGAGCAGGGCGGGCAGCCCGGCCAGGGCCAGCAGCACGGTGCGCCGGCTCGGGCGGCGCAGATGCTGCCGCAGCCGGGCCAGCCGGGGGGCGATGTGGGTCGTGTAGTCGGGCAGGGACATTGACGCGGGCATGGCAGGTCCGGCGCGCGCACCGTCACGGACCTGTCAAATGCCGTTCAAGAAAAGTGTGCATCCTACCAAAAGGCGGGTCGGGAAAACCCGAATTCTGCAGGGCCGCCGCGCCCGCTTCCCCCCAACGTGGGGCATCCGCCACCGTTGCTGAGACGCAACAGACACATGGCTTTCATAATTCCCTGAAACAATTCGCCCGCACCCAGAGGCCATCGTTTCGAAATCCGGCAGCGCGTTCGCGCAGGTCAGATTCTGACGCTGGTGGGCGGGAAGCATCTCAATGTCTTAACAAATACGAGAACTCACAGTGAAGAAAGCACTATTTGCCCTGGCGGCCGCGGGTACCTGCGCACTCTCCGGCGTGGCGTCGGCACAGTCCTCCACCTCCGTGACGCTGTACGGTATCGCCGATGCCGGTATCGAATTCGCCAACCACTCGGGTACCGCCGCGGCCAATGGCAGCAAGGCCATGGTCAGCTCGGGCAACATGTCCGGTTCGCGCTGGGGTCTGCGCGGCGCCGAAGACCTCGGCGGCGGCCTGAAGGCCATCTTCACGCTGGAGTCGGGCTTCGACATCGATACCGGCACGTCGGGCCAGGGCAGCCGCCTGTTCGGCCGCCAGGCTTTCGTGGGCCTGCAAGGCACGTTCGGCTCGGTGACCCTGGGTCGCCAGCAGAACTCGCTGTACGACCTGTTCGGCGCCTACGACCCGATGGGCGTGGGCCCGAAGTACTCGCTGAACTCGGTTGACTCGGCCTTCAACGGCCGCGCCGACAACGCGCTGAAGTACACCGGCAAGTTCGGCGGCCTGACCGCCACGGCCTTCTACAGCACGGGCCGCGATTCGACCGTCGCCAACAGCACCGAAGTGCCGGGCAACTACAAGGTTGGCCGCAACTTCGGCGCCGGCCTGGCCTACAACGCCGGCCCGTTCTCGATCGGCACCGCCTACGACCAGTACCAGGGCAACACGGTTGCCACCGACGACCGCGCCGTCAAGCGCTGGGCCGTTGGCGGTTCGTACGACCTGGGCGTGGCCAAGGTGTTCGCCGGCTACCGCTGGATGCGTGACGACGGCGTGGCCTCGGCCACGACCGCCTCGGTGCGCAACAACGTCTACTGGCTGGGCGGCCTGTACCGCGTGACGCAGGCCCTGTCGCTGACGGGCGCCGCCTACTACACGTACACCCACAACAGCGGCAACGACCCGTGGCTGTTCGTGCTGTCGGCCGACTACGCGTTCTCGAAGCGCACGGACGCCTACCTGAACGTTGGCTACACGAAGAACAAGGGCACGTCGGCACTGTCGATGAGCAGCTCGGCCCCGGTCGTTCCGGGTTCGAACCAGACCGGCGCCGTCGTCGGTATCCGTCACCGCTTCTAAGCAGGGAGACACCGGCAGACGGGGCCTTTCCCCCCGCCCCTGCCGGATAACAAAGCGCCCCTCACCCGACTTGGCGGGAGGAGGGGCGTTCTGCTTTGGGGGGCTGGATCTGGCCCGGCGTCAGGCTGGGGCGGACCGGGCGGCCTGCCCGTCTACCGAGCGCAGCCGTTCCAGTGCGCGCGTCAGCAGCGCGCCTTCCTCGGCATCGGCGGTATTGCGCAGCGTCGACACGGCGTGCTGCAGCCGCTCGCGGTCGGGCGCCGTCAGCTTGTCGGCATCTTCCATGGCCTCGATTTCCTTGTCCACGCGCTTGCACAGTTTGCGCACGAACTCCGGGTCGAGCTGGCCCTGGCTGGCGCCGTGGGCGATGTGGTAGAGCAGGGCGGCCAGGCCGTCGGCCGTGGTCTCTGTTACGACATGGGTGTGGCGCTTCATCGCGGCTCCGGTGAGGGGTGACTGGACTGAATCGACCGATTCATTCTAGTGATTGAATGACGCCGCTAAAGTTGCCTTTGTCTGTGATTGCGGACATTTGTGCGGTAACGTGCCTTCGCGCTTCTTATTTCCGAAATATTTCATCGTCAGAATGTCATCTCGTCGGCCCCGCTGAACAAGTCGGGAACAGAAAGCGACCGGAGGGGTTGCCGCCGGGCCGACTCGCCAGCCTGCCAGACATCGCCCATGGCCGCCCACAGAGGCACCAGGGTGGGCAGGCGGCGAATTGCAGCAAAGTACGCGGGGACGTAGGGCCGTCTGTCAGGACGGCTCTACTTGTTTTTCCGCCTTGCCCTTCGGGCGTCGCATTCGTAGCCCATTCCTTCGGCGGATCCGCCGGAAAATCCCGTTCTCCATTCGCCATAACCGGTCTCTCCGGCTGGCTGTTTGCGCTTGCATTTCCGATAGCATTTAGGAATTGTGTATCTGGCGCATCAGAAACTTCTCACCAAAACGTTGCAATTGATAACCGTCAATAATCATGTTCGGATTATTTGTCGGAAACCGGTCGATCTGGGGATGACGAGGGGGAAATGGCGTCCCTATTCAGCCGGGAATAAGGCGGTTATCCGGCCGGAAACCCTTGTATCCATTGGGTTGGCAGGCAATACCACGAGACCGCATCGATTTGCCGCGTCCCTTTCCAATTGATTTGGGTAATTTGCTTCATTGAAATCATTGAATGGCTCCAATTCGTGGGCCCTCGTAGAGTGCGAGAACATTTCCGTTCGGTCGCCTTGGCTTCTCCCATTCCAGATCTGGTATCTGCAGAAGTCGAATAGGAAATCAACGATATATCCCGCGCTGATCGCAGGGCATCGCCGTCGCATATGGATTCATTTGCGTGGCGGCAGCGGCAATTGCAACCCACTACAAGGAGTCATTTCCTCCATGAACATCGGAAAAACATTAAGAGTTTCTATGCTCGCCGTGGCGGTGTCTGCCGCGCTGGCCACCACGCCGCTGATGGCCAAGACCGACGTGACGCCCAACAGCTTCTGGTGGCCCGAGCAACTGGACCTGAGCCCGCTGCGCTTCAATGCGGCCGAGTCGGACCCGATGGGCAAGGCGTTCAACTACGCGGAAGAGTTCAAGTCGCTCGACCTGCAGGCGGTGAAGCGTGACATCGCGGTGCTGATGAAGACATCGCAGGACTGGTGGCCGGCCGACTTCGGCAACTATGGCCCGTTCTTCATCCGCATGGCCTGGCACGGCGCGGGCGTCTACCGGACGTTCGACGGCCGGGGTGGCGCCAACGGCGCCCAGCAGCGCTTCGAGCCGCTCAACAGCTGGCCCGACAACGTTGGCCTGGACAAGGCCCGCCGCCTGCTGTGGCCGATCAAACAGAAGTACGGCAAGAAGATCTCCTGGGGCGACCTGATGGTGCTGGCCGGCAACGTCGCGCTGGAAGAAATGGGCTTCAAGACGTTCGGCTACGCCGGCGGCCGGGTCGATGACTGGGAAGCCGAGATGGTGAACTGGGGCCCGGAGAAGAAGATGCTGGCCCACAAGCGCACCGACGCCAAGGGCGCGCTGCAAAAGCCGCTGGCAGCCAGCGAGATGGGTCTGATCTACGTGAACCCGGAAGGCCCGGGCGGCAAGCCCGATCCGCTGGCATCGGCCAAGGAAATCCGCGAGACCTTTGGCCGCATGAGCATGGATGACGTGGACACCGTCGCGCTGATCGCCGGCGGCCACACCTTCGGCAAGGCACACGGCGCCTACAAGCCGGCCGGCTGCGTGGGCAAGGAGCCCGCCGCCGCCGGGCTGGAAGAGCAGGGCCTGGGCTGGACCGGCAAGTGCGGCACGGGCAAGGGCGTGGATACGGTCAGCAGCGGCCTGGAAGGCGCCTGGTCGACCAACCCGACGCGCTGGACCCACGAATTCCTGACCTGGCTCTACAGCTTCGAGTGGGAAACCACGCGCGGCCCGGGCGGCGCGATCCAGTGGGTGCCGAAGAACAACGCGAGCGCCAATTTCGTGCCGGACGCCCACGACCCCAAGAAGCGCCACAAGCTGATGATGTTCACGACCGACATCGCGCTGAAGATGGACCCCGAGTACCGCAAGATCTCGAAGCGCTTCCTGGAGAACCCCAAGGAGTTCGAGGACGCCTTCGCCCGCGCGTGGTTCAAGCTGATGCACCGCGACCTCGGGCCGAAGTCGCGCTACCTGGGCGCCGAGGTGCCCAAGGAAGACCTGATCTGGCAGGACCCGATCCCCAAGGTCGACCACAAGCTCGTCGATGACAACGACGTGGCCAAGCTCAAGACCACGATCCTGGCATCGGGCCTGACGATTCCGGAACTGGTGCGCACCGCGTGGGCGTCGGCAGCCACCTTCCGCGTGACCGACATGCGCGGCGGCGCCAATGGCGCGCGGATCCGGCTGGCCCCGCAGAAGGACTGGGCCGTGAACGACCCGGCGGAACTGGCCAAGGTGCTCAAGCGCCTGGAGGCGATCCAGACGGACTTCAACACGGCGCAGCAGGCCAGCGGCAAGAAGGTGTCGCTGGCGGACCTGATCGTGCTGGGTGGCTCGGCGGCCGTGGAGGAAGCGGCCAGCAAGGGCGGCCACAAGGTCAAGGTGCCGTTCACGCCGGGCCGGATGGACGCCTCGGCGGCACAGACCAGCGTGCAGTCGTTCTCGGTGCTGGAGCCGGTGGCTGACGGCTTCCGCAACTACTACGGCAAGCAGAGCCACCGCGCGCCCACCGAGATGCTGGTGGAACGCGCCAGCTACCTGAACCTGCGGGTGCCCGAGATGACGGTGCTGGTGGGCGGCCTGCGCGCGCTGGACGCCAATGCCGGCGGGTCGAAGCACGGCGTGTTCACGAATCGTCCCGGCACGCTGAGCAACGACTTCTTCGTGAACCTGCTCGACCAGTCGACCAAGTGGTCGAAGTCGGCAAAGCAGCCGGGCCTGTATGAAGGCCAGGACCGCGCCACGGGCAAGGTCCGCTGGCAGGCCACGCCGGTCGACCTCGTGTTCGGCTCGAACGCCGAGCTGCGCGCGGTGGCCGAGGTCTACGGCTCGAACGACAGCAAGGAGAAGTTCGTCCAGGACTTCGTCAACGCCTGGGTCAAGGTCATGAACCTCGACCGCTTCGATCGCAGCTGATCTGCCTGTCCCGCCTGCCTGATCCGCCCGGATCGGGCTTTCGCCGGCCCCCTGTCAGGGGGCCGTTTCGCTTCCCGTCTGTGTTGCCCGCACCGCCCGCACCTGCCGCATGACGCCGCCCGCGAACAGCACCGGCCCGTGCATCGGAATGCCGGCCGCGCGCAGCGCGTCGGCCGTCCAGGTATTGCAGGTGTAGAAGCCGTTGTAGCGCGCCGTCGCGGCAAAGTAGCGGCCGCCTGGATACGGGCCGTCGCCGAGCATCCGCGGCGCGCCGGCGTCGTCGGTGCGCACGGCGTCGGTCAGGAACGCGCGCAGCCGGTCCAGGCCCGGCGCGTCGATGTCGAGTTCCACGACCATGTCGGCGCCGAACGCGGCGGCCGGGGTGTCCCGCAGCAGTGTCAGCAGGATCGCGCCGTCGCCGGGCAGCAGGGCCGACAGCAGCGTCAGCGGGCCAGGTGCGGTGTCCAATAAGTACTGGCGGTCGCCAAAGCCGAAGCACAGGAACATCGGGTCGCGATAGCCGGCCGCCAGGCGTTGCAGCGGGGCGTCGGCGTCGGCCATGCGCAGGCAGACGTCGGTGTGCCAGTCCTGCTCGACCACCGCGATGCGGGCGGCCGGTGGCGACGCCATCGCGGCCGGCGCCACGCCGCAGCCAGCCACCGCCAGCGTGATCGCCACGCCCGTGCCCGCTGCGAGGATGAACCGGCGCACGCCGCGCATCGTTGGCTGCCGGCTAGGCGAACCCCGCCGCCTGCCATCCCCACCCGGCCAGCGCGCAGCCCGCCACCACGGCCCACGGCGGCACACGCCACGCCGTCAGCGCGGTCAGCGCCAGCAGCGCCAGCGCGAAATCGGCCGGGCCCTGCACGGCGCTGGTCCAGACCGGCTGGTAGAGCGCGGCCAGCAGCAGGCCCACCACGGCCGCGTTGACACCGGACAGCGCCGCGCGCGTGGCCGGCTGGCGGCGCAGCCGCTCCCAGAACGGCAGCGCGCCGAACACCAGCAGGAACGACGGGGCGAAGATGGACAGCACGCAGAGCGCCCCGCCAGCCCAGCCGTTCGGTGCCAGCGTGTTGGCCGCGCCAAGGAAGGCCGCGAACGTGAACAGCGGGCCGGGCACCGCCTGCGCGGCGCCGTAGCCGGCCAGGAACGTGTCGTTGTCGACCCAGCCCGGCGGCACCACGGCGGCCTGCAGCAGCGGCAGCACCACGTGGCCGCCGCCGAACACCAGCGCGCCGGCGCGGTAGAACGCGTCGACCAGCGCCAGCGCGTGGCTGCCCGATTCGCGGGCCGCGAACGGCAGGCCCACCAGCAGCACCGCGAACACGGCCAGGCACAGCACCGCAAAGCCGTGGCTGACCGGCACCGACAACGGCTCGTGCGGCGCGGCCTGGGCGGTGCGAAACAGCCGCGCGCCCACCAGCCCGGCCACGACCATCGCACCGACCTGCCAGGCCGGCGAGGGCGCGATGGCGACCACGACCGCCGTCAGCGTCATCATCGTCAGGCGCGGTGCGTCGGGGCAGAGCGACCGCGCCATGCCCCACACGGCCTGCGCTACCACCGCCACCGCCGCCACCTTGAGCCCGTGCAGCGCACCGGCCGGCACGGCCTGCCCGAAGTGCGACAGCCCATAGGCAAACAGGATCAGCGCCACGGCCGACGGCAGCGTGAAGCCGATCCACGCCGCCAGCGCGCCCGCATAGCCCGCGCGCGACAGCCCCACGGCCATGCCGACCTGGCTGCTGGCCGGCCCGGGCAGGAACTGGCACAGCGCGACGATATCGGCATACGCCGCCTCGCTGAGCCAGCCCCGCCGCGCTACGAACGCGGTACGGAAATACCCCAGATGCGCCACCGGCCCCCCGAACGAGGTCAGGCCCAGGCGCAGGAACACGGCGAACACTTCCCAGACGGCGCTCAACGCTTGTTTCTCCCCGTGGTGGCGGGCCGGATCGTTGCCACCAGTCCCGTGCCGTCGGCAGCCGGGCGGTTGGCAAGGTCGATGGTCAGGCCATGCAGCTCGGCAATGCGCCGCGCAATCGAAATTCCCAGCCCCGTGCCTTGTTCCTGCTGGCCGCCGCCGCGAAAGAAGCGCCGGCCCAGCCGTTCCATATGCGCGGGGTCAACGCCGGGCCCGCGGTCGGCCACGACGATGCGGTCCGGCTCGAACGCCAGCGTGACCACCGAGCCGGCCGGGCCGTAGCGCAGCGCGTTGTCCATCAGGTTGCGCAGCAGGGTGCCGAGCAGCGTGCCGTCGCCGCAGACGTCCAGCGGCGGGCGGCCGTCCGCCGGCCAGAGCACTTCCATGTCGACTTGCCGGCGCTCGGACAGCAGCAGGCAATCGGACAGCACCTGCCGCGACACCTCGCGCCAGTCCACCGGCGCGCGGGCGGGCGACGTGGTGTCATCCTCCAGCCGGCTCAGCGTCAGCAGTTGCGACACCAGGTGGCCCAGGCGGTCGATGCCGGCCTCGACCTTGACGGCGGCCTGCGCGCGTTCGTCCGCATCGGCCGAGCGGCGCGCCACGTCCCATTGCGCCTTGAGCGCGGCCAGCGGGGTGCGCATCTCGTGCGCGGCATCGGCGGTCAGGCGGCGTTCATGTTCGAGCAGGGCCGACACGCGGTCCAGCAGCCGGTTCATCGCCTGGACCAGCGGCATCAGTTCGCGCGGCACGCCATGCGCGGCAATCGGCGTGGGATCGCCCGGCGCGCGCGTGGCGATGGCTTGCGAGATGTCGGTGAGCGGCCGCAGCATGCGGCGGATGCCCAGGATCAGCAGCATGGTCAGCAGCGGCAGGCCCAGCGCCCACGGCAGCACCTGCGCCTGCAGGTAGGCCACCACCAGTTCCTCGCGCTCGGCCATCAACTGGCCGACGCAGACGCGCCAGCCGTCCACGGGGTCTTCCAGGTAGTACAGCCGCCATGCGCGGGCGTCGAGCGTGCGGTCGGTAAAGCCGGCCACCTGCGGCAGGCGGGGCAGGCGGTCGCCGTCGGGGTCGATGTGCAGCGGCTCGCCGTTTGCGCGCCACGCGGCAATCGCCAGGTCACCCAGGCCGGCCGCCCCAAGATCGCCCACCTCGGCATTGCCGGTGCCGTAGCCGCCGGGGGGCGGCTGGTGGATGGCACCTGGCTGCACCAGCGGCAGCACGGCCTGCATCTGCTGGGCCATGCGCACCATCGCGGTGTCGTAGAGTTCGTTGACTTCCATCCGCGCGTTGCGGAAGACCAGCACGCTGGTCACCACCCAGGCAAAGAAGACGGTCAGCAGGACGACCAGGATCAGCCGCCGTTGCAGCGTCATGCGGGGGCCCCGCCTGCGCCACCGTCGCCATGGTCTCCACTGTCACCCGCTTCGCCAGCGTCGGGGGCCGGCGCCGCCAGCGCATCCACCGTGCCCAGCGTATAGCCGGCGCCGCGCAGCGTGCGGACGATGCCGGGATGGAGCTTGCGGCGCAGATGATGGATATGAACTTCGAGCGTGTTGCTCTCCGAGCCTTTCTCCCATTCGTAGAGCTTGTCGCGCAGGAATTCGCGCGTCAGCACGCGGTTGGGATGGGTCAGCAGCAGTTCCAGCAGCATCGACTCGCGGCTGGTCAGGTCCACGGACTTGCCGTGCCAGACCGCCAGCCGCGCGGCCGGATGGTATTCGAGCGGGCCGTGGCGCCAGACCGGCTCCAGCATGCCCGCCGCCCGGCGCGACACGGCGCGCAGCCGCGCGGCCAGTTCGTCGAGGTCGACCGGCTTGATCAGGTAGTCGTCGGCGCCAGCGTCCAGCCCGCCGATGCGGTCCTGCACGGCGTCGCGCGCGGTCAGGATGACCACCGGCGTATGCCGTCCCTGGTTGCGCCAGCGCAGCAGCATCGTCACGCCGTCCTCGTCGGGCAGGCCCAGGTCCAGCAGCACGGCGTCGTAATGCATGGCGGCGATGGCGCGGTCGGCCTCGGCCGCCGTGCGGAACCAGTCCGCGGCATGCCCCATCAGCTTCAGTCCGCGATGCAGGCCATCGCCGAGCATGGGGTCGTCTTCAACGATAAGGATTCTCATCTGGCAGGGATGGGGGCCGAAGGTTTGCGCCGGCCGCGCCAGACAGCGTGCGGCGGCACCAGAGGGTAGCATTGCGCCGGCCACGGCGCATCATCAATCTGACGCCCGGGCGCCACGCCGCCGCGCTGTCAGCGTGCGCCCGACGGCGCGGGCCCGATGGCCGGGAGTAGACTAGGCGCCACGCGCAATCCGCGCGTGCGAGGTGTCTATCTTCGGGACGCGCCCCCATGCACGCTGCCGGCAGGACCCAGACTTCCGCACTGCGTACCGCACTGCTGGCCGCGCTCGGGCGCCGGCCGGCCGCCTGGATGGCGGTGCCGCTGGCCATGACCCCGGCCGTGCCGGCCAGCGCGCAAGAAGCGGCGCTGCCCGACGTGGTGGTCAGCGCCAGCCGCAACGAGCAGCGGCGCTTCGACGCGCCGGCCGCCATCGACAGCATCGCCGTGGACCCGTTCACGGCCACGTCGCCGCTGGTCAACCTGTCCGAGCTGACGCTGACCAGCCCCGGCATCGCCGTGCGCGACCGCCAGAACTATTCGCAGGACCTGCAGATCGCGGTGCGCGGGTTTGGCAGCCGGTCGACGTTCGGCGTGCGCGGCGTGCGGCTGTTTGTCGACGGCATTCCGGCGACGATGCCGGACGGGCAGGGCCAGTCGTCGACGTTCGACCTGGCCAACGCCAGCCGCGTGGAAATCCTGCGCGGGCCGTTTGCCCAGATGTACGGCAATGCCTCGGGCGGCGTGGTGCAGGTCTTCACGCCCGACCCGCCCACGCAGGGGTTTGCCGGGCGAGCGTCCACCGGCTTCGGGTCGGACGGCCAGTGGCAGGCCGGCGTGACGCTGGGCGGCGGCAACGACCGCCTGGGCGGCACGCTCGATGCCTGGACCTACCAGACCGACGGCTACCGCGACCACAGCGCCGCGCGGCGCTACCAGCTCAACGCCAAGATCGTGGCCCGGCCCGCCACGGGCACCAGGGTCACGGGCCAGTTCAACTACTTCAACCAGCCGCTGGCCGAAGACCCGCTGGGGCTGACGCGCGCGCAGGCCGAGGCCAATCCGCGCCAGTCGGTGCCGGCCGCCACCCAGTTCAACACCGGCAAGGACGTGGAGCAGACCCAGGCCGGGGTGGTCGTGGAGCACCAGTTGACCGAGCGCGACAGCCTGAACTTCCGGCTCTACGGCGGCGGCCGGCAGCTTACGCAGCGGCTGGGCTTCAGCGGCGCGGCGCCCACGTCGGCGGGCGGCATCGTCGACCTGGACCGCACCTACGGCGGCGGCGCGCTGTCGTGGACGCGCAAGACCACGGCCAACGGCCTGCCGCTGCAATGGACAGCCGGCATCGAGGCCAACGCCATGCGCGACGGGCGCCACGGCTACGTCAACGACAACGGCCAGCAGGGCGCGCTGCGCCGCGACGAGACCGACGAGGCGGCCGACTACGGCGCCTTCGCGCAATTCAACTGGACCGTGCATCCGGCCTGGGAACTGGTGGGCGGGGTGCGGGCCAGCAGGGTGCGGCTGCGCATCGACGACCATTTCGTGACCGCCGCCAGCCCCGACGACAGTGGCACGTCCACGTACCACAACGTCAGCCCGGTGCTGGGCGTGGTCTGGCATGCGATGGAGTCGCTCAACGTCTACGCCAACCTGGGGCGCGGCTTCGAAACGCCCACGCTGACCGAGGTGGCCTACGGCCCGGGCGGCGTCGGGGCCAACCTGGGGCTGCAGGCGTCCACGAGCCGGCAGGGCGAGATCGGCGTGAAATGGCAGTCAGGCAGCCAGCGGCTGGAGGCCGCGCTGTTCGATGCCGACAGCCACGCCGAGGTGGTGCCGCTGGCCAACGATGCCGGCCGCACGGTCTACCAGAACGTGGATGGCGTGCGCCGGCGCGGGCTGGAACTGGGCTGGCGCGGCGCGTTCGGTCCGGGCGAGCGGCTGGCGGCCGGGCTGGGCTACACCTACCTGTCGGCCTACTTCGGCGAATCGTTCGTCAACGCGCAGGGCGCCACCGTGGCGGCTGGCAACCGGCTGCCGGGCACCGCGCGGCACAGCCTGGGCGCCGAGGTCACGTACCGGCCGTGGGGCCAGTGGATGGTGGGCGTGGAGGCCCGCGCGGACAGCAAGGTCTACGCCGACGACCTGAACACGCAGGCCGCGCCCGGCTACCTCACCATCAACCTGAAGACCGGCTACACGTTCAAGGTAGGCGCCACGCAGCTCTACGTGTTCGGCCGGATCGACAACGTGGCCGACCGGCACTACATCGGCTCGGTCATCGTCAATGAAGCCAATGGCAGATACTACGAGCCGGCGCCGGGGCGGCGCTTCTTCGTCGGTCTGCGGGCGTCGATGTGACCGGGGCCGGGAGCCCCGAATGGGCGATGATCGTGCCGCGCGCTTGCCATGCGGCCATCGCCCGCCTAAGGTTGCGGTTTTAGCCGCCTTCCGCGCGCCGCCATGCCGTTAGCCCCGCCCCCCGTCGATACCGTCTCCACGCCCCAGGACCCCAAGCTGCGCATCATGCTGTGGGTGGTGGCCGTGGGCTTCTTCATGCAGACGCTGGACTCCACCATCGTCAACACCGCGTTGCCGTCGATGGCGCGCAGCCTGGGCGAGAGCCCGCTGCGCATGCAGTCGGTGGTCATCGCGTACTCGCTGACAATGGCCGTCATCATCCCGGCGTCGGGCTGGCTGGCCGACCGCTTTGGCACGCGCACGATCTTCCAGACCGCCATCGGCCTGTTCGTGCTGGGGTCGCTGCTGTGCGCCTGGGCGCCCACGCTGCCGCTGCTGGCGGCGGCGCGCGTGGTGCAGGGCGCGGGCGGGGCGATGCTGCTGCCGGTGGGGCGGCTGTCGGTGCTGCGCACGTTCCCGCGCGAGCAGTATCTGCAGGCGCTGAGCTTCGTGGCCATCCCCGGCATGATCGGGCCGCTGATCGGGCCGACGCTGGGCGGCTGGATCACGCAGACGTTCTCCTGGCACTGGATCTTCCTGATCAACGTGCCGGTGGGGCTGATTGGCGCGGTGGCCACGGTGCGCTACATGCCCAACGCGCGGCTGCCCGGCATCGGGCGCTTTGACATCGCCGGCTATGCGTTCCTGGCCATCGCCATGGTGACGCTGTCGTTCTCGCTCGACGGGCTGGCCGGCATGGGCTTCCAGCACGCCACGGTGCTGATGCTGCTGATTGCCAGCATGGCCGCGCTGACCGCCTACGTGTTCCACGCCCGGCGCAGCGCGGCGCCGCTGTTTCCGCTGCAGCTGTTCGGCATCCACGCGTTCAGCGTGGGGCTGCTGGGCAACCTGTTCGCGCGGATCGGCAACGGCGCCATGCCGTTCCTGATTCCGCTGACGCTGCAGTTGAGCCTGGGTTACTCGCCGTTCAACGCCGGGCTGATGATGGTGCCGGTGACCGTGGCCGGCATGGCGTCCAAGCGGCTGGCCACGCACCTGATCGAACGCTTTGGCTACCGCAAGGTGCTGGTGACCAACACGTTCGTGGTGGGGCTGGTGATGGCGTCGTTCGCGCTGATCTCGCCCGAGCGCCCGCTGCCGCTGGTGATCGTCATGATGGCGATCTTCGGCGCCGTGAACTCCATCCAGTTCACGGCCATGAACACGGTGACGCTGAAGGACCTGAGCGGCGTGACGGCCAGCAGCGGCAACAGCATGCTGTCGATGGTGCAGATGCTGTCGATGAGCCTGGCGGTAACGTCCGCCGGCGCGCTGCTGGCGACGTTCCAGGGCGGCATCGGCTCGCACCACTTCGACGTGCTGCCGGCCTTCCACGCGACGTTCATCTGCGTGGGCCTGATCACGTCGGCGTCGGCCTGGATCTTCATGCAGCTCGACCGCGAGCCGATCGTGGCGGTGGCCAGGGCGCAGCCGTCGGAAGAGGTGTAGGGGAGCCCCCCAGGCTGGCGGGGCGGGGCGGTAACCCTACCGCTTCATCAACTCACAAAACCACGCGATATCGACGTTGCCGCCGCTGATGACGATGCCGACGCGCTTGCCCTTGAGCGCGTCCGCCTGCTGCAGCGCGGCGGCCAGGCCCAGGGCGCCGGTCGGCTCGACGATCATCTTCATGCGCTCGGCAAAGAAGCGCATGGCGTCGACCAGTTGCGCGTCGGTGGCGGTCAGGATGTCGGTGACATCGCGCTGGATGATCGGGAACGTGTGCTGGCCCAGGTGCTGCGTCTGGGCGCCGTCGGCGATGGTCTTGGGCGTGTCGATGTGGACGATGCTGCCGCTGCGGAACGACTGCTGGCCGTCGTTGCCGGCTTCCGGCTCCACGCCGTAGAGCTCGCATTGCGGCGCCAGCGCGCGCGTGGCGAGCGCCGTGCCCGACAGCAGCCCGCCGCCGCCCAGCGGCGCGAACAGCGCGTCCAGCGTGCCCACTTCCTCGAACAGTTCCCTGGCGGTCGTGCCCTGGCCGGCCATCACGTCCGGATGGTCGTAGGGCGGAATCAGCGTCATGCCGTGCTTTTCCGCCAGGTCGCGGCCGATGGCCTCGCGGTCTTCCGTGTAGCGGTCGTAGATCACCACGTTGGCGCCGTAGCCCTTGGTGGCGGCGATCTTGAGCGCCGGGGCGTCGGCCGGCATCACGATCGTGGCCGGCATGCCCAGCAGCCGGGCCGACAGCGCGATGCCCTGGGCGTGGTTGCCGGACGAGAACGCCACCACGCCGCCCTGGCGCTGCGCGGGCGTGAACTTCGACAGCGCGTTGAAGGCGCCGCGGAACTTGAATGCGCCCATGCGCTGGAAGTTCTCGCACTTGAAGAACACTTCGGCGCCAAGCCGGTCGTTGAGCGTGCGCGACGTATGGACCGGCGTGCGGTTGGCGTAGCCGGCAATGCGTTCGGCGGCGGCTTCGACGTCGGCGTAGGTGGGCAGGGGCAGGGTCGTCATGATGGTCGGGAGCGGATGGACGCGGGAGGAAATCGGTTACCAGGGCCAGGCCAGGCGCGTGCCGGCGCCGTCGGCCAGGGCCCGTTCGTGCAGGAAGCGCGCGACGGTCAGGTCTTGCAGCGCCAGGCCCGTCATGTCGAACACGGTGATGTCGTCGGGCTGGCGCGCGAACGTGGCGGCGCCGGTCAGCAGGTCGCCCAGTTCGATGCAGTGCAGGTCCGGCGCCCACTGGCATTCGCCGATGCGGCGCGCCTGGTCCAGGTCGTCGGCAATCACCGTGGCCCGCGCCAGCACGCCGTCCGGCAGCTCGCGCTTGCCGGTGGTGTCGGCGCCCACGCAGGTCAGGTGGGTGCCCGGCTGCACGGCGCCGGCGTCGAACAGCGCGCCGCCGCCCGGCGTGGCCGTGATGACCACATCGGCCTGGGCCACGGCGGCATTGCGGTCCGGCGCGTGGGTGATGCGGCCACGGCCGCCCAGGCTGGCCGCGAACTCGGCCTCGAAACCGGCGTCTGGCGCGCCGCTGGCGGTCACGTAGCTGACCTCGGCGAGCGACGGCAGCAGCGCCAGCGCGTACGCCAGCTGCACGCGCGCCTGCACGCCGGTGCCGAACACGCAGACGCGGCGGCTGTCCGGCCGGGCCAGCCGTTGCAGGCCGATGCCGCCGGCCGCGCCGGTGCGGGCCGTGGTGATCGCGTTGCCGTCGAGGATGCAGAGCGGCCGGCCCGTGTCCGGGTCGACCAGCATGATGGTCGCCTGGTGCGGTTCGCCGCCGCGCTCGCGGTTGCCGGGCCAGAACCCGGCGGCCTTGAAGCCCAGCAGGTTCTGCCGGCCCACGTCGCCGGCCTTGATGCCGAACACGCCGCCGGTATGCAGCGTTTCGCGGATCAGCGGAAAGACGCGGCCTTCGCGGTGGCTGTGCAGCACGAATGCCTCGCGCACGGCCGCCACGACGTCGTCGGGAATCAGCGCCGCTTCCACGGCATGTTTGTCGAGCAGCAGCAGCTGCGCGGCGGCGCGGTCAGCGGGCATAGGTGTAGACGGTGGCACGCGACACCCCCAGGTGGGCCGCGATGGTTTCCATGGCCCGGCGCACTTCCAGCAGCCCGCCGGCCTTCAGTTCGGCCAGCAGCGCGCGCCGGTCCTCGATCTTCAGCGCGCGCGGCGTGGTGGCCAGCCGCGCGGCAAAGGCGTCGATGCGCGCGCGCAGCGCCTCGGTGCTGGCCGGGTCCAGCGTTTCCTCGGGGCCCTCGGCGGTGGTCTGCACGAACTGGCCCATCGCCATCTGCAGGCTGCGGAACAGCGTCAGGTCCACGTTCATGCACAGCGCGGCCACGTAGCGGCCTGTGCTGTCCTTGATGCCGATCGACGTGCTCTTGGCCTGCCGGCCATCGGCAAACTGGTTCGGATAGTTGGCCAGGATCTGCGGATAGCCGGGATCGGTGATGCGGGCCTCGCCCAGCTCGGTGGTGGGGTCGCCCACGGCGCGGCCGGACAGGTTGTTGTGGATCGCCAGGATCGACTGGCCCGGCTCCAGCAGGTCGTGCAGCACGACCTCGCAGAACGGCGCCAGCGTCTGGCCCAGCCCGTCGGCTATCTGCTTCACTTGTTCGAGCAGCAGGCGCTGCTCCGGGGTCCGTTCTGGCATGGCGGGCCGCATCGGCGATGAAAAACGATGCTGGACAGTTTGTATAAAACTGGACGAATTGTCAAGAAATCGACGGAAAAATGGCGCGGGAGCCGCCTGGCTGCCGCGCCATGTGAGTCCGCTGCTGATGTCAGGCCGCTTCGGCGGCTTCGACGATGCGGATCTCGGCCAGCAGCTTGCGCAGCTCCGGCACGCACGATCCGCAGTTGCCGCCGGCCTTCACGCAGGCCGTGATCTCGGCCGTGGACTTCAGGTCGTGCTGGCGCACGGCGTCGCAGATCGTATTGCGGCCCACGCCGAAGCACGAGCAGACGGTGGGGCCGGCATCGGCGGTCTTTTCCAGCGGCTGGCCCAGCAGCAGGCCGATGCGGTCGCCGTCTTCCAGCCGGTCCTGGCCGAAGAGCTGCGACAGCCACGCGCGCGACGGCAGCTCGGCGCGGGTGGACACGTACACGCATGCCTCCAGCCGGTCGTCGACCACGTAGCCGGCGTGATAGACCCCGGCGGTGCGGTCCTCGTATTCCAGCCAGTCGGCATCCGGGTCCTGCACGCCCAGCAGCGCGCGGGCCCAGGCGGCGCGGTCGGCCACGTGCTCGCGCCCGGCGAATTCATAGCGCTGGAACTGGCGGCCCTGCACGCGCGTCCAGTACGTCAGCGCCTCGGCGGGCAGCGCGCGGCGGCTCAGCACAAAGCCGTGCCACGACACGCGGAATTCCTCCACGCGCACCGGCGTGTGCTTGAACTCGGGCTCGCCCGAGACCGGGTCGACCACCGGATTCACCACGGCGCCCACGCGCGCGTCGGAACTGAACTGGTCGTTCCAGTGGATCGGCACGAACACGCTGCCGCGCGGAATGCCGCCGCCAAAGCGCACGCGGGCCACCATGGCGCCCCAGCGGCTGGTCACGCGCGCCAGCTTGCCTTCGCCCACGCCGCACAGCAGCGCGTCCTGCGGGTGCATGTCGACGAACGGCTCGGGCAGGTGGTCGGCCAGCCGCGCGGCCTTGCCGGTGCGCGTCATGGTGTGCCACTGGTCGCGCACGCGGCCGGTGTTCAGGATCAGCGGGAATTCGTCGTCGGCGGCATGCGCCGGGGCGCGCGACGCCGTCGGCACGAACCGCGCCCGGCCATCGGGGAACGCGTAGCGGCCATCCTCGAACAGCCGGCTGGTGCCGGCGGCCGTGGCGCCTGGCACCGGCCACTGCACGGGCACGAAATCGTCGTAGTCGCGCCGGGCCAGGCCGGCCAGCCCGCCGATGTCGAACATGCGGGGCGCCTCGGTGGCGTCGGCGTCGCCATTGCGCCAGGCCGACAGCCGCGCGTGCTCGTCGAAGATCTCGTGCTGGCTGGCGTAGTCGAAGCCGGCAAAGCCCATGCGGCGTGCCACGTCGCACAGGATGTCCCAGTCCGCGCGCGCCTCGCCGGGCACGGGCAGGAACGCCCGCTGGCGCGAGATGCGGCGCTCGGAGTTGGTCACCGTGCCGTCTTTCTCGCCCCAGCCCAGCGCGGGCAGCAGCACATGGGCGGCGTCGTTGGTGTCGGTATGCGTGACCACGTCGGACGTGACCACCAGTTCGCACTTTGCCAGCGCGCGGCGCGCCTGGTCGGCATCGGGCAGGCTGACCACGGGATTGGTGGCGATAACCCAGACGGCCTTGACCTGGCCGGCCTCGATGGCGCGGAACAGGTCCACGGCCTTCAGGCCGGGTTGGTCGGCCATGCGCGGCGACTGCCAGAAATCCTGCACGATGTCCCGGTGGACCGGGTTGGCCAGCTCCATGTGCGCGGCCAGCATGTTGGCCAGGCCGCCCACCTCGCGGCCGCCCATCGCGTTGGGCTGCCCGGTCAGCGAGAACGGGCCCATGCCGGGGCGGCCGATGCGGCCGGTCAGCAGGTGGCAGTTGATGATCGCGTTGACCTTGTCCGTGCCCGACGACGACTGGTTCACGCCCATCGAGAACGCCGTGATGACCTTGCCGGTGCCGGCAAACAGTTCGAAGAACGTGCGCACGTCCTGCGGGTCGAGCTTGCACGCGCGGGCCAGCGCGTCGAGGTCGGTGCCGTCGGCATCGGCGGCCGCCAGCGCGGCGTCCAGCCCGCTGGTATGGGCGTCGACGAACGCGGCATCGGCATGGCCCTGGCGCGCCAGATAGCCGAGCAGGCCGTTGAACAGCCGCACGTCGGTGCCGGCGCGCAGCGGCAGATGCAGGTCGGCCAGCTCGCACGTGGCGGTGCGGCGCGGGTCGATGGCCACGATCTTCATGCCGGGCCGCGCTTCCTTGGCGCGCGTCAGGCGCTGGAACAGGATCGGGTGGCACCACGCCGTGTTGGAGCCCACCAGCACCACCAGGTCAGCCTGTTCCAGGTCGTCGTAGCTGCACGGCACCAGGTCCTCGCCAAACGCGCGCTTGTGGCCGGCCACGGCCGACGACATGCACAGGCGCGAATTGGTGTCGATATTGGCCGAGCCGATGAAGCCCTTCATCAGCTTGTTGGCGATGTAGTAGTCCTCGGTCAGGATCTGGCCGGACACGTAGAGCGCCACGGCGTCCGGGCCGTGCCGCGCCACGATGTCGGCAAAGCCGCTGGCGACCTTGTCCAGCGCGGCGTCCCAGCTCACGCGGCGCAGTGATCCGTCGGGCTGGCGCAGTTGCGGGTGCAGCAGCCGGCCGTCCAGGCCGACGGTGTCGCCCAGCGCCGACCCCTTCACGCACAGGCGGCCGAAGTTCGACGGATGGTCGGCATCGCCCTGGACTTCAACCTGGCCGTCGGCGCGCAGCGTGGCGCGCACCCCGCACCCCACGCCGCAGTACGGGCAGGTGGTGGAGACAGTCTTGGTGGCGGTGGTGGCGACCACCGCAATATCGGACAGGTTCACGGTATCAATCTCTAAGGTCGGCGGCGGCCGGCGTCAGGCCGCCAGGGACTCGCACTGCGCCTGGCCGAACAGCAGGCGCTGCCGCAGCGCGGCCACGGGCTTGCCGCTCTGGATCAGGTCGAAATACCACGGGCCGTCCTTGACGTCGCCGTACAGCACGGCGCCGACGAGCCGGCCATCCTGCAGCACCAGCCGCTTGTACACGCCGCGGCGCGCATCGCGCAGCACCAGGTCCTCGCTGCCTTCAGCGCCGATGAAGTCGCCGGCCGAGTACAGGTCCACGCCCGTCACCTTGAGCTTGGTGGCCGTGGCCTGCTGGATGTAGCGCCGATGGCCCGCGCCGGCCAGGTGCGCCGCGCAGACGCGCGCCTGGTCCCAGATCGGCGCCACCAGGCCAAACGTGGCGTTGCGGTGCTGCACGCATTCGCCCACGGCGTAGATGCGCGGGTCGAACGTCTGCAGCGTGTCGTCGACGACGATGGCACGCTCGCAGTGCAGCCCGGCGCCGGCCGCCAGTTCGATGTTCGGGCGAACGCCGGCGGTCATCACCACCAGGTCCGCCGGCACCTGCGAGCCGTCCTGGAAGCGCACGCCGGTGACGCGGTCGTCGCCCAGGATGGCCGCGGTCTGCGCCTTCAGCAGGAAGCGCAGGCCCTTGCGCTCCAGCGCGGCCTTCAGCAGTTCGGCGGCGGGCTTGTCGAGCTGGCGCTCCATCAGGCTGTCGGCCAGGTGCACCACGGTGACGTCCATGCCCTGGCGCATCAGCCCGTTGGCGGCTTCCAGCCCCAGCAGGCCGCCGCCGATGACCACGGCGTGGCGGTGGTTGCGCGCGGCGTGGAGCATCGTCTCCACGTCCTGGATGTCGCGGAACGCGATCACGCCGTCCAGCGCGTGGCCGGGCACCGGGATGATGAACGGCTTGGAGCCCGTGGCCAGCAGCAGCCGGTCGTAGCGCACCTCGCGGCCCGAGGCCGAGCGCACGATGCGGCGCGGCCGGTCGATGGCCACCACGGGGTCGCCGGCCAGCAGCTCGATGCCGTGCTGGGTGTACCAGTCGCGCGTGTTGAGCATGATGTCGTCGACGGTCTTCTCGCCGGCGAGCACCGGGCTCAGCAGGATGCGGTTGTAGTTGCCGTGGGGCTCGGCGCCGAACACCGTGATGTCGTACAGGTCCGGCGCGAGCTTGAGCAGTTCTTCCACCGTGCGCATGCCGGCCATGCCGTTGCCGACGACGACCAGGCGCGGCCGGGCCGACGCGGCGGGAGATGAGGCGTTTGACGTCGTGAGCATGATCGTAGGGCGCGTGGAGGGGGCAGGGGGTTCAGGCGGCGAGTTCTTCCTCGACCCCGGCCGGCGTAGCGGCGCCCGTGGTGGCCGATGCGGCCACCCAGACCTTGCCGTCGTAGACGCGGGCCGCGTAGGCCGTGACCGAGTGCTCGGGCGCCTCCAGGCATTCGCCGGTGCGCAGGTCGAAGTGGTGCTTGTAGATCGGCGAAGCCACCACGATGCGGTCGCCCAGGCTGCCAACCAGGCCGCGCGACAGCACGTTGGCCTGCGAATTCGGATCGAAATTGGCGATCGCGTAGACCTCTTCTCCCCGGCCAATGCGGAACACGGCCACCTGCTGCCGGTCCACCAGCGCGCAGACACCAGTATTGGGCACGATGTCGCGCAAGGTGCAGATTGCGGTCCAGGTTTCGGGATGGTGGGCTTGGCTCATCACGTTCTCCTTGTTTCAGGCAGCTTTGGCGGGCACGGCAACCACGGGAATGTGGCTCAGGCGGTTGCGCTGCAAGTTCCGTTCCTCCGGCGTGGCCGGGCGGATCTGGCCGCGCTCTTCCAGGAAGACGAGGTTGTCGTCGCGCAGGTCGCTGTTGACGAAGTGGCGGAAGCGCTTGCGGGTCTCGGGGTCGGTGATGGCCTTCTTCCACTCGTCCTCGTAGGTGTTCACCACGTGCTGCATCTCGGCTTCCAGGTCGGCGCCGATGCCGAGCTTGTCGTCGATGACCACGGCCTTCAGGTAGTCCAGGCCGCCTTCCAGGTTGTCGCGCCAGGTGCTGGTGCGCTGCAGGCGGTCGGCCGTGCGCACGTAGAACATCAGGAAGCGGTCGATGTAGCGCACCAGCGTCTCGCGGTCCAGGTCGCCGGCCAGCAGTTCGGCGTGGCGCGGCTTCATGCCGCCGTTGCCGCAGACGTAGAGGTTCCAGCCGCGCTCGGTGGCGATGATGCCCACGTCCTTGCCCTGCGCCTCGGCGCACTCGCGCGTGCAGCCCGACACGCCGAACTTGATCTTGTGCGGCGCGCGCAGGCCCTTGTAACGGTTCTCGATGTCGATCGCCAGGCCCACGGAGTCGTCCACGCCGTAGCGGCACCACGTCGACCCGACGCACGACTTCACCGTGCGCAGCGACTTGCCGTAGGCGTGGCCCGATTCGAAGCCGGCGGCCACCAGTTCTTCCCAGATCAGCGGCAGTTCCTCCAGCCGGGCGCCGAACATGTCCACGCGCGCGCCGCCGGTGATCTTGGTGTAGAGGCCGTACTTCTTGGCCACCTGGCCCACGGCGATCAGGCCGTCAGGCGTGACCTCGCCGCCCGGCATGCGCGGCACCACCGAGTACGTGCCGTCCTTCTGGATGTTGGCCAGGAAGTAGTCGTTCGAATCCTGCAGGCTGGCGTGCTCTTCCTTGAGCACGAACTCGTTCCAGCACGAGGCCAGGATGCTGCCCACCGTGGGCTTGCAGATGTCGCAGCCCAGGCCCTTGCCGTGCGCGGCCAGCAGGTCGTCGAACGTCTTGAACTTGCCCACCCGCACCAGGTGGTACAGCTCCTGGCGCGAGTACGGAAAGTGCTCGCAGATGTGGTTGTTGACGGCCATGCCCTGCTTCTTCATCTCGGCCTTCATGATCTGCGTGACCAGCGGCACGCAGCCGCCGCACGCGGTGCCGGCCTTGGTGCAGGTCTTCAGCGCGCCGATGCTGGTGGCGCCGTCGGTCACGGCCGCGCAGATCTGGCTCTTGCTGACGTTGTTGCACGAGCAGATCTGGGCGGTGTCGGGCAGCGCGTCGGCGCCCAGCGCAGGCTTGGCCTGGCCGTCCGACGATGGCAGGATCAGGAATTCGGGCGATTCCGGCAGCTCGATGCGGTTCAGCATCATCTGCAGCAGCGTGCCGTACTCGGCCGCATCGCCCACCAGCACGCCGCCGAGCAGGTACTTGCCGCAATCGGACACCACAAGCTTCTTGTAGACCTGCTTGCGCTCGTCGGTGAACTGGTACGACCGGCTGCCCGGCGCGTTGCCGTGCGGGTCGCCGATGCTGGCCACGTCCACGCCCATCAGCTTGAGCTTGGTGCTCATGTCGGCGCCGGCAAACTCGGCGGCCTCGCCGCGCAGGTGGCGGGCGGCCACGCGGGCCATGTCGTAGCCGGGGGCCACCAGGCCGTAGATCTTGCCGTCCCAGAGCGCGCATTCGCCGATGGCGTAGACGTGCGGGTCCGAGGTCAGGCAGTTGTTGTCGATGGTGATGCCGCCGCGCGGGCCCACGGCCAGGCCGGCCTGGCGCGCCAGTTCGTCGCGCGGGCGGATGCCGGCCGAGAACACGATCATGTCGGTGTCCAGGTGCGTGCCGTCGGCAAAGTTCATGCGGTGCGTGCCGTCCACGCCATCGACGATCTCCACCGTGTTCTTGCCCGTGTGGGCCGTCACGCCAAGGTCCTGGATCTTCTGGCGCAGCATGCGGCCGCCGCCGTCGTCCACCTGCACGGCCATCAGGCGCGGGGCAAACTCCACCACGTGGGTTTCCAGCCCCATGTCGCGCAGCGCCTTGGCGCATTCCAGGCCCAGCAGCCCGCCGCCGATGACCACGCCCGTGCGGGCGCGCCGGCCGCATTCGAGCATGGCTTCCAGGTCTTCGATGGTGCGGTAGACGAAGGTGTCCTTGCGGTCCTTGCCCGGCAGCGGCGGCACGAACGGGTACGAGCCGGTGGCCAGCACCAGCTTGTCGTAGGACAGTGTCTCGCCGGTGGACGTGGTGACGGTCTTCGCCGCCGTGTCGATGCCCGTGGCCCTGGCGTTCAGGCGCAGCAGCATGTTGTTGTGCTGGTCGAAGAAGCCCGCCGGCACCAGCGACAGGTCATCGGCCGACTTGCCGGCGAAGAATTCCGAGAGGTGGACGCGGTCGTAGGCGGGGCGCGGCTCCTCGCAGAGCACCGTCACTTCCAGGTCCTGCGCGCCGGCATCGGCCAGGCATTCCAGGAACTTGTGGCCGACCATGCCGTGCCCGACGATGATGATCTTCATGATGCTTTCCTTGTGCGGGGTATCTTGTGTGAGGCGTCGATCAGTTGGCGAGCGCGCTGTCGTACAGCGCCTGCTCGCGGGCCTTGTGCTCGGCGCTGAAGCGCACGGCGATGGCGCACAGCGCGGCCAGCGTGGCGGCCACGCCCAGGTACGTCAGCGTGAGCTGCAGGTCGCCCAGGCCCTTCATCAGGAAGCCGGCCGCCACCGCGCCGACGTTGCCGCCCGCGCCGATGATCCCGGCCACGCCGCCCAGCGCCTTGCGGTCGATGAACGGCACCAGCGCGTAGGTGGCGCCGCAGGCCATGTGCGTGAACAGGCCGAACACCAGCATCGCGGCCACGGCGGTGACCACGCCCGAGGCGTGGGCAAAGGCCAGCAGGCCCAGCCCTTCGCCCAGGATGAAGACGAACAGCACGATCGAGCGCGCATCCAGGCCGCGGCGGCGGGCCACCCTGTCGGACAGGTAGCCGCCCAGCGCCCGGGCAAACAGGGCCAGCAGGCCGAAGCTGGCGGCGGCCATGCCGGCGGCGGACAGCGACAGGCCAAAGCGGTCCACGTAGAACGTGGCGGCCACGTTGTGGATGAAGATCTCCACGCCAAAGCAGGCGCCGTAGGTGATGAACAGCATCCAGACGCGGTAGTTGGTGCTGGCGGCGCGGAAGCTGGCCCAGCCGCCGCCGCCCTTGCCGCCGCTCACGGCGATGCCCTGGGCGCGCAGGTCCGAGAAATTGCCTTCCGGGCAGTCCTGCGTGAAGCGCCAGTAGACGACGGCCATCACCAGCATCAGCACGCCCGGCACAATCAGCGCCACGCGCCAGCCCATGGCGTGGTCCACGCCCAGGAACAGCACGGCGGCCAGCAGCAGCGGCATGGCGCCCTGGGCGGCACCGCCGCCGGCGTTGCCCCAGCCGGCCGACGCGGCGTTGGCGGTGCCCACCACGTTGGGCGCGAACATCACCGACGTGTGGTACTGCGTGATGACAAAGCTCGCGCCCACCGCGCCGATCAGCAGGCGGAAGAACAGAAACGTCTCGTAGTTCTGGGCAAAGGCCACGCCGATGACCGGGATCGCGCCGATGGCCAGCAGGCCCGTATAGGTCTTGCGCGGGCCAAAGCGGTCGCACATCGGCCCGATGATCAGCCGCACGATGATCGTGACGGCCACGGCGGCGATGTTGATGTTGGCGATCTGGCCCGGCGTGAGCCCGAATTCGCCCTTGAGCACCGGCATCAGCGGCGCGCAGGCAAACCAGGCGAAGAAGCAGACGAAGAACGCCATCCAGGTCAGGTGGAAGGCGCGCATCTGCGGGGTCTTCAGACTCAGCAGGTCGATCCGGGTGGCTTTGCCGTTCATCCTTGGGCTCCAAAAACAAATGGCGTCCCGAGAGCCTGGCCAATGGGGGCCAGTTCTGGGGACGCCGTTGTCCTGCCCGGTCGCCTTGAAGAAGGCGGCCGCGCTTGTGTGGGGTGGGCGGATCGCCGTTGACCGGCCCGCACTACCTATCGCAAGCGGTGTGCCAGGGGATGAAGGTGGCGACTGGGATGCCTGGGCGGCCGAAAAACCGCCTTGAAGCGGCGCATCAGGCACATTAACGCATCGTGGTGCGGCGCCAGACTAGGGCGGCCGCACGGCTATGGTGCAGTGCAATGTGCGGCGCCGGTGCGCGCCGGTCCGATCAGCGGGGGGACGTGGCGGGATCGAGCAGCGAGATGAGCTGCATGTCCGAGGGGGAGACGAGCTGGTTTTCGTCGTCGATCAGGGCCGCGCGCACCTTGAGCCCGTTGACCCGCGAGCGGATCTCGGCCGGGCCCTGGCCGCACGGCTTCATGTGGGCATCGCCCCATTGCATCAGGCCAACGATGACCGGCAGCAGGTCCACGGCGGACTTGGTGGGATGGTAGGCAAAGCGCTCGCGCTCGCCGGGTTCCTTGTAGCCGACCTTGCGCAGCAGGCCGGCCTCGGTCAGCGTCTTGAGCCGCGCGGACAGCACGGCCGGCGAGCACTGCAGGCGGGCCAGGAAGTCGTCGAACCGGCGGACGCCGGAGAACACGTCGCGCAGGATAAGGATCGTCCACTTTTCGCCGATCAGGCCAAGCGTGGCCGCAATTGAGCATTGGGCGAAGTCGTCGGGCGAGAGGGGCGGAGCGGTGGTCGGCATGAATTCAGGATAGCACTCTAACTTCATTTGCAAAAGTCAGGGTTTCGACTATAGTCCTGCCTACAGAAAATGAAGTCAGGGGTGGGCGATGCGTGGCGATACCGGAACACAGCAAGAAGAGGCGGGCGCGGAACAGTGGATCGCGCGCGGCGGCAGGCAGGTGACGGTGCGGCCGGTGCGGCCGGCCGATCGCGACGCGCTGCGGGCCTTCGTCGACAGCCTGTCGCGCGAAAGCCGCTACTACCGCTTTCTGACCGGCGGCCGGGTAGCCGACGAGACCATCCAGGGCTTTGTCGGCCATCGCCCGGGACGCGACGTGGCGATGGCGGTGACGGCGCCCGCCGCATCGGGCGAGGAAACCATCGTCGCCAATGCCGAATACGTGGTGAATGCCGATGACGTGGCCGAACTGGCCGTGGTGGTGGCCGATGACTGGCAGGGCCAGGGACTGGGGCGGCGGCTGATCCAGCGGCTGCAGCAGGTGGCGCGGGCCGGCCGGCTACGCGGCATGCGCGGCGACGTGCTGAGCGAAAACCGCCGCATGCTGGCCATCATGCGCGACTGCGGCTTTGCCACGCGCCGCAACCCCGAGGACAGCTACCTGCACGAAGTCAGCCTGTCGCTGGCAGACACCACCCGGCCGCGCCGCGACCACTGGCTGCCGCACGACTGGTTCGCCGGCAACTAGCTTTTGCCGCGCGACGTGGCCGTGCAGCCGATCGACGCGGTGATGATGGCGGCAATCGCCACCCACTGGATCAGCGTCAACTGCTCGTGCAGGAACGCCAGCCCGGCCAGCGCGCCCATGGCGGGCTCCAGGCTCAGCAGGATGCCGAAGGTCCGCCGAGGCAGCCGCTTCAGCGCCACCATCTCCAGCGAATACGGAATCGCGCTCGACATCAGCCCCACCGCCAGCCCGGCCAGCAGCACCGCCGGGCTGAAAAGCGCCGGGCCCGCATGGGCCAGCCCGAACGGCAGCGCCACCAGCGCCGCCATGGTCATGCCCAGCGACGTGGCCTGGCCGCCGTGCGCGTTGCCGGCCATCTGCCCGAAGACGATATAGAGCGCCCAGCCCACGCCGGCCGCCAGCGCAAAGCCGATGCCGACGGGGTCTAGGTGCGTGGCGGCATCGCCCAGCGGCAGCAGCAGCACCAGCCCGGCCACGGCGCAGGCGATCCACAGGAAGTCGATGGCGCGCCGCGACGACAGCACCGCCACGGTCAGCGGGCCCGTGAACTCGATGGCGATGGCCAGCCCGAGCGGGATGGTCCGCAGCGACATATAGAACAGCAGGTTGGTCGCGCCCAGCGCCGCGCCGTACAGCGCGATGGCCCGCGCATGGGTGCCCGACAGCCGGAACCGCCACGGCCGCCACACCGCGATCAGGATCAGCGCGGCAAACCCCACCCGCAATGCCACGGTGCCTTGCGCGCCCACGGCGCCGAACAGGCTCTTGGCAAACGACGTGCCGATGCACAGCGACGCCATCGAGCCGACCAGCGCGGCAACGGCCAGCAGGGTTTCGCTCTGCCTGAGGCGGGAAAGGGGCACGTCTGCATCCTGGTACGAAAAGCCCGAGGGGCGGGCGGTGCCGCATCTTGCACGAACATCGACCGCGCGGCCATGCACAGATGCCGGTGCCACGTGCTGTACAGTTGGCGCCGCCCGGCCGCTGGCGGAGTCCGGACCCACGCACTATGGTGGAAGGACCCCTGTTCCGGAGCCAGCCATGGATGCGAAGGCCCCCCGTCGTCATGTCGTGATCACCGGCGCGGCCGGCGCCCTCGGGCGCGCCGTGGCCAGCCGCTTTGCCGCCGAACACGCGCGGCTGGCATTAATCGACCACAGCCTGCAGCACCTGCAGAGCGTCTTTGCCCACCCCGAGCCCGACCATGGCGGCACGCTGCTGCACGCGGCCGACGTCACGTCCGATACGGCGATGGCTGGCGTGGCGGCGGCCATCCTCGACGCCTTCGGCACGGTCGACGTGCTGGTGCACGTGGCGGGCGGCTTCGAGATGGGCGACCCGACCCATGCCATGAGCCGCGAGTCGTGGCTGCGCATGATGGACCTGAATGCGTGGTCGTTCGTGGCCGTCACCGGCCATTTCATCCCGTCGATGATGTTCCAGCGGCACGGCAAGGTGGTGGCCGTGTCCGCCCGGAGCGCGGCGGCCGGGGCGGCGACGATGGGCGCCTACGTGGCGTCCAAGAGCGCGCTGCAGCGCCTGGTGGAAAGCCTGTCGCACGAGGTGCGCGGCGCCGGCATCAACGTCAACAGCATCGCCCCGAGCATCCTCGATACCCCGGCCAACCGCCGCGCCATGCCGTCGGCGGAGCCGTCGCACTGGGTCTCCACGGGCGCCGCGGCACGGGCCGTGGCCTTCCTGGCCTCCGACGCGGCCGATGCCATCCACGGCCAGCACATGGTGCTCGACGGGCTGAGCTGAGCCGTCGGCCGGCCGCTAGCGGCGCGCCAGCCGTGCCAGCGGCAGCGTGCGCAGGCGGTCCAGCACGAGGGTCCGCATGGCCGGTGGCGTGGGCAGCGTGTCGAGCAATTCGGGCCAGCGCGCCTGCGCCATCGTCACGGCGTCCTTGACCGCCGCCACGGCAATGCGGTCGGCGATCCGCGCGTCCCGGGCGAACTGGCGGTACGTCTCCAGCGTCTGCTGGCGCTGCAGGGCGTCGATCGCCACGTTCTGGCCGAACGCGGCAAAGCCCGGCAGCGCGGCCACGCTGACGATGTCGTACGCCGGCGACAGCTCCGGCATCCTGCCATTGCGGTACAGGAACGAGAAATTCTTGAGATGGGCGTCGCTGTTGCCCAGCAGCGTATGCACGGCCTGGCGCATGAAGAACTGCCGCACGTCCTCGATGCCGCGCACGCTGAGCCGGTCCAGCAGCCGGACGATGGCCACGTAGGCGTCGCTGCCGGCGTACTTGCGCGCCGGCATGCGGGTCAGGATCTGGCAGCCGTCCTCGGCATGCACGCGCCCGCCCGGTTCGCGGTCGAAACGGTCGACGGCCAGGAAATGCAGGTCCGGCCCCAGCGCCTCGGCCAGCCCCGGCACGTCGATCGCGGCCAGCGGCTGGGGCCGGCAGACGGCCACCGCCACGCCGGCCGCCTGCGCCAGCTGCATCGACACGTATTCGTTGAAGATCTGGCTGTCGTCGTTGCGGGCCGGCAGCTTGGCGATCAGGTCCGACAGGCGGCCGTGCGTAGGCATCGTGTAGCACCGGCCCGCGTAGGCCGTGGACAGCGCCAGCTTGTTCTGCACGCCGGACACCGACGCGGCGCCCTCGGTGGCGCCTTCGACCACGGCGATTTCAAGGTTGTCGGCCCCGCCGGTGACGCCCACGGTGCGCACGTAGTCCGGCAGCGCGTCGAGGTCGGCCGGGCGGATCGTCAGCGCGCCGGGCAGGTCCTCGCCGGCGGCGGCCAGCACGCCAAAGTCGTCGCGGTCGTCCGGGTGATGGCGCGTGGCTTCCAGCCGCTTGCGCAGCTCGCCCTCGGGCAGCAGGCCGGCAAAATAGGGCGGCAGCTCGCCGCCGGTGTTGTAGAGCGCGGGATGGAAAGGGTTGGACAGCACCGTGGCGGTGGCCGCCTCGTTGCCGGGCACGGACAGCGACAGGCTCAGCGTGGGCCGCCCCGGATCGCCACGGAACTGCTCGCCGGGCACGAAGCGCGTGGTGCGGCCCGCTTCGCACAGGTAGCCGCAGAGCACGCCGTGCAGGTGGACGGACAGGTAGCGCGGGCGCAGGTCGTCGCTCATGTCTGGTCCCCGAGCAGCAGGTCGACCGAGGTGGGCGCGGCGCGGTCAGGGCCGGCCGTCTTGCCGGCCAGCAGTTGCCGGACGTCGTTCAGGTGCTCGCGCGGCACCAGCACCCATTCGGCATCCATGGCTGCGGCGATGGCGATGAGTGTCGAGCCGCGCACATCCTGCTTGCCGCTGATGGCCTGGGACAGGTTAGACGCCGCCATGCCGATAGTGCGGCCGACGTCGCCCAGCGTCACGCCCCGCAGCTTGCGGAGTGCGCGCAGTTGGGTGTGGAGCGTTGGCATCTCGGAATCCGGTAGAAATGTTATGGAATAACATAACATACGCCGGAAAAGTATGAAAAAGAATATTTTTTTCTGTCAGCCGCGCTCGGCGCCCAGCGGCGGGGCGATGTCCTCCAGCGCGCGGCGCTCCGCATCCACGCCAAACCGCAGCGCCAGCAGCCCGGCCACGATGACCAGCGCCGCGCCGATGGCATAGCCCACCGCCACCGCGCCCCGGCTGCCGGTTTCGATCAGCATGCCGAACAGCACCGGCGCGATAAAGCCGCCCGTGCCGGTGCCTACCGCGTAGAACACCGAGATGGCCAGCGCGCGCATTTCGAGCGGAAACACCTCGCTGGCGGTCAGGTAGGCCGAACTGGCCGCGGCCGACGCCAGGAAGAACACGGCCGACCAGCACAGCGCCTGCGAGCGCGCGTCCAGCCAGCCTTCCCGGAACGCCCAGCCCGTGGCCGCCAGCCCGATGCCGGACAGCACATAGGTCACGGCAATCATCTTGCGCCGGCCGATACGGTCGAACAGCGGCCCCAGCAACAGCGGCCCCAGCGCGTTGCCGAGCGCGAACGGGAAGATATAGAGCGCCACGCGCTCCTCGGGCACGCCCTGGAACTTGGTCAGCACCAGCGAGTAGGTAAAGAAGATGGCGTTGTAGAAGAACGCCTGCGCCACCATCAGCGCAAACGTGACCACGCTGCGCGTCCGGTAGCGATGCACCAGCAGCCGCACGATCTCGCGCAGCGACGGAATCGGCTTGCCGGCATAGGCCACGTGGGTCGCCGCGTCGGGGGCGGGCAGCGGCCCATGCTGCGCCGTCACCTCGGCCTCGATGGCGGCGATCACGCGCGCGGCCTCGTCGTGCCGGCCGTGCGTGGTCAGCCAGCGGGGGCTTTCGGGCACGTGCCGGCGGATCAGCACGATTGCCACGGCCAGCACCGCGCCCAGCGCAAAGCAGGCGCGCCAGCCCCAGACCGGCCCGAACACGCGCGGGTCCAGCAGCAACAGGCTCAGGCCCGCCCCAAGCGCGGCGCCCAGCCAGAAGCTGCCGTTGATCGCAAGGTTGACGCGGCCGCGCACGCGGGCGGGTATCAGTTCGTCGATGGCCGAGTTGATGGCCGCGTATTCGCCGCCAATACCCAGCCCGGTCACAAAGCGGCACAGCGCGAAGAACGCAAAATTCGGCGAGAACGCGGTGGCCAGCGTGGCGGCCATGTAGACGGCCAGCGTGGCCAGGAACAGCCGCTTGCGGCCCAGCCGGTCGGCCAGCCGGCCGAACACCAGCGCGCCCAGCACGGCGCCGAGGATATACAGCGATCCGGTCCAGCCCACCTGCGCGGCGCTCAGGCCGAGCGTGTCCGGGCGCTCCAGCACGGCGCCCACCGACCCGACCAGCGTGACTTCGAGCCCGTCCAGCACCCAGGCGATGCCCAGCGCGATGGCCACGCGCCAGTGCCAGCGCGACCACGGCAGGCGGTCCAGGCGGGCGGGGATGTCCGATTGCCAGGCTGCGATGGCGGGCTCCTGTAACGGGGGGCAGGGCGGGCCGCGCGGCGCCGCCTACGGGTGCTCAGCAGACTATAGCGATTGCATCCGCCGCTGCCTGTCGGCGCATGGCCGACGCCGGGCACGGGCGGGAACGAAAAACGGGGCGTCGACATGGACGCCCCGTATGGCTGGGGGATGGCTGCGATGGCAGCCGCTGACCGACCGCTACCGTCACGCGATAGCCACCCGGCATCGGGTCACGGGGTCGATAGCGAGAGAGGCTGTGGGCAAGGCCCGGGCAGCTAGCCCAGGCGGCCCACGGCGGCCAGCATCGAGCGGCCGTGCGCGGTGATCTGCGGACAGGGGCGTTTGCCCTGTTCGGACTGCAGGATCACCATTTCCTTGGAGATCAGCGCATCGAGATCGACGGGATCGATTTCGCGCGCGGGGATGGTCGACGTATCGTCGCGGGTATGCGGGCCATTGCCGATCAACATCAGCGTGGCAAGTTCATGTGGGCTCAGCACGGTGTTCTCCTTGGCGAGAGGGGAGCGGTTGCTGGGGACATGGGGAGCGCGTGAACCGTATGCAGCGGTGCGCCCCTCCGGCGGAATTGTGGACCATCGCCCCGGCGCTTGCACGCTGCATCGCATCGTGATGGCGAGTCGACAGTCATGGGCATTGGACGGGCATCCCCTGCACGGGTTCCTGTCCGAAACAAAACCGCTACACGTTGCAGGGCTGTCATGCCTGCGTCATGCGCGGCGGTGCCGGTTTTCCAGCATGATGCCCCAGCGCGGCCGCGCCGGGTGCCATGCCCCTTACAGCCCCATGGCGATGCCGTCGCTGCGGGGGTCGTGCGCGCCGGCGATCGTGCCGCCGTCGTACAACGCGATGGCGCCCGGATGGCCGGCCAGCGGGCTCTGCGTGTCGATGGGGCTCACTTCGTGGCCGCGGGTCGACAGCGCCGCGATCACATCGGCACCCGCGTCGGCCTCGATCTTCAGGCTGTCGCGGCTGTCCGAGAACGTGCGGCCCAGCAGGAAGCGCGGCCGCGCCAGCGCCTGCAGCGGGTTCATCCCGTAGTCGATCAGCCGCGTCAGCACGGCCGCCAGCGTCTGCGGCTGGCCGTCGGCGCCCTGCGTGCCATACCTCAGCCGGGGTTTGCCGTCGCGCAGGTACATGCCTGGATTGAGCGTATGGAACGGCCGCTTGCGCGGTTGTATCGCGTTGTGATGGGTGGGATCGGCAGAAAACGCCGCGCCGCGGTTGTGCCAGAGGATGCCGGTGTCGCCGGCCACCACGCCGCTGCCCCAGTCGAAGTACACGGTCTGCAGCACGCTCACGCAGCGGCCCTCGGCGTCCACCGCGCTCAGGTACACGGTGTCGCCGTGCTGGTAGACGTGCGGCCAGGGCTGGGCGCATTGCGGATCGATCCGCGCGGCCAGCGTGGCCAGCCGGTCGGGGGCCAGCATGGCGTCGACCGGGACGGCCGCGAACTCGGGGTCCGCCACATGGCGGTTGCGCTCGATAAACGCCTGTTTCACGGCTTCCACGAGCAGGTGGTAGTAGTCCGCGCTGCCTTCGGGGATGGCGGCGACGTCGAACCGGTCCAGGATGCCGAGGATCTGCAGCGTGGTCACGCCCTGCGTGGGCGGCGCCAGGCTCAGCAGCTCGCCGCCGCGATAGGGCACGCGCAGCGGCGCCTCGTCGCGCGCGGCGGTGCGCGCCAGGTCGTCGCGGGTGAGCGGCGATCCGGCCGCCTGCAGGCCCGCGGCGATGCGCGCGGCCAGTTCGCCTTCGTAGAACTCGCGCGCGCCGAAGCGGGCGATGCGCTCCAGGCTGCGGGCCAGCGCCGGCTGCCGCAGGCGGTCGCCGGCTTCGGGCAGGCGGCCATCGGGCAGGAAGACGTCGGCAAAGCCGGGCCAGTCGGCCAGCTCGGCGGCGCGGAATGCCTGCCAGAAGCGCTGCGACGGCGTGACCGGAAAGCCGTCCTCGGCCAGCGCGATGGCACGCTCGAACAGCCGGCTCCAGCCCAGGCGCCCGCCCCATTGGTCGCGGCTGATGGCGAAGGCGCGGTCCCAGGTGTCCACCGTGGCCGCCGAGGTCAGCGCCGACGCCGGCCCGCGCGTGGGTATCGCATCGCCATAGTCGGGCAGCGCGGCGGCCGCCTGCCCGATGCCGGACAGCGCGCGCGCGTTGCCATGCCGGTCGCCGACAATCCAGAACGCGTCGCCGCCCAGGCCGGTGAAGTGGGGATAGGTGACGGCCAGCGTGGCGCCGACGGCAATGGCCGCCTCGATGGCGTTGCCGCCCGCGCGCAGGATGTCCAGCCCGGCCTCGCTCGCCAGCCGGTGCGGGCTCGTGACCATGCCGGTCCGGGAAGTGGCCAGCGCGCTCATCCGTGTTGCCCGCCCAGGTACGCCTGCACCAGCGCCGGGTCACGCGCCAGCGACTCGGCATCGCCGCTGGCCACCACGCGGCCCTCTTCCAGCACGTACGCGCGGTCGGCCAGCGACAGCGCCAGCGCGGCCATCTGGTCGACCAGCAGGATCGTGATCGACGCGTCGCGCAGCGTATCGAGCGACGCAAACAGTTCGTCGATGACCTTCGGCGCCAGGCCCAGCGACGGCTCGTCCAGCAGCAGCACGCTCGGGTTCGACATCAGCCCGCGCGCCACCGCCAGCATCTGCTGCTCGCCGCCCGACAGCAGGCCGGCGCGCTGGTGCTGGCGCTCGCGCAGCCGGGGCCAGCGCGCGAACATCGACTCGATGCGGCGCGTCATCTCGGCGCGCGGCAGGCGGCCGGACGGAAACGCGCCGAGCCGCAGGTTGTCCAGTACCGACAGTTCCGGAAACACCTGACGGCCTTCGGGCACCAGCACCACGCCCAGTTCGGCAATGCGGGCCGCGTCGAGCCGGGCCAGGTCGATGCCGTCGAACGTGATGCCGCCGCGCACCGGCCGGTGCAGGCCCGACAGCGCGCGCATCAGCGTGGACTTGCCGGCGCCGTTGGCGCCCAGCAGCGCCACCATTTCGCCTTCGCGCACCTGCAGGTCGACGTCGTGCAGCACGGGTGCCGCGCCGTAGCCGGCGCGCAGCGCGCTGACGCCCAGCACTTCGGGCGGCGTGGCGTCGGTGCCGGTGCGGGCACGGCGGCGCGTGACCGTTCCCGACGCCTCGCCCAGGTAGGCGCGCCGCACGGCCGGATCGGCGCGTACCGCATCGGGCGTGCCGCGTGCCAGATGCTGGCCGGCGTCGATGACGACGATGTTGTCGGACACGTCCATCACCAGCGACATGTCGTGCTCGACCAGCCCCACGGCCACGCCGCTATCGGCAATCCGGCGCAGCAGGCGGCCGAGCATCGCTTTGTCCTCGCGCGACAGGCCGGCGGCCGGTTCGTCCAGCAGCAGCACGGCCGGCCGCGTGGCCAGCGCGCGGGCAATCTCCACGAGCCGGCGATCCACGTGCGCAAGGTCGGCGGCGCTGGTATCGGGATGGCCGGTGTAGCCGCACGCGGCCAGCAGCGCGCAGGCTTCGGCGCGCACGGCGGGGGCCGTGAAGCCGGCAATGCCAAGCAGCGTGCCGAGCTTGCCGCGCGTGAGCGCGATGGCGACGTTGTCGGCCGCGCTCATGCCGGTGAAAAGCTGCGTGGTCTGGTACGTGCGCGAGATGCCGTGCCGGGCGCTGTGGCAGGCGCCGCGCGCGGGCAGCGCATCGGCGCCCAGCCGGCGACCCCCGGCGCGCGGGCGGTAGTAGCCGGACAGCATGTTGAGCACGGTGGACTTGCCCGCGCCATTCGGGCCGATCAGGCTCGTCACCTGGCCGGGCGGCAGGTCGAACGACAGGTCGTCCACGGCGCGCACGCCGCCGAACACAATCGACAGGCCCAGCGCCGACAACCCGCGCCGCTGCACCGCTTCACGCACGGGCAGCGAGGCCCCGGCCACCGGCGCGTGGCTGGCTGGCGCGGCCGGATGCAGCCGGCGGAATGCCGCCGTGACCACGCCCACGATGCCGGTGGGGGCCACCCACAGCACCACCAGCAGCAGCACGCCAAAGCAGAGCAGCCGCAGGTTTTCCAGGCTGGACAGGATCTCGGGCAGCAGGCCGACGATCACGGCCCCGGCCAGCGGGCCCGCCACGGTGCCGGCGCCGCCGATCATTACCACCAGCACGAACAGGATCGACTGCAGGAACGAGAACATGCCCGGCGTGACCATGCCCTGCAGCGGCGCAAACAGCCCGCCGGCCAGGCCGGCCAGCGCCGCCGAGAACGCAAAGCCGACGGTCTTGACGACCAGCGGGTTCACGCCGATCGACGCCGCGGCGGTCTCGCTGTCGCGCACGGCACGCATGGCCGCGCCCCAGCTTCCGCGCGCGATCCGCGCATAGGCCGCCACGGCCACGCCCAGCACGGCAATGGCGATCAGCGCCAGCGCGCGCTCGCCGCTATCGACACCGGGCAGCGACGGCTGGGCGATGCCCATCAGGCCGTTCTGCCCGCCGGTCAGCGCGCGCCATTCCACGGCACCGTGCTCGACGATAAAGCCGAACGCGATGGTCACCATCGCCAGGCCCGGCCCCTTGACCCGCAGCGCGGGCAGCGCCAGCAGCGCGCCCAGCAGGGCGGCCACCAGCGCGCCCACGGGCCAGGCGGCCCAGAAGCTCCAGCCGGCCTGGCCGGTCAGGATGGCCACCGCGTAGGCGCCAATCGCATAGAAGCCCACGTGGCCGAACGACACCTGGCCGGTCAGCCCCAGCAGCAGGTTCAGGCCCACGCCGCAGATCGCCAGCATGGCGACGCCGGCAATCACGAACACGAAGTAGCCGTTCAGCGTCAGCGTCAGCGCGGCGGCGGCCAGCAGCGCGGCCACCATGGCCACGATCTGCAGCGGCGTGCCCAGGCCCAGCCAGGGGGCGGGCGCCAGCGGGGCCGCGCCGGTCGCGGCAGCGGGCAGGGCGGTCGTCATTGTCTTGCTCATACCTTTCGTACCTCCGCACGGCCGAACAGCCCATCGGGGCGCAGCGCCAGCAGCGCGATCACCAGCGCGAACGTGATGATCTGCGTGTAGCTGGAGCCCAGCGACGCGGTCACCAGCGCCTCGGCCACGCCGAAGATCAGCCCGGCCACCATCACGCCCCAGGCGCTGGACAGCCCGCCCAGGATCGCCACGGCAAACGCCTTGAGCCCGAACACGGTGCCCATGTCGGCCTGCACGTTGAACAACGGCGCGATCAGCACGCCGGCAATGCCGGCCAGCAGCGTAGACAGTGCGAACGCGCCGGCGATGGTGCGGCGGATGGGGATGCCCATCAGGCGCGCGGCGTCGCGGTTCTGCACCACGGCCAGCATCGCCACGCCCCAGCGGGACTTGCGCAGCACCCAGTGCAGCAGCGCGGCCAGCGCCAGGCCGACCACCGGAATCACCAGTTGCAGCGGATACACGCCCACGCCGGCGCTGCCCAGCTGCACCGACTGCGTGGCCAGCGGCGACGGCAGGCTGCGCGGCTCGGTGCCGAACCAGAGCATCACCACGTTATCGAGCACGATGCCCAGCGCCACGGTAGCCATCAGCCACGCGTTCGACCCCCGGCTGGCAAACGGCCGCACGGCCAGGAATTCCACGGCCAGCCCGTACAGCGCGCACAGCGCCAGCGCCAGCAGCACCGCCAGCGGCATGGGCCAGCCCAGCGTCTGCGCGAACGTGTACGTGAGCACGGCGCCCAGCATCATCGAACTGCCCTGCGCGAAGTTGACGGTGGCCGACACCGCGTAGGTGATGTGAAACCCCAGCGCCATGAGCCCGTACATGCTGCCCAGGCCCAGCCCGCTGATGAGGGCGGAAATCCATAACATGGTGAGTCCTTGTCTGTCGTTGTGCTGCCGCCCGCCGCAGGCGGGCGAGGCGGCGTTACTGCTTCACCGGCACGATGCGGTTGTCGATGAACTGGGCCCAGACGTAGTCGTTCTCGGTCAGCGCGTCGTGCTGCTGCGGCGAGAACGGCTTCACGTAGGTCTTGATCAGGCCCTCGTAGCGGTCGATCTTGTAGAAGCCCTCGCGCACGGCGTCGCCCTTGGTGCTGCCGGCCTTGGCGATGGCCAGCGCCGCGAGCTGCGTGGCGTCATAGGCGTTGGCCACGCCCACGGCCGGCGTGATGTCGTCCGGGCCCTTCACGTCGCTGTACTTGGCCTTCAGGTCATTGACCACGCGCGTGCTGACCGGCGTGGGCGTGCCGAAGAAGCTGTACGTCTGCACGAAATGGACGTTCCGGGCGTTGGGCCCGGCCAGTTCGGTGAAGCGGCCGCCGGCCGGCCCCCAGTGCGAGACCACCGGCACCTTCCAGCCCATGCGGTCCAGCGACTTCACGACCTGCGCGGACGGCCCGACATTGCCCACCATCAGCAGCACGTCGGCGCCGGCGGCCTTGAGGCGGCCCAGTTGCGGCACCAGGTCCACGTCGTTGGCCTCGAACTTCTCCACGCCCACCGGCTTGCCGCCCTTGGCGGCCATCGCGGCGACGATGCCTTTCTCGTTCGATTCGCCCCACGGGTTGTTCACCAGGATCAGGCCCGGCCGCGAGGCCTTGAACGCCTTCTGCGCGTACTGGAGCATGGCCTTGTCGACCACCTCGTCCACGGCCGACACGCGGAACGCGAAGTTGGGATTGGCGCCGTTGTGCGTGATTGGCGTGCCGGCCGCCCACGGGCCCATGAACGGCACCTTTTCCTGGTTGGCGATGGGCACGATGGCCATCGAGACCGGCGTGTCCAGCCCGCCGAACAGCACGGCCACCTTTTCCTTGTAGATCAGCTCGCGCGCGGCCAGCACGCCCTTGGCGGGGTTGCCTTCGTCGTCGCGGCGCACCAGTTCCAGCTTGCGCCCGCCCAGCAGGCCGCCCTTGGCGTTGATCTCGTCGATGGCGATGGTCATGCCGCGCGTCAGCGATTCGCCGGCCCGGGCCGACTGGCCGGAGAGCGCCGTGATCAGGCCGATCTTGATGGTGTCGGCGGCGTGCGCGGGCAGCGCGGTCATCGCGCAGGCGGCCGCGGCGGCAGCGATCAATGCACGGCGTTGGGGACGAAACATGGCAGATCTCCGGATGGGTGGATGTCGGGGCCGTGGCTCGCAAGAGCCGTGCCACCGCGTTGACGAATCCACGCCAGCTTCCGCGACACGCCGGTTTCCAACGTGCTGACGATATGGTCCGGATATTGCGAACGATCCGGGTGCATCCATGCATACGATCCGGAACGGGGCATCACGCACGAAGCCAGTGCGGTGCCCGGCGCCGGATGCACCAACCCGAAGAAAGGCAACCGTCCATGACCTTCAACCCGAGCCCGCTGGCCGCCGCGCAAGCCACGGCCGCGCCGACGTTCGGTCCGCTGCGCCACCACGGCCGCTTTCCGTACCGGCCGATCACCGACGCCGCCGACGCGCGCTGGCCCGGCGGCGCGCGCCTGGCCGTCTACCTGGGCTTCAACATCGAGCATTTCGCGTTTGGCGAGGGGCTGGGCGCCAACCTGGGGCCCGTATCGCCGCAGCCGGACGTGCTCAACTACAGCTGGCGCGAATACGGCAACCGGGTGGGCGTGTGGCGCTGCCTGGACCTGTTCGACGACCTGCAGATGCCTGCCGGCGTGCTGCTGAACACGGCGCTCTACGACCATTGCCCCGAGGTGCTGGACGCTTGCCTGGCGCGCGGCGACGAGCTGATCGGCCACGGTCACACCAACGCGCACCGCCAGAGCGAGTTCGACGAAGCCGGCGAGCGCGCGCTGATCGTCCACTGCCGCGACCGCATCCAGGCCCATTGCGGGCAGGCGCCCGGCGGCTGGCTGTCGCCGTGGATATCGGAGACGCTGGTCACGCCGGACCTGCTGGCCGAGGCCGGCTACCGCTACACGCTGAACTGGGCGCACGACGACCGTCCCGTGCGCATGCAGACGCGCGACGGCGGCACGCTGCTGTCGATCCCGTACCCGCAGGAGCTGAACGACATCCCGATGATCATCGCGCGGCAGCTCGACGGGGCCGCGTTTGCCGACATGATCGTCGACCAGTTCGACGAGATGCTGGCGCAGGCCAACCACGCGCGCCACCCGCAGCCGCTGGTGATGGGCATTGCGCTGCATCCGTACCTGGTGGGCCAGCCCTACCGCCTGCGCCACCTGCGCCGCGCGCTGGCGCACATCGCCGCGCACCGTGCCACGGGCGACGTCTGGATGACCACGCCGGGCGCGATCTGCGCGGCGTGGGACGCCATGGACCGCCCGGCGGCGACCGCTGGCACACCGCGCTAACATCATGGCCATTGTTTCCCTGACCGACGTCATGTCCACCAAAGCCGCAAGGAAAGCCCCCGCCGAGGCCGCGCCGGAAACCCCCGAGCCCGCCGATGCCGACAGCCGCATCTACCAGGCGATCTTCGACGGGGTGCTCAACCACCGCCTGACACCGGGCACGAAGCTGCCGGAACCCGAGCTCTGCAACCTGTTCGGCGTGGGCCGGGCCGTGGTGCGGCGCGTGCTGGAAAAGCTCGCGCACGACGGCATCGTCGCGCTGCGGCCGAACAAGGGCGCCGTGATCGCCGAACCCACGCCTGAGGAGACCAGCCAGATCTTCGAAGCCCGCCGCGCGATGGAGCGCGTGCTGGTGGAGCTGGCCGTGGAGCGGGCCACGCGCGACGACATCTGCGACCTGCGCCGCCAGCTGGCCGACGAGCACGACGCGATGCACCGCTTCGACCAGCCGTCGTGGGCGCGGCTGGCCAGCGGCTTCCACCTGCGCATTGCCGCGCTGGCGCGCAACCCGGTGCTGCAGCGCTACCTGACCGAATTGGTGTCGCGCTGCTCGCTGATCGTCGGCCTGTACGAGCCGCCGGGCCACGCGCCATGCGAGCATGACGAGCACGCGGCCATCGTCGCCTGCATCGAGTCCCGCGACGCGGCCGGTGCGGTTGCGCTGATGGAAGCCCATCTGCGCGAACTGGAACAGCGCATCGAGACCTCGCGCATGCAGGGCGAAAAGAGCCTGGCGCAGATGCTGGGGCTGCCGCAGAAGCCCGGCCGCAACCCCTGAGGACACCCCATGGAAATCGATTTCAGCGCGATCACCGAATATCAGCGCTACAAGCTCATGGCCAGCCTGATCGTGCCGCGCCCGATTGCGCTGGTCACCACGCTGGGCCCGGACGGCACCGCCAACGCGGCCCCGTTCTCGATGTTCAACATGCTGGGCGAGGAGCCGCCGATCGTGATGATCAGCGTCAACCGGCTGGGCGACGGCGCGCTCAAGGACACGGCGGCCAATATCGTGCGCACCGGCGAGTTCGTGGTGCACCTGAGCGACGAGGCGATGGCGGAGAAGATGCACCGCTGCGGCGAGCGGCTGCCGCCGCACATGAGCGAACTGGCGCACGTGGGGCTGACCGCCGCGCCGTGTACCGAGGTGGCGCCGCCGCGCATTGCCGAGGCGCCCGTTGCGTTCGAGTGCCGACTCTGGGAGACGCTGGAAACCGACAGCCGCCAGATCTTCATCGGCCGGGTGCTGCGGCTGCACGCGCGTGACGGCCTGATCGACACCGAGCGCTGGCGCGTGCGGCTGCAGGACTACTTTCCGGTGGGCCGCTTCGGCGCCAGCTTCTACGTGACCACGCGCGACCGGTTCTCGCTGGAGCGGGACGCCGGCGTGGTCACGGCCTCGACCGCGATCGACGAGATGTGATCGTCAGGCCGGGTGGACCACCACCAGCAGCGCGGTGGCGACGCTCTTGCCCGGATTGGCAATCGCATGGGACACGTCCGCGCCGTAGCGGGCGGTTTCCCCATGCTTCAGCTTTCTTTCGTCCCCGGCCGACCGTACGGTCATCGCGCCGCCCAGCACCGACAGGTGCTCCTGGGTGCCGGCCTCGTGGGGCTCCGACGCCAGCACCCCGCCTGGCTGGATCGTCAATTCATACCATTCAAAGCGTCCCGCCAGGTCAATCGGGCCGAGGATGCGCAGCTCGCAGCGCCCGTCCGGGCTCTTCAGCGCAGGGATGGCGTGCGCCTGCACCACGGCAATGGCCGGCGCCGGCGCGGCGCCCGGGCCCTGGGCCAGGAAGTCCGCCAGGCTGACGCCGAGCGCGTTGGCCAGCCGCCAGAGCACGGCCACCGTCGGATTGGCCAGGTTCCGTTCGATCTGCGACAGCATAGACTTGGAGACACCGGCGCGGCGCGACAGGTCGTCCAGCGACAACTGCTGGCTTTGCCGCAGCGCCTGCAGCGCACTGCCAACGGCCGGCGGCCCGTCGGGGGCGGCCGGCAACTTGGCGGAAGAGGGTTGCGTGGTCGTCATGGGTTCGTTATAGTGCACGACACGTTCGTTATATAGAACACGTTCGATTTATCGAATCGAGCGATCCGAGACACTACACCGGGAGTCTGGCCATGTCGAGTGCCGAGGCGTTTTATGCATCGCTCCGCGCGGAGCTCGATGCCATCCGCGACGCGGGGCTGTACAAGCGCGAGCGCATCATCGCCACGCCGCAGGGCGCCACCGTGCGCACCGCGGACGGGCGCGAGGTGATCAACCTCTGCGCCAACAATTATCTGGGCCTGTCGTCGCATCCCAGGGTGCTGGAAGCGGCCCATGCCACGCTGCGCACGCACGGCTACGGCATGTCGTCGGTGCGCTTCATCTGCGGCACGCAGGACCTGCACAAGACGCTGGAAGGGCGCCTGGCGCGCTTTCTGGGCACCGAGGACACCATCCTCTACGGCTCGGCGTTCGATGCCAACGGCGGGCTGTTCGAGACGCTGCTGGGCGCCGAGGACGCCGTGATCAGCGACGCGCTGAATCATGCGTCGATCATCGACGGCATCCGCCTGAGCAAGGCGCGCCGCTATCGCTACCAGCACAACGACCTGGATGACCTGCGCGCCCAGTTGCGCCAGGCCGACGCCGACGGCGCGCGGTACAAGCTCGTGTTCACCGACGGCGTGTTCTCGATGGACGGCACCGTGGCGCGGCTGGACGAGATCCGCGCCATCTGCGACGAACACGGCGCGCTGCTGGGCATCGACGAATGCCATGCCACGGGCTTCATGGGCCCGCGCGGGCGCGGCACGCACGAGGCGCGCGGCGTCTTCGGCAAGATCGACATCATCACGGGCACGCTGGGCAAGGCGCTGGGCGGGGCGTCGGGCGGCTTCACGTCGGGCCGCAAGGAAGTGATCGACCTGCTGCGCCAGCGCTCGCGTCCCTACCTGTTCTCGAACACGGTGGCGCCGGTGATCGTGGGGGCCAGCATCGAGGTGCTGGACCTGCTCGAAGCCAGCACCGCATTGCGCGACAAGCTCGAACAGAACACGCGGTTCTTCCGCGAAGGCATCGTGCGGCTGGGCTTCGACATCAAGCCCGGCGACCATCCGATCGTGCCGATCATGGTCTACGACGCCGAGAAAGCGCAGCAATTGGCCGACCGGCTGCTGGCGCTGGGCGTCTACGTCGTGGGCTTCTTCTATCCCGTGGTGCCGAAGGGGCAGGCGCGGATCCGCGTGCAGATGAGCGCGATCCACGACGAGGCCACGCTGCAAACCGCGCTGGACGCCTTTGCGCAGGCCGGCCGCGAGCTGGGGCTGATCCGATGAGCGGCGCCGGCGAATCCCCCGTGCCGAAGATCCTGATCATCGGCGCCAACGGGCAACTCGGTTCCGAACTGGCCCTGGCGCTGGCCGAGCGCTACGGCCGCGGGCAGGTGGTGACGTCCGACGTGGTGCCCACCGGCCGCCATGTCCACATCGCCCATGAAATGCTCAATGTGACCGACCGCGGCGAGCTGGCGACGGTGATCGAGCGGCACGGCATCAACCAGATCTACCTGCTGGCCGCCGCGCTGTCCGCTACCGGCGAGAAGGCGCCGCAGTGGGCCTGGAACCTGAACATGACCGGCCTGCTCAACGTGCTGGAAGCTGCCCGGCATCACGGCATCACGCGCGTGTTCTGGCCCAGCTCGATCGCCGCGTTCGGCCCCACCACGCCGCGCGTGGACACACCGCAGAAGACCGTCATGGAGCCGACCACGGTCTACGGCATTTCCAAGCAGGCCGGGGAGGGCTGGTGCCGCTGGTACTTCGAGAATCATGGCGTGGATGTGCGCAGCGTGCGCTACCCGGGCCTGATCTCGCACAAGACGCCGCCCGGCGGCGGCACCACGGACTATGCCGTCGACATCTTTCACTACGCGGTGCGCGGCGAGCCCTACACCTGCTTTCTGAACGCCGGCGAACGGCTACCGATGATGTACATGCCCGACGCCATCCGCGCCACGCTGGAACTGATGGAGGCGCCGCGCGACGCCGTGCGCGAGCGCGGCAGCTACAACCTGGCCGGCATGAGCTTTACGCCGCAGGAGATTGCCGACGCGATCCGCCAGCGCGTGCCCGGCTTCGAGGTCCGCTACGCGCCGGACTACCGCCAGGCCATCGCGCAGGGCTGGCCCGATTCCATCGACGACAGCGCCGCCCGGCGGGACTGGGGCTGGCAGCCGCAATTCGGCCTGGCCGAGATGGTCGACGACATGCTGACAAACCTGCGCACCGCCGCGCCGCCTGTCGTTTCCAGCACATCTGGCTGAGCTGCTGTCTCAATGTGGCGGATAGTGTACGTGAAACAATTCGCAAAGAAATCATTTGCATCCTAATTAATTCACGTCTATCATTCGGCCCATGCCTCCGATAGACGCCCTCCGTTTCGCCTTCACCGGCCAGCTCATGCTGTCCGGGCGCCAATGGCGACAAATCAGCCAAGCCGCAGTGACCGCCCACGGCATCTCCGCCGCGGCGGCCGCCCCCTTGCTGTTTATCCGTCGCCTCGGCGGCGGCGTGCGCCAGGTGACGCTGGCCGACTACGTGGGCGTGGAAGGTGCCACGCTGGTGCGGCTGGTGGACCAGCTTTGCGCGGCCGGCCTGGTGCGCCGCGAGGTGGACCCGAGCGACCGGCGCGCCAACGTGCTGTCGCTGACCGAGTCCGGCGAGCGCATGGCCGAGTGCATCGAGGTGGAACTCAAGCAGTTGCGGGCCGAAGTGTTCGCCGAGATCAGCGAGGCCGACATGGCCGCCGCGCTGCGCGTGCTCGATGCACTGTCGCGGGCGGCCGCATCGGCGGGCGGCAAGCAGGAGTCCTGACCGCCATGATGAGCTGGCCGTCGGCCCGGGACTGGGTCTTTTCCTTCAAGGCGTTCGCCGCCGCCATGCTGGCGCTCTGGATCGCGATGTATCTGGGGCTGCCGCGTCCGTACTGGGCGATGGGGTCGGTCTACATCGTCGCCCATCCGCTCACCGGCGCCACGCGCTCCAAGGCGCTGTACCGCGTGCTGGGCACGCTGATCGGCGCCGCCGCCGGCGTGGCCATGGTGCCGCCGCTGGTGAACTCGCCGCCGCTGCTGATGGCCGCCGTGGCCGTCTGGGTGGCCTGCCTGCTGTATGTGGCGCTGATGCACCGCACGCCGCGCAGCTACGTCTTCATGCTGGCCGCCTACACGCTGCCGCTGATCGCGCTGCCTTCCGTGGACAACCCCGGCGCCGTGTTCGACCTTGCCGTGGCCCGTGCCGAGGAAATCTGCCTGGGCATCCTGTGCGCGGCCGTGGTGGGCGCGGTGGTGTTTCCGGCCAGCGTCGCCAACGTGCTGCGCGACAAGTCGCGCCAGTGGATGGCCGACGCGGCGCTGTGGGCCGGGGACATGCTGTCGCCGACGCCCGGCGCGGCAGTGTCGCGCCACCACAGCCGCCACCGCCTGGCGGCCGACATCCTTGCCCTCGACCAACTGATCAGCCAGCTTGGCTACGACGCCGAAAGCGCCGCACGGGTGCGTGCCGCCCGCGAACTGCGCGGCCGCATGACGATGCTGCTACCGGTGCTGTCGTCGCTGGCCACGATCGTCGAATCGCTGCAGGCCGCCGGTGGCGTGCCGGCGCCGCTGGCCGCGCAGATGCGGGCCGTGCGCGACTGGATCCAGGCCGGCGCGGCCGATGGTGCGCGGCCGGTCCTGTCGCCCACGCCGCTCCAGCCGGGCTGGGACGCGGCGCTGGTTGCCGCCGCCGAAGACCGGCTGCAGCAGATGCTGGCGCTCTGGCACGATTGCGTGACGCTGTGCCGCCGCCTGGGCGACAAGCACATCGAGGGCCAGTGGGTGCCCGAATTCCTGCGCTGGGAAGTGGGCCGCGCGCGCCACTACGACCACGGCATGCTGCTGTTCTCGGTGGTCACCGTGGCGCTGGCGATCTACGCGATGGGCATGGTCTGGATCCACACGGGCTGGGCCGATGGCGCCGGTGCCGTGGCGCTGGGCGCCATCTCGTGCTGCTTCTTTGCCGCGCTGGACGAACCGGCGCCGATGATCCAGTCGTTCTTCAACTGGAACCTGGTCTGCCTGCTGATCTCGCTGGTGATGCTGTTCGCGGTGCTGCCGGTGGCGCACGACTTCGAGATGCTGGTGCTGATGTTCGCGGTGCCGTACCTGATCATCGGCCTGCTCGTGGCGCAGCCGCGCCTGGCGATGATCGGCATGCCGCTGGCCGTGGTCACCGCCAACGACATCGGCATCCAGGGCGCCTACAGCGCCAACTTCCAGTCGTTCCTGAACAGCAATGTGGCGGGCATCGCCGGCATCGCGTTCGCGCTGGCGTGGACGCTGGTGGTGCGGCCGTTCGGCACCCGCGCCGCCACGCGCCGGCTGGTGCGGGCGGGGTGGAGCGACATCGCCGAGAACGCGCTGGGCAGCGACCCCGGCTCGCATACGCGGCTGCGCGCCCGGATGCTCGACCGCCTGGCGCAACTGGTGCCGCGGCTGGCCGCCAGCGCCAGCGAGGTTTCGTCCGACGGCTTCAGCGAGGTGCGCGTGGAACTGACCGCGCTGGCGCTGCAACGCGAGATGCCGGCCATGCCCGACGATGCCCGCCACGCGGTGCGGCGCGTGCTGCGCAGCATTGCCGGCTACTACAAGGCGCGGCTCGATGGCACGGCCGACGCGCCGCCGCCCGCGCTGCGCACCCGGCTGGACAACGCCCGGCAGAAGGTGCAGTCGCCCGTGGCGCTGGCCGCGCTGGTCGACATGCAGGTGGCCCTGTTTCCGCCGGCTGTGCCGGCAACCGTTTCCGGAAAAGCATGATGCCCGGTGAAATCAGTCTCTATGGCGTGTTCATCCCCAGCCTGCTGGTGTGGATGCTCGTCGCGTTCGTCATCACGAGCGGGGCCCGCGCGGTGCTGTCGCGCGTGGGGTTCTACCGGCTTGTCTGGCATCGGTCCCTCTTCAATCTGGCGCTGTACGCCATCGTCCTCGGTGGCGTGGTGGCGCTGGTTCCTTCGCTGCAATCATGAAACTCAGACTCTCTTCGCTCGGGCCGGTCGTGCTGACGCTGGCCGTCACCGCCGCTGGCGCGGTTGTCGTCAAGCACCTGTGGGACTACTACACGGTGGCCCCGTGGACCCGTGACGGGCATATCCGCGCCGACGTGGTGCAGGTGGCGCCCGACGTCTCGGGGCTGGTCACGCACATCGCCGTCAAGGACAACCAGTATGTGAAGGCCGGCGACGTGCTGTTCGAGATCGACCACGAACGCTACGCGCTGGCGCTGCGCCAGGCCGAGGCCACCGCCGCGGCCGTGCGCGCCAATCTGGCCCAGGCGCGGCGCGAGGCATCGCGCAGCCAGAAGCTGTCCGAGGTGGTGTCCAAGGAAATCATCGAGGAAGGGCTGGCCAAGGTGCAGCAGGGCGAGGCCCAGCTGGCGCAGGCCGATGCCGCCATCGGCGTGGCGAAGCTGAACCTGGCGCGCACCAGGGTGCTGAGCCCGGTGGAAGGCTACGTCAACGACCGGCTGCCGCGCCTGGGCGACTACGTGGTGACCGGCAAGCCGGTGCTGTCGATGGTCGACGCCCGGTCGTTCCACGTGGAAGGCTATTTCGAGGAAACCAAGCTGCATGGCATCCATATCGGCAGCCCGGTGGACATCCGCATCATGGGCGAGAAGCGCGTGCTGCATGGCCATGTGCAGAGCATCGCGGCCGGTATCGAGGATCGCGACCGCACCAATGGCTCGAACCTGCTGCCCAACGTGAACCCGACGTTCAACTGGGTGCGTCTGGCGCAACGCGTGCCGGTGCGCATCCACTTCGACCAGATGCCGGCGGACGTGCGTTTGGTGGCGGGCCGCACCGCGACGGTGTCCGTCAAGGACGGCGGCCAGACGGCCGACAAGCCTGCCGCGCCGGCCGCGGCACGCGATGCCGCTGAAGACAAGGTCGCGCTGGCCGGCAAGGGCGCGCCCGCAACCGGAGTGCTGCAGTGAATCGCCTTGCCCGTGCCACGCTGGCGGCCATGATGCCGCTGGCGCTGGCCGCCTGCATGACCGTTGGCCCCGACCACAAGGTGCCCGACGCGGCGGCCGTCAAGTCGGCCGCGGCCAACGGCCCGTTCGCCCATGCCGACAGCGACGCGGTGTCGATTGCCGACGTGCCCACCGACTGGTGGCGCCTCTACGACGACCCCCGCATCGACGAACTCGTGCAGCAGGCGCTGGTCGCCAACACGGACCTGCGCGTGGCGGCGGCCAACCTGAAGCGGTCGATCGCCGTCTACCACGAGGTGGAAGCCGAGAACCTGCCCGAAGCGAAGTTCCGCGCCAGCGCCGAGCGCGGCCAGATTGCCGGCGAGCCGCTGCTGCACGAGGAGAAGATCCCGGCGATGAACTTCGGCGACATCGGCTTCGAGGTGTCGTACCTGATCGACTTCTGGGGCAAGCTCAAGCGCGCCGACGAGGCCGCGCTGGCGGCCGCGCAGGCCAGCCATGCCGCGCTGGACCAGGCGCGCGTGGGCGTGGTGGCCGAGACCGTGCGCGCCTACGTGCAGGGCTGCACGGCCACGCACGAGTTGCACGTGGCCCAGCATCAGCTCGATCTGCAGGAACGCGGCGTGAAGCTGGCGCAGAAGCTGGTCGACGCCGGACGCGGCCAGCCGACCGACTTGCTGCGCGCCCAGGCCCAGGCCGACACGCTGCGCGCCGTGCTGCCCCGGTATCGCGCCGAGCAGGAGGGCGCGGCCTACCGGCTGGCCGTGATGCTGGGCAAGCCGCCGATGGCGCTGGACGTCAAGAGCGTGGCCTGCGAGCACGTGCCCGCGCTGAAGCAGCCGCTGCCCGTGGGCGACGGCACGGCACTGCTCAAGCGGCGCCCGGACGTGCGGCAGGCCGAGCGCGAGCTGGCATCGGCCACCGCGAAGATCGGCGTGGCGACGGCCGACCTGTACCCGCAGATCCGCATCGGCGCGTCGGCGGGCTTCACCGGCATCCTGGACCACCTGGGGCAGGCGCCGACGGCCCACTGGGGCTGGGGCCCGGCGATCTCGTGGACGATTCCCACCAGCGGCACGCGCGCGCGCATCCACAACATGGAGTTTGGCGCGGAAGGGGCGCTCGCCCATTTCGACGGCGTGGTGCTCAAGGCGCTGCGCGAGACGCAGGGCGCGCTGTCGGCCTACACCCACGAGCTGGAGCGCAACGCATCGCTGCGCGCCGCCCGCGACAAGGCCGACGAGGCCGCGCGCCAGAACCGCATGCTGTGGCAGGCCGGCCGCTCGCCGTACCTGCAGAGCCTGGACGCCGACCGCACGCTGGCCAACACCGACGCCGCGCTGGCCGCGTCCGACGCCCAGGTGGCGATGGACCAGATCAACCTGTTCCTGGCGCTGGGTGGCGGCTGGCAGAACGCGCCGGCGATTGCGGTGGTGACGCAGTAGGCCGTAGCGGCCGGAATGGGGCGCATCGGTCGGTTTCTGGCCGGTCCTGCCCCCGATCTGCCCGACTGGCGCGAATATCTCCCGTATCTCCGCAATCAGGCGTAGAGTGGGGCGACTACACACCCATCGGGAGATTTGCCATGGACGCCCGTCCTTCTGGAAACATCAACGGCTTCGACATCTACCCGCTGGTGTACAAGTACGACCCGCCGCGCGAATGGAACGAGCGCCGGCCGGACCGGTCCTACAGCGCTTCCGTGGTGATCTGCCGCGAAGGCGAAGTGCCCGGTGCCGAGAACGGCCGCGTCTTCGCCGTGCCCGACATCCAATGGGACGATCTGGGCCAGGCCAAGCGCGCTGCCGTGCGCCATGGCGAGGACATCGTGGCCGGCCTGGTGCCCGGGAAGTCGATCAGCGGATTGTGATCGCGCCACGCGGCAGGGCGCGGCGCCACGGGCGCCCGCCGGCCGTGCATCGCGATAGGTGGTATCATGCACGGCCTTGCAACGTGCCGATATCGCTCGGCGCCAAGGTGCGGCCGCCAGACATCGTCCTGAAAAAGCGCATGCGCGGCCTCTCGGGCTGGCACACGGCTGTTTCGCCGTGACAGTGCCCACAACTCTATCTGACCTGCGGCAACGCCCGCTCCGCGACTGACGCGCCCATTTCTGGCCGTCGGGCAGCGAAAGCCAGGTCCCTCTCACGCCAGTCTTCCGTCTCCGCCAACGCGCGCGAGCGGCACTGATTTTTTCCAATGGCTCCCGACGGCCGTCCAGCGCACACGCACGAACCGCGTGGTGCCCGATGACGCCACCCGATCGCGTGCCCCAAAGAGACAGGAACAATTTGAATCCAGGTATCACGCCGTTCACCGTTTCGGTGTACCCCATCCAGCAAGCCCCGGGCGTCTGGTTTGCCAACTACATGATCTCGGAGTACCGCAACGGCGCCGAGCATGTCGTCGCCAACGTGTCGATGCGGCACGCCACGCACCGCTCCGAAACCAAAGCCAAGCAGGCGGCCCGCCAGGCCGGCGAGCGTGTGGCCGTGCGCATGCGGCAGCAACACCATCGCGTCACCGAGCCAGGCCGCCTTGCCTGACCACCCGAACACCATAGGAGAACCAGCCATGTCGAACAACGAAGAATGGGAAGAACTGCACCTGACCCCGGGCGGATGGATCGCCGGCAGCTACCGCCGCACCCCGTGGCCCGGGGTCGACGTGGCGCCGCCGGAAACCGGCGTGCTGACGGTGCGCCGCCACGTGACGGCCACCTACTGCGGCCCGTCGCGCGCCGTGGAAGACCGCACGCCGACCACGCAGGACATGGCGCTCATCGAGTCGCTGCTGGCGCGCTTCGGCAGCCCGGAGTTCAGTATCTAGGTGGCTTGGCGCCACGCGCGCCGTCAGGCCAGCAATGACGCCAGCGCCGCAGGAAGTCCGCTGTTCGGCTTCCTTGGCGGCCTGGCAAAGCTGCCTTCCTGGCTGTGACCGGCGCGCAATGCCAGCAGCGACTCGCAATGGCGCACCGCGCTGCTGACCCCGTCCACCACCGGCACGGGTATCTTGCCCTGCAGGGCCCGCGCCAGCCCCGCAAGCGGCGCACCGGCGACAATAATGACGTCGGCACCATCTTCGCGGACTGCCCGCAGGCTCATGTCTTCGAGCGCACGCGTGTGGTCCTGCTGGACACTCCCGATGTCGCGCAACGGCGATTGCAACGATCGGATGCTCGCCAGCCGGGAGGCGAGCCCGTTGGCCGCCACGCACTCCCTGTACCACGCCTCGATGCGATGGGAGATCGCGATGATGGAAAAGCGCTGGCCGAGCAGGCATGCGCTGGCCAATGCGGCCTCGGTCATGCCCACGACCGGCACGTCGAACAGTTCCTTGATGCCGGCAAGGCCCGGATCACCAAATGCCGCGACGATGAGCCCATCGAAGGTGCCCGCGCGCTCGGCGGCCGCGCACGCCGTGGCGTAGCCGCCCACCAGGGCTTCGAATCGGGTTTCGATATAGGCCACGCCAAAGCTGGCAGTGGCCATGGTCAGGTGCGTGTCGGGCGACGCCGTGCGCTTTGCCTCTGCGTAGATGAGGTCGCTGACGGATTCGCTGATGTTGGGATTGACGATCAGGATATTCATGGCTGCCACTGTCATGCGTCAAAGCTCGGGTTGTCCTGCTTCCAGGAACCGCCCGCGTCCGGCGGTGGGCTCCAGGTACTCGCCATCCCGCACGATCATCTCGCCGCGAGAGAACGTGGTCATGGGCCAGCCCGTGACTTCCGTGCCTTCATAGGGCGTGTAGTCGACGGCATGGTGCAGATTGCGGTTGGTGATGCGCACCTTGCGCTCGGGATCCCACAACACGATGTCCGCGTCGGCGCCGATGGCGATGGTCCCCTTGCGCGGGTAGAGGCCATAGATTCTTGCCGGCCGGTATGACGTGAGCTCCACGAACTGGTGCAGGGACAGCTTGCCGCGCTGGACGCCATCGAACAGCAGCGGCAGCCGCGTCTCGATGCCGGGCACACCGTTGGGGATGTGGTCGAACGGTTGCGGGCCGCCGCCAAGCTTCTTGCCTTGCGGATCGTCATAGTTGAAGGGCGCGTGATCCGACGAGAACACGCTGAACACGCCGTTTGCCAGCGCGCGCCAGACGGCGGCCTGGTTCTCGGGATCGCGCGGCGGCGGGCTGCACACGCACTTGGCACCTTCGTAGCCATCGTCACCGGGCAGGCCCATGTCCTCGGCAGTGAGATAAAGGTATTGCGGGCAGGTCTCCGCCAGAATCTTCAGTCCCCGGCCCTGCGCCCAGCGAATCTGCTCGATGGCTTCCTTTCCCGACACATGGACGATCAGGATCGGCACGTCGACCAGTTCGGCGAACGAGATGGCACGATGGGTGGCTTCGCGTTCCACCACGGCCGGCCGTGCAAGCCCGTGGAAGCGCGGGGCCAGGCGGCCTTCGCCGGTCAGCTTGTCGGTCAGCCACGAGATGCAGTCGGCGTTCTCGGCATGCACCATCACCAGCGCCTGATTCTCGCGGGCCACGGCCAGGACTTCCAGCATTTCACGGTCGGACAGCTTCAGGTCGTCGTAGGTCATGTACACCTTGAACGAGCTGTAGCCCTGGCGGATGAGCGCGGGCAATTCCTCGCGCAGGACCGTGGGCGTGGCGTCGGCGACGATCAGGTGAAACGCGTAGTCGATCACGGCGCGGCCTTCCGCGCGATGGTGGTAATCGGCCACCGCGGCTTTCAGGGACTGTCCCTTTTCCTGCGCCGCGAAAGGGATGACGGTGGTCGTCCCCCCGCACACGGCCGCCCGGGTGCCGGTGAAAAAGTCGTCGGCCATGCGCATGCCCTCGGGCATGGGCTGGTCCAGGTGGCAGTGGCCGTCAACGCCGCCGGGCAGGGCCAGCAGGCCGGTGGCGTCGACTTCCTGCCGCGCGGCGGGCAAGCCGTGGCCAAGTGAAACGATCTTGCCGCCGCGTACGCCGATGTCGCAGCGGAAGCGATCGGAAGCGGTGACCACGTCCGCATTGCGGATCACGAGGTCGAGATTGTTGTCTGCAGTCATGGTCATCACTCTCCGGTGCTTCGCGCTTAGTGGACTTCCTGGAACAGGCGGCCCCAGCCCTTCACGTCGCGGGTGTCGACACCGGCCAGGCGCAGCGAACTCCAGACGACCGTGGAGATCGTGTCGTAGAGCGGGATGCCGGTCTCGGCCTCCAGCTCCTCGGCCAGGTGGGCCGCGTGCAGGTTCGTGCAGAACGTGGTGATGGCCTGCACGTTTTCCGCGGCAAGTTCGCGCACCATCCGGCGAATGGTGTCTGCTTCGACTTCGGCAAAGCTGTAGTTCACCTGGAGCCCCAGGTGGCGTTCGGCCGAACAATCGAAGCCGCTGCGCTGGTAGTTGGCCACGATGCGTTCCTGCACGTCGGCCAGGTACGGCGTGGCCAGCCCGAAGCGGCGCGCGCCCGTGATCTCCAGGATCTCGTTGAGCGCCAGCACCGAGGTGGTGGCCGGGATGCCCGTGGCTTCCGTGATCTGCCGGCACAGCGCCTGGTCTCGGTCGAAGCCGAGCCAGCCCGACGAGGTGCCGTTCCAGGCGATGACATCGACGCGGGCGTCGGCCAGCAGCCGGGCCGCCGCCAGGATCTTCTCCAGGTCGAACTGGCCCAGTGCCTGGTTGCTCAGCGAAATCTCGGTGACCGTGAAGCGCGAGAAATGCGCGCTGACGCCGGGCAGGCCGCTGACCATCGCACTGGTAATGGGCTCCAGCGCGGTGTTGGACGACGGCGTCAGCATGCCGAGACGGGTTTTCTTGCTCATGGTGGGTTCTCAGGAGTTGTCGGGCACTGTCTGGGCGCAGTGCCTCAAGTTGGTGTGGGTCTTGTTGTTCGGGGTGGTCGCTGAATCAGACCGGAAGCTTCTTCTCGTAGTCGATGGCCGTGGATGCCAGCAGCAGCCCGACGCCAGCGGCAGCAAAGAACATCAGGGCGAGGAAGTACGAGCCCGTGAACTGCACGATCATCCCGACGATGATCGGCACGGTGATGCCGCCGATGTTGCCGCCCAGGTTCATCACGCCGCCCAGGAAGCCGATCTTGTTCCGGGTGCCCAGGATCGACGGGATGCACCAGAACAGGCCGCACCAGCGCAGGAAGAACAGCGTGGAGGAGAGCAGGGCCACCACTGCGACCGGGTTCGTCACATACGCCACGGAGAAGATCGAGACCGTGGCGACCACGGCGGCAATGCCGAACAGCGTGCGCATCACCACGTTCGGCCGGCCGCCCGCTTCCTTCCACTTGTCGGCAATCCAGCCGCCGATCAGCTCGCCGATGAAGCCGCAGAAGAAGATGATGAAGCTGGCGCCGCCCATGGCCTTGATATCGAAGCCATGCACCTTGTTCAGGTAGTTCGGCATCCAGGTCAGCAGCCCGTAGAACACGGTGTTGAAGCACATCCAGCCGATGGCCATGCACCAGACCGAGCGGTACTTGAAGAAATCGAGCGACCGGCCCGACAGGTTTGCCGGCTCGGCACGGTTTTCATTGGCCTGGGCTTCCTCGATGTAGCGCGCTTCCAGCTCGTTGACGCCCGCATGCTCGCGCGGCGAGTTGCGGATGTACCACCATGCCATGGCCCCGGCGATGACGGTGCCCACGCCGGCCACCACGAAGGCCAGGCGCCACGACCCGAGTGCGGCAATCAGCCACGTAATGATGATGGCGCCCAGTGCCGCGCCCAGCGGGGCGCCGCCGTCCAGCAGCGTCGCGCCGCGGCCGCGTTCGTTCTGGGTCATCCAGATGGCATTGAGCTTGCCGCCCGCCGGGTAGATCGGCGCTTCGGCGGCGCCCAGGCCCAGGCGGGTCAGCAGCAGGGACGTGGCGTTGGTGCACACCGCGGCCAGCGCCTGGAACGCGCCCCAGAACACCGTGGCGGACGCAATCACGATGCGCGGCTTGTACTTGTCGGCCAGCATGCCCCCCGGCACCTGCATGAGGGCATAGGTCCAGAAGAACGAACTCAGGATCAGCCCCTGCATCGCGGGGCTGAGGTCGAACTCCTTGGCGATCAGTGGCATGGCCACGGACAGCGACGCGCGGTCGATGTAGTTGATGGCGATGAGGAACAGCATCATCAGGAAGATCTTCCAACGGACGCCGCTGCGTGCAGGGGTCATCGTGGCGGCCTGACTGGTGGGTGGCATGACGGGGGTCTCCTTGCTCCTGGGTACTGTGTTGTCTGGATGTTTCGTGTCAGGGTGTCGCGCAACTGGAGCGAGTATAGGATACGTAATCGGTAATTACAACGCCGCTAAGTTATTGAAAAATATAGATATAGAGTAAGCACCAATTCGGTGTGATAGTCTTCCGTCTGGTGCAGATTCCCCGTTCTGGTGATGTCCGTGACACAAGCGTTACCCAAAACCGCCCGCCTGCGCACGCTGGGCATGGCCGCCGAGATTGCGGCGCGTCTGCGCACGATGATCCAGGAGGGCGAGTTGCCTCCCGGGGCACGCATCGACGAGAAATCGCTGTGCGACGCCTTCGACGTTTCGAAGACGCCATTGCGCGAGGCGCTGAAGGTGCTGGTGGCCGAAGGGCTGGTGCTGCACCGGCAGTACATCGGCTATCGCGTGGCGCCGCTGGACCTGGACGAACTGCGGCAGACCTTCGAAACGCTGCACGGCCTGGAGGCGCATGCGGGCGAACTGGTCGCCAATCGGCTGGGCGATGCCGCGCTGGCAAGAATCGAGCGCAAGCACCAGGCCATGATCGACGCCCATGCGGCCGGCAAGCGTACCGACTACTTCCGCATCAACCAGGAAATCCACCAGATGATCGTCGACAGCGTCGGCAACGCCGTGCTGTCGGGGATCTATGCAACGCTGATGAGCAAGGTGCACCGCGCCCGTGGTGCCGCCAATGCCGACCAGTTGCGGTGGCAGGAGTCTCACGAAGAGCACGACGCCATCATGGCGGCGCTACGCGAGCCAGGGCGGCCGCGTCTGGCATCCATCCTCCGCGCGCATTCGGAAAACACCGCAAGGGAAGTGCTGCGCGTGGTCGAACAGAGCCTGGCCGAGCCCGGCGGCCGCGCCACCCACGTGCGCCGCGGCCGGGAATCCTGACGGTCCGGGGTCCGTCGGACGAGGGAGTCGCCATTGTCCCGTCCCATGCACAATTCATTAGCAATCAAATCATTGCATTCCATAACAATTTGGATGTACGATGACCGACCTTTTCCAGCGTGAGACGGGTCCGGGACGTCAATAGCGGCGCCAAACAGAGATCCGCGTGGGGACAACGCCTGATAACCACGGACCTCACATGTCTACGCCCCCGTTCTCACGTCGTGCCTTCCTGAAGGCGACCGCGGTTGCCGTGCCGGTCGCCACCATTCCGCTTCACGATCTCCGCGCCAAGGGCCTGGAGGACGTGCATCTGCAGCACTACCAGCCCGTCTTCTTCAGCGCGCCCGAGTGGCAGTTCATCCTGGCCGCCTGCGACCGCCTGATCCCGGCCGAAGGGAAGGGGCCGGGCGCGCTGGAAACCAATGTCCCCGTTTTCATCGACCAGCAGCTCAAGGGCGGCCTGGGCGACGACATCTACCTGCAGGGCCCGCACAACGTGGCCGCGCCCAAAACGCTGGGCTTCCAGCTGCCGTACGCGCCGCAGGACGTCTACCGGCGCGGCATCGCGCTGGTGCAGCAGGCGGCCACGGCTCGCCACGGCCAGCCGTTCCACCGCCTGTCGAGCGCCGACCAGGACGCACTGCTGACCGCGCTGCAGAAAGACACCATCGACTTCACCGCGCTGGGCGAGAGCAGCCTCAAGGCGTCGCAGTTCTTCTCGCAACTGCTTGGCGATACCAAGAACGGCTACCTGGCCGATCCGATGTACGGCGGCAACAAGGACATGAAGGCCTGGGTCGCCATTGGCTTCCCCGGCGCGCGCGCCCAGTACATCGAGTGGGTGGACCAGCACAACGTCCCCTATCCGCTGGGCCCCGTCAGCGTGAGCGGCAAGCGGGCCTGAGGGCCTGAGCGCTTGATCCCCTGAGCGCGCCAGCCGTCCGTCCGGCCGCTCCGTCCACTGTCTTTCCCAATTTCCGCGTGAGGCGCACCCGGCCGCGCCGTGGCCCGCTTCACGCCCAGCACAAGCACGTCATATGCCCCAGATCACCAACGACGACGTCGACGTCGTCATCGTCGGCCTTGGATGGGCCGGTTCGCTGATGGCCATCGAACTGGCCCAGGCCGGCCTCAAGGTGCGCGCGCTAGAGCGCGGCCCGGACCGGCCACCCGAGGACTTTGCCTACCCAAAGCCCGCCGACCAGTACGGCTATGCCACGCGCAACAAGGTCTTTGCCACGCCGCGCGATGCCGCGCTGACCGTACGCTACAAGCAGGACGAGACCGCGCTGCCCACGCGCAAGTGGGGCGCCTTCGCGCCCGGCACCGGCGTGGGCGGGTCGGGCCTGCACTGGACTGGCGTGCTGATCCGCCCGACGCCCACCGACCTCAAGCTCAAGACCTACGCCGACCAGGCCTACCGGCGCGGCACGCTCGACGCCGACATGCGCATCAAGGACTTTCCGTTCACGTGGGACGAGATCGAGCCGTACTACGACTTCTTCGACAAGGTCTGCGGCCTGTCTGGCAACACCGGCAACCTGCGCGGCCAGATCCAGCCCGGCGGCGACCCGTTCGAAGGCCCGCGCTCGAACCCGTATCCGCTGCCCGCGCTGGAAGACACGCTGAACTGTTCGATGTTCGCGGAGACGGCGCGCAAGCTGGGCTACCACCCGTTCCCGAACCCGTCGGCCAACGTGTCGCGGGCCTGGACCAACCCGTACGGCGCCCAGCTCGCTCCGTGCAACTACTGCGGCTACTGCAGCAAGTACCCGTGCCTGAACTACTCGAAGGCGTCGCCGCAGACCACCGTGCTGGATGTGGTCAAGCGCATGCCGAACTTCTCGTACCGCGTGAACGCCAACGTGATCCGCGTGGACCTGCACAAGGACCGCAAGACCGCGCGCGGCGTGACCTACATCGACGAGCACGGCAAGGAGGTGTTCCAGCCGGCAAAGATCGTCGTGCTGTCGAGCTTCCAGTTCGCCAACGTGCGGCTGATGCTGCTGTCGGGCATCGGCAAGCCGTACGACCCGGTGTCCGAAACCGGCACGGTGGGGCGCAACTACGCGTTCCTGAGCAACGGCGGCGCCACGCTGTTCTTCAAGGACAAGCACTTCAACCCGTTCGCCACGGCCGGCGCCACGGGCGAGATGTTCAACGACATCTCGCCGGGCAACTTCGACGGCCCGTCGCTGGGCTTCATCGGCGGCGCCAAGATCCATAGCTCGCAGGCAACCGGCGCGCCCATCGGCACGGCGCTGCCGCCCGGCACGCCAGGCTGGGGCAAGGGCTGGAAGGAGGGCATGGTGGACTGGTACGGCCGCTCGATGAAGATCAGCATCACGACCACGTGCATGTCGTACCGCGGCCACTACCTGGACCTGGACCCGCGCTACAAGGACCCGTGGGGCCAGCCGCTGCTGCGCATGACGTTCGACTGGCGCGAGAACGAGCTGAAGCTCCAGCGCTACCTGCGCGAGATCGTGCTGAAGATTGCAAAGGAGATGAAGCCGGACGTGATGTCGGAGAGCTTCCTGGCGCTCGATTCGCACTGGGACATCACCAAGTACGTGTCGACCCACAACGTGGGCGGCGCGATCATGGGCATGTCGCCGCGCGACTCGGCGCTGAACCGCTACCTGCAGTCGTGGGACGTCCACAACGTCTTCGTGCCCGGCGGCAACGCGTTTCCGCAGAACTTCCAGGCCAATCCCACCGCCACGATCGGCGCCATCACGCTGATGGCCGCGGACGCCATCAAGAAGCAGTACCTCAAGAACCCGGGACCGCTGGTGCAAGCCTGACCGAGACGACCATGACCCTTTTCCGTTCCCTCTTCAATGCCGCCGCGACCGCCGCGGCCATGGCCGCCACGTTAGGCGCGGCGTCGTCGGCGCTGGCCGCCTCGGACCCGGCGCTGATCCAGCGCGGCGCCTACCTGGCCCGCGTGGGCGACTGCATGGCCTGCCACAGCGCGCCGGGCAAGCCCGCGTACAGCGGCGGCCTGCCCATCGACAGCGGCCACGGCATCATCTACGCCACCAACATCACGCCCGACCGCCAGCATGGCATCGGCCAGTACACCGAGAAGCAGTTTGCCGACGCGGTGCGCAAGGGCGTGCGCGCCGATGGCCAGCACCTGTACCCGGCCATGCCGTACCCGAACTACCGCAAGGTGACGGACGCGGACATCCACGCGCTCTACGCATTCTTCATGGAAGGCGTGGCGCCCAGCAGCGCGCAGCCGCCCCAGACCAGCATGGACTTTCCGTTCAACCTGCGCTGGGGCATGGCGGTGTGGAACTACGTGTTCACGTCGGACAAGCCGTTCCAGCCGCGCGCGGCCTGGACCGACCAGGTCAAGCTCGGCGCCTACCTGGTGGAAGGGCTGGGCCACTGCAGCAGCTGCCACACGCCGCGCGGCATCGCCATGAACGAGAAGGCCGATTCCAGCGCCGACGCGCAGTACCTGGCCGGCGGCGATCTGAACGGCTGGCCCGTGCCGTCGCTGCGCGGCATGCCGCACTGGACCGACCAGGACATCGTCGACTACCTGCTGACCGGCCGCAACCGCACGGCGGCCGTGGCGGGCGAGATGACGGCCGTGGTCGAGCACAGCACCTCGCATATGCGTCCGGTGGACCTGTCCGCGATTGCGGCCTACCTGAAGAGCCTGCCGCCGGTGCCGGCCGCGTCCGCCGCCGTGAAGCCGCAGGGCGCCGACGCCACGATCCGCAAGCTGACCGCGGCCAGGAACCTGACGCTGGGCGAGCGGCTGTATCTCGACAACTGCGCGGCCTGCCACTTCGTGACGGGCAAGGGCGCCGAGCGCGTGTTCCCGCGCGTGGACGGCGCCACCGTCGTCAACGCCGACAGTCCGACCGCGCTGGTCAACGTGATCCTGGCCGGCGCGCGCACGCCGTCCACGGCCAAGGCGCCGTCGATCCTGGTGATGCCGGGTTTTGCCCATCGGATGAACGATGCCGAAGTGGCCGAGCTGGCCACGTTCCTGCGGCAGGGATGGAGCAACCACGCGGCGCCCGTCACCGAGCGCAATGTGAAGGCCGTGCGCACGTCGCTGACGCCGGCGCACTGAGCGCCCGGCCAGCGCAGGCTGGCGGCGCGTTCAGCCGTTGCCGACCTTGCCGCCCCGGGTCCGGGCCTTGCGCTCGGGCACCAGCGGGATGGCATGCATGCCTTCCAGCCAGGACAGCGCATCGACGTACGACAGGAACTGTTCGAGATAGCCGGGCGAGACCTCGCGCATCAGCGACAGCGCGCGGTGCACCAGATGGTTGGTGTTCAGCGGCCCGGCGTTGTCGGGCACGTGCGCCTGCGACTGGCGCAGTTGCCGCTCGACGCTGACACGCGCCCAGGTGTCGCGGAAGTAGTCGGCCAGCGCTGGCTCGGCGGCCGCGCCGCGGGGGAGGGTGTTCGACGGGGTCGGTGACGTAGGCGCCGTGGGCGCCGTTGGCGATGCAGTGGGCGGGCAGGTGTCGACGTCCGCGCCGCGCGCCAGTCGCGCCGTCAGCGCCGCGAGGTCCGCCAGCGCGCCCGTGGGCGAGGGCGATGCCTCGCATACGGAAGCTTCGCCGGCCGCGTCCCGCTCGATCGCCTCTCCGTAAGCCGCCACCAGCGCCGCCAGCCGCGCGTCGAGCCACCGCCGTGCTTCGCCGTCGAAGCCAGCCGCGCGTCGCGCCATCGCGTCGATCAGGCAGAAGCGCACCGGGTCCGCGCGGTCGGCGCCGGACAGCCGCCAGGCATCCAGCCGGGCGCGCGGATCGGGCTGGGCGTCCTCATGCATGCGGCTTCTGGCCCCCGGCCGACACGCGCGGCACCGGCGCGATTTCCACGCGCCGATTCTTGGCGCGGCTTTCTTCGGTGGCATTGGGCGCCACCGGCTGCTGCGCCCCAAACGCGGCGGAGAAGATCGACACCGGCGGCACGCCCGCATCGATCAGCGCGCGCGTCACGGTCAGCGCGCGCTGCGCCGACAGCTCCAGGTTGTCGGCAAAGCGGCGGTTGCCTTCGCGCACCTGCCGGTCGTCGGTAAAGCCGCTGACCATCAGAATTTCATCGCGCGCACCCAGGTAAGCCGACAGCGGCGCCGCCAGGCTTTTGAGCAGCGCCTGGCCCTCTGGCTGCAACTGGTCGGAGTTCACCGCGAACAGCACGTTGCCGCTGATGCCGATCCGGCCGTCCTTGAGCGTGACGCGGCCCGCCGCCAGCGGCCCGGCCAGCGCCTGCTCCAGCGTCTGGCGCCGCTGCAGTTCTTCCTGCCGCTGCTTCACTTCCTTTTCCAGCCGTGCCGACAGCTCCATCTGCACGCCAATCACGCCCAGCAGCACCAGCACGAAGGCGCCGAGCATGACCGACATCAGGTCGCCAAACACCGCCCAGGCCGGGACGGTGGTCTCCACGCCGGCGTCGTGATCGTCCGTCATGCGGCTTCGGCGCCAGCCTGCCGGGCGGCGAACTGCTGCAGGTTTTCCAGGATCTGCTTCTGCGACAGCATGCTCAGGTCCACCACCTCGCGCGCCTGGGCCACGTAGTAGGCCAGTTGCTCGTCGCTGCGCGCCATCGACTTGTCGAGCGCGGCCTCGATGCGCGCCAGGTGCTCGGCCAGCTTGTCGTTCGACGCGCTGAACATCTGCACCGCCATGCCGAAGGCTTCGCCCAGGCTTGCCACTTCCACCGCGCTGCCCGTGATGCGGGCGGCGATGCCGTCGAGCTTGCCGGTTTCCTGCGCCACCTGCTCGGTGAAGCGCGTGCCCACCCGGTCCAGCAGGTCGGCCGTGGTGGTGACCAGCCCGTCCACCGCCGCGCGCTGCTCGGTCGACGCGTGGTTCACGGCGTCCAGCAGCGTGCCGAGCGTTTCCAGCAGCCGGCCGCGTTCTTCCAGCATCGCGTTGTCGCGCGCCATGCCGTCGGTCAGTTTCTGGCGCAGCTCGGCGATGACCTCGGCGGCCGCCTTGGGCGCTTCGGTGGCGATCTGCGCCAGGCGGGCGACCTCGGCAATCGTGTCGCTGGCCTGCTGCTGCGTGTGCGTGGCGATTTCGCGCGCGGTGTCGGCCAGCGCGTCATGGAGTGCGCGCTGCTGCCCGGCCGACGCCGTGCTCGCGGCCTGCCATTCGTCGCGCATCGTGGCGGCCATGGTGGCCAGCGTGTCCTGCCAGGCCGTCAGGCGCTGGGCGTCGCGCGCGGCCAGATCGGCCTGCAGCGACGCGGCAGCCTGCAGCAGGTGGTCGATCTCGGCCAGCGTGCCCGTGGCATGGGCCTGCGCGTGCGTGGCGATGTCGCGGGCGCTTTGCGACAGCGCGTCGCGCACGGCCCGCTGGTCGGCGGCCGATTGGGCGCTGGCGGCCTGCCATTGCTCGCGCATCGTGCTCGCCATGGCGGCCAGCGCCTCTTGCCACGCCGCAAGACGGGCCGCGTCGCGGCTGTCCAGCGTCGACTGGCGAGCCGTCTCCTGCGCGGCCAGTTGCGCGTGGAGGTCGGCATGGGACTGGCGAACCGTGCCGGCGAAGTCGGTGGCCTGCGCGGCAAAGGCGGCGGCGTGCTGCGAGAACGCCGACGATGCGTCGGTCATGGCCGCGCGGTTGGCGCTGGCCAGCGAGGTGCCGGTATCGGCCAGGCGTGACAGCGCCGCATCCCAGGTGCGCGCCGCGTCGGCCGTGGCCGTGTCCAGGCGGGCGCCGATGCCATCGACCAGCGCCGCCGAGCGCTGCGCGAAGGTCTCGCCGAAGCCGTCCAGCGTCGCGCGCAGGTCGGCCGCGAGCGCGCCATTGGCCTGCCGATGGTCGGCCAGGGACGCGCGCCAGGTATCGACCACGGCGGCCGTGGTGGATTCGAAGCGGGCGGCGGTGCCGTCCAGATGCTGCTGCACGGTCAGCGTGATCGCGTCGCGCAGCGCGGATGCCTCGCGGGCGAGGCCGGCCATGGTCGTATCGACGGCGGGCTGGATCGCGGCGCTGGCTGCCCGGGCGCTGTCGGCAATGCCGTCCTTGAGCGACGCGCCGACGGTCTCGGCCAGCCGCGCGTAGGCGGCGTCGGTGCGGGCGTGGAACGCGTCCTGGCCGTCCGCCAGCCGCTGGCCCAGCGCCTCGTGCTGGCTGGCCAGCGTGGTCGCCATCGTGTCGAGCCGGTCGACCAGGGCCGGCATCAGCTTGGCCTGCCGTTGCAGCAGCGCAAACACCGCGTCGTGCTGGTGATGGCGCGAGAACCCGCGCAGCGTGGTGACAAGCTGTTCGTCGAGCAGTTGCGCCGCCTGCACACGCTCGCGGCGCGCCATCGTCGACAGCAGCCCGAGCATGGCCGACGTGGCCACGCCCGCCACCGACGTGCCGAACGCAAAGCCCAGCCCCTTGACCGGCGCCGCCAGCGACGCGCGGATGGCCTGCAGGTCGGCGGCGCCTTCGAGCGCCACGCCGGTGCTGCGCAGCGTACCGACCATGCCGAGGAACGTGCCGAGCATGCCCAGCAGCACCAGCAGCCCGACGAGGTAAGGCGTCATGGCCGGGCCGGGCAGCGCCACGCGCTCGCCTTCCACGCGCAGGCGCACCGCGTTGCGCAGGCTCGGGTGCAGGCGATCCAGCCATGCCCCGAGGCTGGCCGGCGGCGTCGAGAGCGCGGCGATGGCGGCGGTCAGCGTCGGCGTGGCCTGCCGGTAGCGATGCAGTTCCAGCGCGCCGCCGACATAGAAGCCGCCGATCAGCAGCGTGACGGCTAGCGCCAGCGCATTCGTGCCCGCGTAGCCGGCGCCAACCCAGCCGACAACGGCAAGGCCGGCCAGGAAGACGACGGGGGCGGCGAGGGAGGTGAGGTGTCTGTTCATGTCGGTCGGTCAGGTATCGCGCAGGGCCGCGAGCAGCGCTTCCACCGGCTGGAAGCGAATTTCCAGCTCGGCCAGCAGCACGCTCTGCATGTCCGTGCGAAATACGTTGAGCCACGCGCCCTCCGCGGCGCGCAGCCTTGTGAAATGCGGTTCCAGCAGCCCCGGCACGGCGGCAAGCACGGCCTGCTCGCGCGCGCCCAGCACCTGTTCCATGACGGTGTCGAGCATCGCCAGCCGGCCCGCCTGCGGCGTGCGCGCGGCCAGCGACGTGCGCAGCCGCGCCCGCAGGCCGCCGATCTCGCGCTCCATCTGCTGCTGCAGCGCCACGTAGCGCTGGCGATGGTCGGCAAAGTCGGATTCGGCCGCGTCAGGCGCCGCCAGGCGCGCCGGCACCCTGCGGCGGCTGTCCGACGCGGCGCCTTGCCCCGTGATGGCGGCGGTCAGCGTCGCGCGTACGTGCCGGCCGGCCGCCTCGCCCGCCAGGCCGCGCGCGGCGGGCGCTCCGGACGCCACTTCGGGCGGGCTGCCGTTCAGCGCGGCGGACAGCGCGATGGCATCGGTCCAGCCCAGCCAGCGGCTGATCTCCGCCGACAGCGACGGCGCGGCGCCGGGGGCCCCGGCGTCGGTCAGGCGCGCCAGCAGGCGCACCAGTTTCGGGCCGCTGAGGCCCGTGCGCTGTGGCACTTGCGTCATGTCGCCAGAATCGGAAAAAGCGGGGAGTTTACACGGTTGCGGGCCCGCTGGCGCCCCCTCGGCACCCGGAACATTGCGGTAAGCTTGCGCCTCGGCCGCACCTACCCGGTGCGCCGCTCCTCGATTCCCAGGAAAAAACAAGACCTATGAAGATGCTCTCGATCACGAAGACCCTGGCCGCCGCTACCGTGGCGCTGGGTGTGATGGCTGCCGGCAACGCGGCGGCCCAGGAACAGACGATGCGCCTTGGCACCGTCAGCGGCCCCGACGCCGAAGTCTGGCAGGTGGTGCAGAAGGTGGCCAAGAAAAACGGCCTGAACGTCAAGATCGTCGAATTCAACGATTACGTGCAGCCGAACGCCGCGCTGGACGCCGGCGACCTGGACGCCAACAGCTTCCAGCACCAGCCGTACCTCGACAGCCAGATCAAGCAGCGCGGCTACAAGATGGTCAGCGTCGGCTACACGTACATCTCGCCGCTGGGCATCTACTCGAAGAGCCTGAAGTCGCCCAAGGACCTGCAGCCGGGCGCCAAGGTTGCCGTGCCCAACGATCCGTCGAACGAAAACCGCGCGCTGCTGCTGCTGGCCGCCCAGGGCGTCATCAAGCTCAAGCCCGGCGTCGGCACGAATGGCGTGAACGCCACGCCGCTCGACATCGCCGAGAATCCCAAGAAGATCAAGATCGTCGAACTCGACGCCGCCCAACTGGCCCGTGCGCTGCCCGACGTGGCCGCCGCCGTGATCAACACGAACTACGCGCTGGCCGCCGGCCTGCAGCCGACGACGAACGCCATCGCGCTGGAAGACATCCGCAGCCCGTACGCCAACGTCATCGTCGTGCGCACGCAGGACAAGGACAAGCCGTGGGTCAAGAAGCTCGTGGCCGCCTACCAGTCCGAGGAAGTACGCCAGTTCATGAAGACGCAGTTCAAGGGCGCGATGGTGCCGTCGTTCTGAGCGACGTTTCACGCCCGCCCCGCGACGCGGCAGCCCCGGCTTCGGCCGGCGCTGCCGTTTTTGCATCTATGGATAGTTGAATTGGTTCGTTCCCGCCGGCGGACGGCGGCGCTAAGGTATGCCGATCGCCCCTTGCGCATCGGAGAATCGCCCGTGTCCACGCCCTTGAAAGTCGTCGCCGTCAACGGCAGCGCCCATCGACCCTCGCGCACGCTGGTGCTGGTGCAGGCGCTGCTGGCCGAGCTGTCGCAGCGGCTCGTGCTCGATACCCAGGTCGTGGACCTCAGCGAGATTGCCCGCCCGCTCGGTGGCGCGCTGACGCGCCAGGAGCTGCCCGCCGACATCGAGGTCCAACTGGCGGCCATCGAATCGGCCGACCTGCTGATCGCGGCCGCGCCGGTCTATCGCGGATCGTTCCCGGGCCACTTCAAGCATCTGTTCGACCTGGTCGGCATGGATGCGCTGGCCAGCAAGCCGGTGCTGCTGGCCGCCACCGGCGGCAGCGACCGCCACGCGCTGGTGCTGGAACACCAGTTGCGGCCGCTGTTCAGCTTCCTGCAGGCGCTGACGCTGCCGATCGGCGTCTACACATCGACCGGCGACTTCGACGGCCACGAGATCGGCAACGGCGCGCTGGCCGAACGGATCAAGCTGGCAGCGGAACGCGCCGCGCCGTTGTTTCCGGGCGCGGCCAGGCCGTTGCGGCGGGTGGCTTGACCCTGCGCTCTACCACCCCGCACGGCGGATTCTTACCCCGCCACCGCCGCCGGCGGCCGGCTGCCCACCCAATCCCGCACCTTTTCATAAGCCGCCGCCAGCCGCAGCACGCTCAGGTCGTCGCGGGGACGGCCGATCAGTTGCATGCCCATCGGCAGGCCGACGGCGTTGAAGCCGACCGGCACGCTGATCACGGGGCAGCCCGACAGCGTCCATGCCACGACCACCTCCATCCAGCGGTGGTAGGTATCCATCGGCCGCCCGGCGATCGATCTGGGCCAGTGCTGCGTGACGTCGAACGGAAAGACCTGCGCGGTTGGCACGGCGATGTAGTCGAACTGCTGGAACGTGCGCTGCAGCGCCTGGTGCCACGCACTGCGCTGCACGCTCGCCGCATACAGCTCACCGGCCGTCTGCCCCAGCGAGCCCTCGATCTCCCAGATCGCTTCCGGCTTGAGCTGCGCGCGCGTGGCCGGGTTCGTGTAGAGGGCCATGCGCGCGTTGCCGGTCAGGAAGTGGCGATGCACCAGCCAGGTCTGCCAGATCTTCTCGGGCGGGTAGGGCGGTGCGATGGCATCCACCTGCACGCCGAAATCGGGGAAGAACCGCAGCGCCTGTTCGCAGAGCTGCAGGATGCCGTCTTCCATCGGCAGGTAGCCGGCCCAGTCGCCCAGCCACGCCACCCGCTTGCCGGTCAGGTCGACATCGAGCGCCGCGCGCACGTTGGCTGGCGACAGCGTCGCCAGCACCGGGTCCGCCGGCAGGGCCTGCGGCGTGCGGTCGTCGGGGCCGGACTGGGTGCCTAGCAGCAGCGCCAGGTCCTCCACCGTGCGCGCCATCGGGCCCTCGCAGCCCAGTTGCGGCAGGAACAGTTCGGGCGTCGGACCGTAGGGCACGCGACCCATCGACGGCCGGAAGCCGAACACGTTGCAGAACCCGGCCGGATTGCGCAGCGACCCGCCAAAGTCGCTGCCATCGGCCACCGGCAGCATCCGCAACGCCAGCGCCGCCGCCGCGCCACCACTGCTGCCGCCGGCCGAGCGCGTCGGATCGTAGGGGTTGCGCGTCGGCCCATAGACCGGGTTGAACGTGTGCGACCCCAGCCCGAACTCGGGCGTGTTGGTCTTGCCGATCAGGATCGCGCCGGCCTGCCGCACGCGCTCCACCACGACGGAATCGGTGGCCGGCACGTTGTCGCGGAAGATCGGCGACCCATAGGTCGTACGGATGCCGCGCGTCATCGCCAGATCCTTCGGCGCCTGCGGCATGCCGTGCATCCATCCCGCCGATTCCCCGCGCGCCAGCGCCGCATCGGCCGCGCGGGCCTCGGCCAGCAGTCCCGCCTCGTCCTGCAACGCGACAATGGCATTCGCCCCCGGATTCACGGCCGCAATATGCGCCAGATAGGCTTGCATCACGTCCTCGCACGACACCTGCCGCGCGTGAATGGCCTGGGAGAGCTGCCGGGCGGACAGCATGACGATGGGGGAGGGGGTGGTCATTGGCGACAAGCCTCTATTGCGGGCACGGGGAAGCGCGGCGGCGCCCCCTCAGCCCTGTCTCAAAGCCGCTCAACATGGTGCCGCACATGGTCGGCGATGAACGTGCTGATGAAGTAGTACCCGTGGTCGTAGCCCGCGTGGCGGCGCAGGGTCAGGGGTTGGCCCACGCTGGCGCAGGCGGCCTCGAAGGCTTCGGGGTAGAGCTGCTCGGCCAGGAATTTGTCGGCCAGGCCCTGGTCGATGAGGATGCCGGACGGGAACGGGGCCGAGGGCTGGGCGGCCATCAGTGCGGTGGCGTCGTGCTGGGCCCAGCGGGTGCGGTCATCGCCCAGGTAGCCGGTGAATGCCTTGACGCCCCACGGGCATTGCGACGGCGCCGCGATTGGCGCGAAGGCCGAGACCGAGCGGAAGCGTTGCGGGTAGCGCTGCGCCAGCGTCAGCGCCCCGTGGCCGCCCATTGAATGGCCGAAGATGCCCACGCGGGCAGGGTCGGCCGGCAGGTCGCTGGTGACCAGGTGGAACAGCTCGTCGGCCACGTAGCTTTCCATGCGCCAGTGCATGCGCCACGGTGCTTCCACCGCATCGACGTAGAAGCCGGCCCCGACGCCGAAGTCCCATGCGTCGGCCTCGCCCGGCACGTGGGCGCCGCGCGGGCTGGTATCCGGTGCCACCAGGATCAGGCCGTGCTCGGCGGCGTGGCGCTGGGCGCCGGCCTTGATCGCGAACGTTTCCTCGGTGCAGGTCAGCCCGGCCAGGTAGAACAGCGCCGGCAGGCGGCCGGCATCGGCGGCCAGCGCCTGCGGCGGCAGGTAGACCGAGAACCGCATCGGCAGGCCGATGGCCGCCGACTGGTGCTGGTAGAAGCGCTGCACGCCTCCGTGGCAGCCGTGTTCGCTCAGCAGTTCCATGGGCCCGTCCTCAGTACAGCACCACGGAGCGGATGGACTCGCCGCGCTTCATCAGGTCGAAGCCCTCGTTGATGCGGTCCAGCGGCAGCGTGTGGGTGATCAGGTCGTCGATGTTGAGCTTGCCTTCCATGTACCAGTCCACGATCTTCGGCACGTCGGTGCGGCCGCGCGCGCCGCCGAACGCGGAGCCCTTCCACTCGCGGCCCGTGACAAGCTGGAACGGGCGCGTGGAGATCTCCGCGCCGGCCTCGGCCACGCCGATGATGATCGACTTGCCCCAGCCCTTGTGGCAGCACTCCAGCGCCTGGCGCATGACCTGCGTGTTGCCGATGCATTCGAACGAGTAGTCGGCGCCGCCATCGGTAAGCTGCACGATGTGGTCCACCACGTTGCCCACGTCCTTCGGGTTCACGAAATGCGTCATGCCGAACTTGCGCGCCATGGCCTCGCGGCCCGGGTTGATGTCCACGCCGATGATCTTGTCGGCGCCCACCATCTTCGCGGCCTGGATCACGTTCAGGCCGATGCCGCCCAGCCCGAACACCACCACGTTGGCGCCGGCCTCCACCTTGGCCGTGAACAGCACCGCGCCCACGCCCGTGGTCACGCCGCAGCCGATGTAGCAGACCTTGTCGAACGGGGCGTCCGGGCGGATCTTGGCCAGCGCGATCTCCGGCACCACGATGTGGTTGGCGAACGTGGACGTGCCCATGTAGTGGAAGACCGGCTTGCCGTCGATCGAGAAGCGCGACGTGCCGTCCGGCATCAGGCCCTTGCCCTGCGTGGCGCGGATGGCCTGGCACAGGTTGGTCTTGCGCGACAGGCAGAACTTGCACTGGCGGCATTCGGGCGTGTAGAGCGGAATCACGTGGTCGCCCGGCTTCAGCGACGTCACGCCCGGGCCCACATCGGTGACGATGCCCGCGCCCTCGTGGCCCAGGATGGCCGGGAAGATGCCTTCCGGATCGGCGCCGGACAGCGTGTAGTAGTCGGTATGGCAGATGCCCGTGGCCTTGATCTCGACGAGTACCTCGCCGGCGCGCGGGCCGTCGAGATCCACTTCCTCGATGGTCAGCGGGGCGCCGGCTTTCCAGGCGATGGCGGCTTTGGTCTTCATGGGGCAACTCCTGTGCAGATGGATGGGGCGGCCAGCGGCGCGCCGACAGGCCAAGACTATACGGCCATCGGCACGCTGCGGCCAGACAGGTGAGCGATTATCGGCTGCCCGTCGACTGGCGGGCGAGTCCCGCCGGGGCTGGCGCGGCAGCGGAAAGCTGGCCCGCGTGCCGGCGCCCGAGCCACCAGCCCAGTGCGGCCCAGCCCAGCGCCAGCAGCGCGCCGGCCAGCGGCACGGTGGCCGGGTGGCCGGAGAGCGCGTCGATGGCCGTCTTGACCCACGCGCTGACCGCATCGCCGGCGCGGTAGACGGCGGTGTCGATCACGTTTTTGGCCTTGTACTTGGTCTCGGGGTCGACCACGGTGAACAGCATCTCGCGGCCTGGCCGCAGCATCGCGTATTCGCCCACGCGGCGCAGGATCATCACGCCGGCCAGCACGCCGAACGTCGGCCAGATCGCCAGCAGCACGAAGCCCCCGGCCACGGCCAGCGGCACCAGCGTCAGCAGCGCCGCCACGCCATGGCGCCGCGCCACGCGGCCCGAGAAGAACACCTGCACGAGGATGGTCAGCGCCTGCACCGTGGCGTCCAGCGCGCTGAACACCTGCGTCTGCTGTTGGCGCGACGGGAACGCCTCGGCCACCAGCCGCGCCTGCTCGAAATACAGGAACGTGCTGGCCGTGGCCAGCAGGATCACGAACAGGCCGATGCCGAGCAGATAGCGCGACCGTGCCACCAGCACCAGTCCCGCCCAGAGCCCGCCGCCCACGGGCTGGGAAGGGTCGGGTCCCGGCGCGGCGTCGCTGGCGCCATGCGCACCGGGGGCGCCGGCGCCGTGCCGCCTGCGCCAGCGGAACAGGAAACCCGCGCCGGGCAGCGTGGCGGCCAGCAGCGCCGCCGACAGCAGCATCAGCCCGGTCAGCCCGATGCTGGCGACCAGCCATCCGCCCAGTACCGGCCCCGCCAGCCCGCCCGCGCTGGCGCCGGCCGCGATCAGCGCGAACAGCCGCCGCGCCTGCTCGGGCCGGAACACGTCGGCCATCAGGCTCCACGCCACCGAGACCACGAACAGGTTGAACACCGACAGCCAGACGTAGAACACGCGCGCCAGCCACACGCTGTCCGGCATGGCGCGCGTGGCAAGGGCGAACGCCAGCAGGTTGGCGATGAAGAACGCATAGACCCACGGCACGAAGCGCCGCCGTGGCAGCCATTTGCAGCAGGCGCCGTAGAACGGGATGGCCACCAGCATGACCACGAACGTGGCCGTGAACAGCCACTGCAGGTTCTTCACGCCGCCGGCGATGCCCATCGTCTCGCGCACGGGGCGCAGCATGAAATAGCTGGCGAACAGGCAGAAGAAGAACAGGAAGGCGCCCGCCACGGCCGGCATCTCGCCCGCGCGCACGCCCAGCAGGCGGCCGGTGCGCGGGGCGTCGGGCAGTGGATCGTGGGCGTCCATCGGCGGCCCGCTACGCCAGCGCGGCGGCAATGCGCGCGCGCTCGCGCGTGTCCGGCATGCGGCCGAACGCGGCGCCCAGGTTGTCGGCCATGTTCTTCGGCTTCGACGTGGCCGGGATGGCGGCCGTGACGGCGGGATGGCTGACGATGAACTTCAGGAAGAGCTGGCCCCACGAGTTGCAGTCGATCTCGCCGGCCCAGTCGGGCACCGGCTTGCCGCGCACGGCCGCGAACAGCCGGCCGTCCTGGAACGGGCGGTTGACCAGCACGGCCACGCCGCGTTCCTCGCACAGCGGCAGCAGCGTCTTCTCGGCGTTGCGCTCGGCCAGCGAGTAGTTAACCTGCAGAAAGTCGATCTTCTCGCTGCGCAGGATCTGCGCGAGCTGGTCGTGGGCGTCGTCGCGGTAGTGGGTGATGCCGATATAGCGCGTCTTGCCCTGTTCCTTGAGCTGCCGCAGGATGCGCAGGTTGTCGCGCCAGTCGATCAGGTTGTGCACCTGCAGCAAATCCACGCTGTCCGAGCGCAGGTCCACGCGCGATTCCGTGAACTGGGCCACGGTGCCGGACGCGCTCGACGATACCTTGGTTGCCAGGAACACCTTGCCGCGCGCGTTGGCGGCCTGGAGCAGGTCGCCGGTCACGGTCTCGGCGTTGCCGTAGCTGGGCGCGGTATCCACCACGGCGCGCGGAATGCGCTGCAGCAGCATGGTCATGACCTCCGTCAACGGCGCGCGGTCGTCGCTACCCTTGCCCACGTTGAACGTGTCCGCCGTGCCCATGCCGATCACCGGCAACTGCTCGGTGGTGCCCGGGATCTTGCGGCGCATTGGCGCGTCCACGGTGGCGGCCTGGGCGCTGGCGGCCAGGGCCTGGCCGGCCGGGCAAGCGGCAAGCGTGGCGGTGATACCCAGAAAGGTGCGTCGGTCGATCGGCATGGCAATCCTTCGGCGGTCGGGTCCAGAGGACCTTAGCGCGAGCGCGGGGCGATGTAAACCGGACCGTACGGGGCCGCAGCGCCGGGCGGGGCCGCCGCGCGGGTCCGGCCCGATTGCAAAAAAGCGGCGCCCACTGAACAATCGGCGGCGGCCACCCACCCATGGAGAGGAACCGATCGTGATATCGAGCTTGCCCGGCGTGCTGTTCGACGGCGTGACATACGGCAGCCTGCTGTTCCTGATCAGCATCGGCCTGTCGGTGACGATGGGCCTGATGAACTTCGTCAACCTTGCCCACGGCGCGTTTGCCATGCTGGGCGGCTACGTGTCCGTGGTGGCGATGAACCGCGCGGGCGTGCCGTTCCTGGCTGCGCTGCCGGTGGCGTTCGTGGCCGCCGCGCTGGCCGGCTGGCTGCTGGAGCGCACGCTCTACCGCCGGCTCTACCGCGCCAGTCATCTCGACCAGGTGTTGTTTTCCATCGGCCTGACGTTCATGGCGATGGCCGGCGCCACGTGGCTGTTCGGCCCCGGCCAGCAGCCCGTGACGCTGCCGGCGTTCCTGATCGGCCAGGTGCGGGTGGCCGGGCTGGACCTGGGCGCCTACCGGCTGTTCCTGCTGGCCGTGGTCGTGGTCATCACGCTGGCGCTGGGCTGGCTGGTGGCCCGCACGCGCTTTGGCGCGCAGGTGCGGGCGGCCGTGGACAACCAGCAGGCCGCCAGCGGGCTGGGCATCGACGTGGACCGCGTGTTCAGCCTGACCTTCGCGCTGGGGTCCGGGCTGGCCGGGCTGGGCGGCGGGCTTGGCATCGACGTGCTGGGGCTGGACCCCACGTTCCCGCTCAAGTACATGGTGTACTTCCTGCTGGTGGTGGCCGTGGGCGGCGCGGGCAGCATCCGCGGATCGCTGGTGGCGGCGATGGTGCTGGGCGTGGCCGACGTGGCCGGCAAATACTACGTGCCCGCCGTGGGCGCGTTCGTGATCTACGCGATGATGGTGCTGCTGCTGGTGGCGTTTCCGGCCGGCCTGTACGGGAGGCGCCCGGCATGACGCGCGTGACGTCTTCCCATCGCCTGCCCGACGCCCGCTGGCATGCGGCCGAGATCGTGTTCTGGCTGGTGCCGGTGGCGGCATTCTTCGCGCTGCCCGGCTACCTGATCCTGGGCAGCCAGATCCTGATTGTCGGCCTGTTCGCGCTGTCGCTGGATCTGATCCTCGGCTACGCGGGCATCGTCTCGCTGGGCCATGCGGCGTTCTTCGGGCTGGGCGCCTACACGGCCGGCCTGCTCGGCGCGCATGGCTGGGGCGAGCCGGTGTCCGGGCTGCTGGCCGCCGCTGGCGTGGCGGCGTTCGCGGGCTGGCTGTGCAGCTTCCTGGTGGTGCGCGGCGGCGACCTTACGCGCCTGATGGTGACGCTCGGCATCGGCTTGATGCTGTTCGAGGCCGCCAACAAGGCGGCTTTCGTGACCGGCGGCGTGGACGGGCTGTCGGGCGTGACGATGCAGCCGCTGCTGGGCCTGTTCGAATTCGACCTGTTCGGCAAGACCGCTTACGTGTACAGCCTGGTGGTGCTGTTCCTGCTGTTCGTGCTGGTGCGGCGCATCGTGGCGTCGCCGTTCGGGCTGTCGCTGCGCGGCGTGCGCGAAGGCGCGCGGCGGATGCCGGCGCTGGGCGCCAACGTGCCGCAGCGGCTGCGCGCGGTATTCACGGTGTCGGCGGCCATCGCGGGCGTGGCGGGCGGGCTGCTGGCGCAGACCACGCAGTTCGTCGGCATGGACGTGCTGGGCTTTCCGCGCTCGGCCGAACTGCTGGTGATGCTGGTGCTGGGCGGCACGGGCCGGCTCTACGGCGCGTTGGTGGGCGCCGCGCTGTTCATGATCGCGCAGGACGTGCTGGCCGGCATCAACCCGGTGTACTGGCAATTCTGGATCGGGCTGCTGCTGGTGCTGATCGTGCTGTTCGCGCGGGGCGGCGTGATGGGGGCGGTGGACGCGTGGACGTCGCGCCGCCGTGCACGGGCCGCGCTGGAACAGGAGGCCGACGCATGACCGCCGCGCTGCGCACCGAGGGGCTGTGCAAGTCCTGGGGCGGCTTTGCCGCCAATACCGATATCTCGCTGCATTTCGCGCCGGGCGCGCGCCATGCGCTGATCGGCCCGAACGGGGCCGGCAAGACCACGTTCATCAACCTGCTGACCGGCGCCTTGCCGCCCACGGCCGGCCGCATCTGGCTGGGCGGCCGCGATATCACGGGCCTGCCGCAGCACGCGCGCGTGGGGCTGGGCATGACGCGCACGTTCCAGATCAACACGCTGTTCCCCGGGCTGACGGTGCTCGAATCAGTGGTGCTGGCCGTGGCCGAGCGCACCGGCGCGGCGCGGATCTGGGCCCGCACGGTGGCGTCGCAGGCCGCCCTGGTTGACGAGGCCATGGCGCTGCTGGCGCTGCTGCGCCTGGACCGCGATGCCGATACCGAGACCCGCCAGCTCCCGTACGGCAAGCAGCGGCTGCTGGAGATGGCGCTGGCGCTGGCCACGCGGCCGTCGATCCTGCTGCTCGACGAGCCCGCTGCCGGCATCCCGGCCGGCGAGAGCGCCGAACTGTTCGCGGTGATTGCCGCGCTGCCGCGCGACATCACGATCCTGTTCATCGAGCACGACATGGACCTGGTTTTCCGCTTTGCCGAGCGGATCACGGTGCTGGTGGGCGGCCGCGTGCTGACCGAAGGCACCCCGGCCGAGATTGCCGCCGATACGCGTGTGCGCGAGGTCTACCTGGGGGAGGCCGCCCATGACTGAACTGCTGCGCGTGGAGGGCATCCGCGCCGGGTACGGCGACGCCGTGGTGCTGGAACAGGTGGACCTGTCGCTGGCCGCCGGCGACAGCCTGGCGCTGCTGGGCCGCAACGGCGTGGGCAAGAGCACGCTGCTGGCCACGCTGATGGGGTTCACGCGCGTGCGCGGCGGCAAGGTGTTCTGGCAGGGCCGCGAACTGGGCCGCACGCCGCCGCACCGGCGTGCGCAGGCCGGCATCGGCTGGGTGCCGCAGGAGCGCTGGGTGTTTCCGTCGCTGACGGTCGAGGAGCATCTGGCCGCCGTGGCCCGGCCGGGGCCGTGGGACATCCCGCGCGTCTACCGGGCCTTTCCCAGGCTGGAAGAGCGCCGGCGCAACCTTGGCAACCAGTTGTCCGGCGGCGAGCAGCAGATGCTGGCCATCGGCCGGGCGCTGATGACCAACCCCGCGCTGCTGCTGCTGGACGAGCCGCTGGAGGGGCTGGCGCCGATCATCGTCCAGGAGCTGCAGCGGACGATTGCGACGCTGATCGGCGACGCCGGCATGGCCGTGATCGTCGTGGAGCAGCATGCCCGGATGGCGCTGGCGATGACCCGGCAGGCGCTGGTGCTGGATCGCGGCCGCGTGGTGCACCGGTCCGACAGCGCCAGCCTGCTCGCCGACCGGGCGCTGCTGGACCGGCTGGTGACGGTGCGCCAGGGGTAGGGCAGTGGCGCGCTAGGGCGGCAGGCTGCTGTAGAAGGCCGCAAGGTTGGCGATGTCGGCGTCCGACAGCGGCTTGGCCATCATCGTCATCATCTCGTCCTTGCGCGCGCCGGTCTTGTAGTCCTTGAGCGCCTTGGCCAGGTAGGCCTCGACCTGGCCGGCCAGATGGGGCGCCTCGGGCAGCTTTGACTTGCCGTCCAGGCCATGGCACGCCTGGCACTGCATGGCCTTGGCCCGGCCGGCCTTGGCGTCGGCGGCCAGCGCGGGCGGGCACAACGCCGCCGCCAGCAGCAGGAGCGCGGCGGCGCGCAAGGTGGGGTGCCTGACGAGCGGACCGGTCATTTCGCGCCCGAGTACGAGATGCGGTAGATGGCGCCGGCGTAGTCGTCCGATACCAGCAGCGAGCCGTCCTGCAGCTGCTGCACGTCCACGGGGCGGCCGATGTACTCGCCGTTCGGCGTCAGCCAGCCTTCGGCAAAGACCTCGGTCTCGCCGGCGCTGCCATCGGGCTTGACGGCCGTGTAGACGATGCGCGCGCCGATGGGCTTGGTGCGGTTCCACGACCCGTGCTCGGCCGCGAACACGCCGCCCTGGTACTTGGCCGGGAACATCTTGCCGGTGTAGAACGACATGCCCAGGTCGGCCGCGTGGGCGGCGTATTCCACCACCGGGAAGACCGCGTCCTTGGGCGGCTCCTGGTCCTTGTACTCGACGGTGCGGACCTTGCCGCCGCCGTACCACGGGAAGCCGAAGTTCTGGCCGGCCTTGGTGGCGCGGTTCAGCTCGCCGGGCGGCTGGTCGTCGCCCATGCCGTCCACCTGGTTGTCGGTGAACCACAGGGTCTTGTCGGCCGGATTGAAGTCGAGCCCCACGGAATTGCGCACGCCCAGCGCGTAGTTTTCGCGGTTCTTGCCGTCCTGGCCCACCCGGATGATGCCGGCGATGCCGTTCTTGTTCAGCGCGGCCAGCTTGTCCTTCGGCGGGACGTTCCAGGGCTGGCCCAGCGCGATGTAGATCTTGCCGTCGGGGCCCACGCGGCACGCCCGCGCGCCGTGGTTGAAGCTCTCGAATTCGGCCGGGATCAGCTTGCCCTGCGGCACCACCACGGCGGCGGCCACGTCCGGGCCGCCTTCGCCAAAGAACTGCGCGGCCGGAAAGCCGAGCACGCGGTTTTGCTCGACGACGTAGAGGATGCCGTCGGGCGAGAAGCACACGCCGTTGGGCACCTTGAACGTGATGGCGCTGGCAAACTGGACCACGTCGTCGGCCACGCGGCGCTTGGTGCGGTCCGTCACCTGCCAGACGCGGTTCTTGCGGGTGCCGACGAACACCACGCCGGTGGATGGCTCGACGGCCATGTGGCGCGCCTCGGGCACCACGGCGAACAGTTCGATCTTGAAGCCTTGCGGCAGCTTGATGGTCTTCAGGTTCTCGCGCAGGGCGTCGGCCTTCTTGCCGTCCTGGGCGATCTTCTCGGCGGGCGCGGCCCCGGTCTGCTTGAAGTTCTGGAGCTTCTGCAGGTTGTCGGCAGGGGCTGCGAGGAGGGGTGATGCGGCCACGACCAACGACGCGGCCATGGCGATGGCTGAGCTCTTCATCGTGATGTCTCCGGAGTTCTTGTGTGGCGGCCCGGGCAGGCGCCGCCAGACAAGGGTAGGACAGCTTTTGCGCCAAGGGAAATGCACAATCCCGAGATCGCGATGAAAGATTTCGATGGCCGGGCGGCTACTTGCCGGAATCCTTCACGTCCGCGAACTTGTCGAACTCGACGTTGAACAGCTCGCCGTTGACCTTTTCGACCTTGCGGATATAGACGGTCTGGATCACATCGCGCGTGGCCGGGTCGATCGTGATGGCCCCGCGCGGGCTCTGCAGCTTCATGCCCTTGAGCGCGCCCAGGAACTTGTCGCCGTCGGTGGCGCCGCCGGTCTTCTTCAGCGCCTCGGCAATGGCGGCCATGCCGTCGTAGGCGGCCACGGCCATGAAGTTGGGCCGCCCGGCGCCCGGGTTGGCCTCGGCAAACGCCTTCAGGAACGCCTTGTTCTCCTTTGAATCATGCGCGGCCGAATAGTGGAACGACGTGATCACGCCCAGCGTGGCGTCGCCCATGGCCGGCAGCACGTGGTCGTCGGTCAGGTCGCCGGTGGCAATCACGCGGATGCCGGCGTCGGCCAGCCCGCGTTCGCGGAAGCCCTTCATGAACGCCACGCCCTGCTCGCCCGCGGGCAGAAACAGAAACACCGCTTCTGGACGGGCGTCCTTGATGCGCTGGATGAATGGCGCGAACTCGGGGTTGCGCAGCGGCACGCGGATCGATTCCACGATCTGGCCGCCGCCGCCCAGGAAATTGGTCTTGAACGCGGTCTCGGCGTCGATGCCGGGCGCGTAGTCGGCCACCAGCGTCACCACCTTGCGGATGTTGTTGCGCACCGCCCAGGTGGCCATCGGCGCCGAGATCTGCGGTAGCGTCATCGACACGCGGGCGATGTAGCTGGACTTGGTCGTGATGACCGACGAGGCCGCGTTGAAGATCACCATCGGCTTCCTGGCCTGCTCGGCAATCGGCGCCACGGCCAGCGCCTCGGGCGTCAGGCCGAAGCCGGCCAGGATGTCCACCTTGTCGCGCACCACCAGTTCCTGCGCCAGCCGCTTGGCCACCTCGGGCACCGGGCCTGTGGTGTCCTTGACGATGATCTGGAGCTTGCGGCCCGCCACCGTGTCGCCGTGGAGCTTCTGCCACGCCTTGATGCCCCCTTCCATCTGCTTGCCGTAGTCGGCAAAGCTGCCCGAGAACGGCGCGATCAGGCCGATCTTGACCGGGTCGGCGGCGCGGGACAGCGGGACATGCGCAAGGACGGCAAGGGCGCCGCACGCCAGCATGGCGCGCCGCAGCAGACTGAACGTCATGGAAGGTCTCCCGTGAAAGTGCAGCATCGGGCGGCTGCATCGATCAGGGAGTGTAGAGGCGCGGGCGGTTTTGTGCCAGTCGGGGAATGTTGTACGGCGGTGGGTGCCGCTACGCCGACCGGGATGGTTGGCTCCCCTCTCCGGCATTGCGGGAGAGGGGTCGGGGGTGAGGGCGTTGAGGTTCAAATTGCCGGCAGTCGCATCTTGGGACGCCGGCCCTCACCCCCAGCCCCTCTCCCGCGGGCGGGAGAGGGAGCGAGGGCTTCAGACCACGGTCGCCAGGGCCAGCGTGAACAGCAGGGCCACCACGGAGATGATCGTCTCCGCCACGGACCAGGTCTTGAACGTCTGGGCGACGGTCATGTTGAAGTATTCCTTGACCAGCCAGAAGCCGCCGTCGTTGACGTGGGACAGGATCAGCGAGCCGGCGCCCGTGGTCAGCACCAGCAGTTCGGGGCGGGTGCCCGGCACGCTGGCGGCGATCGGGGCGACGATGCCGGCAGCCGTGGTCATGGCAACCGTGGCCGAGCCGGTGGCGATGCGGATCATCACGGCCACGAGCCAGCCCAGCACCAGCACTGACACGTTGGCGTGCGTGGCCACGTCGACGATGGCCGTGGAGATGCCCGAGTCGCGCAGGATGCGGCCAAAGCCGCCGCCGGCGCCCACCACCAGCGTGATGATCGCGGTCGGCGCCACGCACTCGTTGGTGAACTTCAGGATCATGTCGCGGTTGAAGCCGCGCGCCTTGCCGAACGTGTAGAAGCTGAACAGCGTGGCGATCAGCAGCGCCATCACCGAGTTGCCAATCAGCTTCAGGAAGTCGTTGGCGAACGTCTTGGGCGTGGTGATCAGATCCGCCCAGCTACCGATCAGCATCAGGAACACCGGCAGCAGGATGGTGAGCACCGTGATGCCGAAGCCCGGCAGGTTGCCCGACTTGGCCGAATCGGCTTCCTCGGTCAGTTGCTCGGCCAGCGGGTTCACGGCCGGCAGCTTCACGTGCCGGTCGATCAGCTTGGCGAACAGCGGGCCGGCGATGACGGCCGTGGGAATGCCCACGATCAGCGCGTACAGGATGGTGCGGCCCATGTCGGCGCCGTACGCCTGCACGGCCAGCAGCGCGGCCGGGTGCGGCGGGATCAGGCCGTGCACGACGGACAGGCCGCACACCATGGGAATGCCCACCAGGATCATCGACGTGTTCGTGCGCTTGGCGACGTTGAACGCGATGGGGATCAGCAGCACGAAGCCGACCTCGAAGAACACCGGCAGGCCGACGATGAACGCGATGACCACCATGGCCCAGTGCACGTTCTTTTCGCCGAAGAAGTTGATCAGCGTGAGCGCGATGCGCTCGGCGCCGCCCGATTCGGCCATCATCTTGCCGAGCATCGTGCCCAGCCCGATGACCAGTGCGATATGGCCCAGCGTGCCGCCCACGCCGGCCTCGAACGACTTCACGATGTCGCCCATCGGCATGCCCACGGCAAAGCCCAGGGCCACCGAGACCACCACCAGCGTGATGAACGGATTCAGTTTGTACTTGGCGATCAGGATCACCAGCGCGATCACGGCGATCAGCGCGTAAATCAAGAGCGTGGTTCCGGTTACGGCACCCATGTCTCGTCTCCTTGTGGCGGGCGCCGGCCTGACGGACGGTCCGCTTCCGCTATGAAAAAAGCCGCAATCTGCGTACGCGGCGGGTGAATGAAATCGTGATGTGGCCGGCTGGCTCGCCGGCGGCGCGCTCGGTGGCGCTGGGGGGCTACGTGGCGCTCAGGGGCGCTTGTAGGCGATGCAGTCCACCTCGACCTTGCAGTCCACCACCATGCTCGACTGCACGCAGGCACGGGCGGGCGGATTGGCGCCGAAGTATTCCTTGAAGATCTTGTTGAACGACGGGAAGTCGCGGGCGTCGTCCAGCCAGACGCCGCAGCGCACCACGTGTTCGGGGCCGTAGCCGGCTTCGGCCAGGATGGCCAGCACGTTGCGGATGGCCTGGTGGGTCTGGGTGACGATGTTGCCCTCGACGACCTCGCCGTCGACCATCGGCACCTGGCCCGACACGTAGAGCCAGCCGTCGGCCTGCACGGCGCGCGCGAAGGGCATGTGCGAGCCACCCTGGCCCGTGCCGCCTTCGACGCCAAATCGCTTGATGTCCATGAAAACTCCTGTTTCTCGGATGCTTGGGAATTAGGGATGGGACGCGGCCGCGCCGCCGCGCGCCAGGAAGCGTCCGGCGCGCACGCCGGTGGCGGCGCGCTGCTGCCAGGTCAGCTCGCCGTTGACCCAGACCGCGGCAATGCCTTCGGCCGGCTGCATCGGGTCCGTGAAGCTGGCCGCGTCGCGGATGGTGGCCGCGTCGAACAGCACGAGGTCTGCCCAGTAGCCTTCGCGCACAAAGCCGCGCTCGCGCAGGCCGAAGCGCTCGGCCGACAGGCCCGTCATCTTGTTGACGGCCACCGCCAGCGGAAACAGCTCGCGGTCGCGGGCGTAGTGGCCCAGCACGCGCGGAAACGCGCCCCACAGGCGCGGATGGGGCAGGGGGTCGTTGGGCAGGCCGTCGGACCCCACCACGGTGGCCGGATGGCTCAGGATGCGGTCCACGTCGGCGTCTTCCATGCAGTGGTAGACCGCGCCGGCCGGCTGCAGGCGCCGCGCCGCTTCCATCATGTCCACCTGCCATTCGGCGGCGATGTCGGCCAGCAGCCGGCCGCCCATGGCGGGATGCGGTTCAGACCACGTCACCTGGATGTCGAAATCGCTGGTCACCTGCTTCAGGTCCAGCGTCGACGAACTGGCCGTGTACGGATAGCAGTCGCAGCCCACGGGCTGCCAGCGCTGCGCGGCTTCGAGCGATTGCAGCACCTCGCCGCTGCGGCCCCAGTTGGGCACGCCGGCGCATTTCAGGTGCGAGATGACCACGGGCACGCGGGCATGGCGGCCGATGCGGTACGCCTCGTCCATCGCATCGAGAATCTCGGCAAATTCGCTGCGCAGGTGGGTGGCGTAGAGCGCGCCGGCATCGGCCAGCGGCTCGGCCAGCGCCAGCACTTCCTCGGTGGGGGCGCTGAAGGCGTTGGCGTAGGCCAGCCCGGTGGACAGCCCCAGCGCGCCGTGCGCGAGCGCTTCTTCCAGCTGGGTGCGCATGGCGGCAATCTCGTCGGCCGTGGCGGCGCGGTCGAAGCGGTCCATGTGGTTGCTGCGCAGCGCCGTGTGGCCCACCAGCGCGGCCACGTTGACCGATGGCTGTGCCGCGTTCACGGCATCGGCGTAGCTGCGGAAATCGGGGTAGCGGAAGGCGTCGGCGCGGCCCAGCAGGTTCATCGGGTCGGGCGGGTCGCCGGCCAGCGTCACCGGCGCGGCGCTGATGCCGCAGTTGCCGACGATCACTGTGGTCACGCCCTGCGAGATCTTCGGCGTCATGGCCGGGTCGCGCACGACGTTGGTGTCGTCGTGGGTGTGCACATCGATAAAGCCGGGCGAAAGCACCAGGCCGTGGCCTTCCACCACGTGCGACGCGGTGTCGGGGTCGATGGTGCCGGCGTCGTCGATGCGGGCGATGCGGCCGTCGCGGATGCCGACGTCGGCCATGCGGGCCGCGGCGCCCGAGCCGTCGAGCAGCATCACGGCGCGGATCAGGGTATCGAACAGGTGTGGCATGGTCAGTCTCCCAGCGGCTGGCGGCTGTCCGGGCCGTCGCTGTCCTGGCTGACGCCGCGATGGGCGTCGAGCACGTATTTCAGGCGGCGCAGCTTTTCCTTGCTCTGGTCCTGCTGGAGCATGGCGCACTGCGTGGCGAGCACGTCCACCACCAGCAGCATCGCGTAGCGCGACGCCGACGGCTTGAAGATGAAATCAGTTTCCAGCGTGCGCACGGGCAGCAGCACGTCGGCGCGGGCCGCCAGCGGCGACCCCAGCGCGGTCACGGCGATCAGCCGGGCGCCGTACTCGCGTGCGATGTCGCAGCTCGCCAGCATCTCGGGCACGTTGCCGCTGGTGGAAAACGCCAGCACCACGTCGTCGCGCGACAGCGTGGCCGCCACCATCTTCTGCAGCACCGCGTCGTGATAGGTCGCCACGGGCGCGCCAAGCCGCGCCAGCCGGTAGCGCGCCTCGTCCGCCATGAACGTCGAGCCGCCGCCCATGCCAAAAGCGTAGACCATGCGTGCGTCGACCAACAGCCGGGCCGCCTGGGCGATGCGCTCGGGGTCGATCAGCTTGCGGTTGACTTCCAGCGTGTTCAGTACGTCGGTATGGATGCGTTCGGCCAGCGCCGCGGGCGAGTCGGCATCGGCCGGGGCCGGCACGGGCTGGAGAAAGCGGGTGCCGACCGCCGTGGCCTGGGCCAGGCGCAGCTTCAGGTCGCGCACGTCGCGGCAGCCGATGGCCTTGGCAAAGCGGGTGACGCTGGCTTCGCTCACGGCCGCCTTGCGCGCCAGTTCGTTGATGCTGGCGGCCGCCGCGCCGGCCAGATCCTCAAGAATCACCTGCGCCACTTTTTGCTCGGCCAGGCGCAGCGACGGGCCGCGCTCGGCGATGCGGGTCAGGATGTCGAAGGGCGCGGTCATGGCGGGCGTGGGCAGGCTGGCGGGCCGGAACGGCACTCCGCCCGGCACGGCATGTTACTTTCTAACAAGGATGAAATATCGTAGTTTCAAGGCTATGATTACGTCAATCGAATTTTTACAGGGTGATGTCAGCCATGCGTGAAATAAAGTACCAGACCGGAATGATCGATCCGCTGAACAAGGCTCTGGGCCGTCTGGACGCGCCGCTGACCCCCGCCGAGGCCGGCCAGACCGGCTGGCAACTGCTGCAGGAAGAATTGAGCCTGCCGGCCGCCGTGCTCTACGAAGACAAGCTCGTTCACAACCTCCAGTGGATGCGGAAGTTCATGGGTGCCTATGACGTGCAGCTTGCGCCGCATGGCAAGACGACGATGGCGCCCAAGCTGTTCGCCCGCCAACTGGCGGAGGGCGCGTGGGGCATCACGCTGGCAACGGCCCAGCAGACGGCCGCCGCCGCCGCGCACGGCGTCAAGCGGGTGCTGATGGCCAACCAGCTGGTGGGCCGCCGCAACATGGAAATCGTGGCCGATCTGCTGCGCGACCCCGGCTTCGAGTTCTTCACGCTGGTCGATTCGGCCGCGCTGGTCGACCAGCTGGGCGCTTTCTTCCAGGCGCGCGGTCAGTCTCTGCAAGTGTTGCTGGAACTGGGCGTGGAAGGCGGCCGCACCGGCGTGCGCGACGCGGCGCAGCAGGCCGAGGTGCTGGCGGCGCTGTCGCGCTGGCCCGACGCGCTGTCGCTGGCCGGTGTGGAGGTCTACGAGGGCGTGCTGCAGCAGGAGGCCGATATCCGCCACTTCCTGCAGCGCACCGTGGCCGTCACGCGTGAACTGGCGGCGGCCGGCCGCTTCGGGCGCAGCCCCGTGGTGATGTCCGGCGCGGGGTCGGCGTGGTACGACGTGGTGGCAGAGGAGTTCGCGCGGACCGACATCGGCGCGCCCATCGACATCGTGCTGCGCCCCGGCTGCTACCTGACCCACGACGTGGGCATCTACCGCGCCGCCCAGGAGCGCATCCTGGCCAGCAACCCGGTGGCACAGAAGATGCGCGAGGGGCTGTTGCCGGCGCTGCAGCTCTGGGCCTACGTGCAGTCGATCCCGGAGCCGCGGCGCGCCATCATCGGCATGGGCAAGCGCGACGCCGCGTTCGACGCGGGCATGCCGCTGCCCGCGCAGATCTATCGCCCCGGTACGGCCGCCCCGGTGCCGGTGCCGACGGCCTGGCAGGTGACCGGCATGATGGACCAGCACGCGTACCTGGAAATCGGCGCTGGCGATGATATTCGTGTCGGCGATATGATTGCCTTCGATATCTCGCATCCCTGCCTGACGTTCGACAAGTGGCGCCACATCCCCGTGCTGGACAGCCAGTTGCGCGTCATCGACATCGTGCAGACCTTCTTCTGACCCACAGAGAGGCACGCCTTCATGAGTATCGACATCCTTGCCTATGGCGAGCCGCTGGTGGAGTTCAACCAGCAACCCGACGACCCCAGCCGCTACCTGCAGGGCTTTGGCGGCGACACGTCCAACTTTGCGATCGCGGCGGCCCGCCAGGGCGCGAGCGCCGGCTACATCGGCGCCGTGGGGGCCGACAGCTTCGGCGAGCGCCTGCTGGCGCTCTGGACCCAGGAGCGCGTGGATACGCGCCACGTCAGCGTGAACGCGGCGGCGCCCACGGGCGTCTACTTCGTGTCCCACGACAGCCACGGCCACCGCTTCGACTACCTGCGCGCGGGCTCGGCGGCCAGCCGCTACCACCACGAGCAACTGCCGCTGGCGGCCATCGCGCAGGCGCGCTACCTGCACCTGTCGGGCATCAGCCTGGCCATTAGCACATCGGCCTGCGACGCCGGGCTGGCGGCGATGGAACACGCGCGCAAGGCGGGCGTGCAGGTGTCACTGGACACCAACCTGCGGCTGCGGCTGTGGTCGCTGGCGCGGGCGCGCGGCATCATGCGCGAGGCGTTCTCGCTGACCGACGTCTGCCTGCCGAGCTGGGACGACATCACCGTGCTGACCGGCCTGGACGACCGCGACGCCATCGTCGACCACCTGCTGGCCTGCGGCGTGAAGATCGTCGCGCTGAAGCTGGGCGAGGAGGGCAGCTACGTGGCCACGCCCGAGGCGCGCTCGCTGGTGGCGCCGTACCCGGTGCGGCCGCTCGATGCCACGGGCGCGGGCGACTGCTTTGGCGGCAGCTTCATCGCCCGGCTGGCGGCCGGCGACGACCCGTTCGAGGCGGCCCGCTATGCCAACGTGGCGGCGGCGCTGTCCACCACGGGCTACGGCGCCGTGGCGCCGATTCCCTCGGCCGAGGCCGTGCTGGCCCGGCTGGAGCGCAGCGTGTCGGTCATCGCCTGAGACCGGCCGTCACACAGCACCATGAACCTACCGAATACTGTCATGCAAATCCAACCTTCCCCGCTGATCGAACGCCTGACCCACGTGCCGGTGATTCCGGTGCTCGAATACCACTCGGTCGACGACGCGCTGCATATCAGCGAGGCGCTGGTCGAAGGCGGCCTGCCGATGCTGGAAATCACGCTGCGCACGCCGGTGGCGCTGCAGGCCATGGAAGCCGTGGCCAAGGCGCTGCCGCAAGCCGTGGTCGGCGCCGGCACGGTGCTGAGCGTGGACCAGCTTCACGCCGTGCGCGACGCCGGCGCGCAGTTCGCCGTGTCGCCGGGCCTGACGCAGACGCTGGCCGATGGCGCCCAGGGCGCCGGCATCGCGCTGCTGCCGGGCGTGGCCACGGCCAGCGAGGCGATGTTCGCGCTGGAATGCGGGTTCTCGTTCCTAAAGTTCTTCCCGGCCGAGGCGGCGGGCGGCGTGCCGATGCTGAAGTCGCTGCACGGACCTTTGTCGCAACTGAAGTTCTGCCCCACCGGCGGCATCGACCTGGCCAAGGCGGCCACGTACCTGGCGCTGCCCAACGTGGTCTGTGTCGGCGGCTCGTGGGTGGTGCCCAAGGACGCCGTGGCCGCCAAGGACTGGGCGCGCATCCGCACGCTGGCCCAGCAGGCCGCGCAACTTGGCAAGTCCTGACAAGCAGAACAGGGTAGGGCGGTAAGACTTACAACGGCAGTCCGAATGACACGCCGGATGGAAAGCCCGCCAGATGAAAAAAGGGCGCCGCGAGGCGCCCTTTCTTGTTGCCGCCGGGGCTGGAATGCCCCCGGGCGACGCAAATCGTTCTTCCTGCTTCCGCCTTACTTCGACTTCTCGGCGGTGTTCTCCAGCTTCTGTCCGCCCTTCTGGACGTCCTGTCCGAGACCGGACATCGTGTTGCAGCCAGCCAGCAGCGAGGCAACCAGTACACACCAGATCCATCCTTTTTTCATCAGCGGCTCCTTTCAGGGATAGTAGGAAGTGGGCACATTTTATCGTCGCCCTGACGGCCGTTGATGCAGGATGTGTGCCAATTTGTAATTAGGAAAGTGTCTGACAGACGGCGTCCGATGGCCCGGTGTTGAACCCCGGCCGCGTCACCGTTTGAGCAACTGGCGCGCCCGTGCCGCGATGGCCGGGTGGGTCTGCTGGAGCCAGGCGGCAGGGAAGGGCTGCGCCAGCAGGAAACCCTGCACGGTGTCGCACCCCCAGGCGCGCACCACGTCGAGCTGCGCGGCGGTCTCCACGCCCTTGGCGCAGACGGCCACGCCGCGGGCCTTGGCGTATGCGCACGCGCGCTGCAGATTGGCGGCCATGCCGGCCGGCTGGGCGGCGTGGCCGAGGTGACGGGCGTCCAGCGTGACCATGTCGGGTTGGACGCGGGCCAGCGCGGCGTGGCTGGCGGGCGAATCGGTAAAGTCGGCCAGCGCGATGCCCACGCCGCCGTCGCGCAGGCGCGCGGCCTTGTCGGTGGCCTCCGCGCTGTCGGGCACGATGTCGACCGGCACTTCCACGCAAAGCTGGCCGGGCGCCACGTCCAGCGACGCGATGGCGCGGCGCAGCATGGCGATCGTGTCGTCGGCCTGCATCTGCGAACTGGTGGCCAGCAGCGTGAATTGCAGCGGCCCCAGCGCGCTGGCGTCGCGCAGCAGCGGCAGCACGTGCTGGAGCGTCCAGCCACCGATGGCGTTCATCATCCCGAGCGCTTCGGCGGCGGGCAGGAAGTCTTGCGGCGCCACGCGGCCCAGCACCGGATGCTGCCAGCGCAGCCGGACCGTATAGGCCGTGATCGCACCGGTGCCCAGGCAGGCGCGGGGCTGGAGTTGCAGACTTAGTTCGCCACGGTCGATGGCGCTGGGCAGGGCGGCCAGCAGCGTTGCCATGCGCGGCGCCGGGGGCCGGCTGGCCGAGCCGATGCCGGCGCCGCCGCGCCGGTTGACCTGCAGCATCGCGTCGAACGCCTGTTGCAGCAGTCGCTCCGTCCCGGTGTCGGGCTGGTCGACGGCGCTGCCGATGCTGCTGGACAGGAACAGTTCGAACTTGTCGACGAGGAACGGCCCGGCAAGCGCCTGGGAAATGGCCTCGCTGAGCGCGCGGGCGTCGTCGGACCCTTCTGACAGCACGCAGGCCACGCCCAGATCGGCCGGACCCAGCCATTGCACGGCCACCGGCATCGACGCCACCGAGGTGGCGCGCCGCTTGACCTCGGCGCGCAGCAGTTGCGCGCGGGCCGGGCCGATGGTGTCGCAGGCGTGCGAGAAGCGGTCGAGCCGGATGACGAGCACGGCCAGCAGGTGGGCCGGGCTGAAGTGCGCGCGGTGTTCTTCCAGGGCGGCCAGAAACGCCACCGGCTGGAGCGCGGCGGAAGGCGCGTCGGCAGGCGACCCACTGCCACCGACGCCCGGAGGTGGCGTGCCGTTGGTGTCAGGATCCATCAATTACCCGTGCTGGCAGCAAATTCATGTGCAATGGCCGCCCGCGATACCCGGACTGCATTCCCGTTCATACGTATGCCGACGCGCTCTGCTGGCGCGATTCGGCTGTTGCGACGCTACTACGTAGTACTACGTAGCCTTGGTGCGTATAGGTCAGATCATACGGCAGCCTGCGCAGAATTCGTCAAACGACTATGCCTGCGTGGCGTCCTCGTCGCTCGCTTTTTGATGGCAAACAACGGTGGTGCAGGTCGGCCCGCCAACGTCTTGACCTTGGCACCGAATCAGCGATAAACGCGCCAGGTTTTGCCGTCCGCCTGCCCAATAGAAAACGGGCGCCTGGGGCGCCCGTTCCTGGGGTCCTGCCGGGTCCAGCCGGTTGCCCGGCCAGCGTGCCGGGCGGTCAGCCCGTGGTCTCGGCCTCTGGGCCGTCATCCGGCGGCACGCGCGACGCCAGCACCTTGTCGATCCGCTTGCCGTCCATGTCGATGATCTCGAACTTCCAGTCGGCCCACTGCACGGTGTCGGCCGTCTGCGGCAGGCGGCCCAGCAACAGCAGCAGCATGCCGGACAGCGTGTGGTAGCGCTCCTTGTCTTCCTCGGGCACGGCGCGCAGGCCGGTGCGGTCCTTGAGTTCGGGGATCGGGATCAGGCCGTCGAGCAGCCACGAGCCGTCGTCGCGCTGGACGGCCCATTCCTCGCCAGCCGTCTCGGTCTTGAACTCGCCGGTGATGGCTTCGATCAGGTCCTGCAGCGTCACCAGGCCCAGCACTTCGCCGTATTCGTCGATGACAAAGGCGATCTGGCCGCCCGAGGCCCGGAAGTTCTCCAGCAGTTCCATGCCGGTCACGCTTTCCGGCACGAACACGGCCGCCTGCAGCACGGCCGTCAGGTCGGCCTTCTCGCCACGCAGCCGGCGCGCCAGCAACTGGCGGGCGCTGACCACGCCCAGGATGTCGTGCATGCCGCCGCGCACGACCGGGAACCGCGAGTGATCGGATTCCTCGATGCGGCGCAGGTTTTCTTCCTCGGTCAGTTCGACGTCCAGGTAGGCCACGTCGCCGCGCGGCACCATCAGCGAGGCAAGCTGGCGGTCGTCCAGCCGGAACACGTTGCGGACCATGGTGTGCTCGTGGCGCTCGATCACGCCGGCCTCGGAGCCTTCCACCAGCAGCGCGTGGATTTCTTCCTCGGTCACGGCGGGGCCACGGTCGGACTTCACGCCCAGCAGGCGCAGCACCAGTTGCGTGGAGCCGGACAGCAGCTTGACGAAGGGCTTGGACGCGGTGGCCAGGATGGAAATCGGGCGCGCCACCAGGCGGGCGATGGTTTCCGGCGCCAGTTGCCCCAGCCGCTTGGGCACCAGCTCGCCGAGCACGATCGAGAAATAGGTCAGGCCGGCCACGACGATGGCGGTGGCCATGTAGCCGGCCGTCGTCGCCGAAATGCCAAAGCCCTGGAGCCAGACGGCCAGCGGTGACGCCAGCGTCGATTCGCCGACCACACCGTTCAGCACGCCGATCGACGTGATGCCGATCTGTACCGTGGACAGGAAGCGCGTCGGGTCTTCGCCGAGTTTTACCGCTTCCATGGCGCCGCGGTCGCCCGCTTCGATCTGGCGCTGGAGCCGGGCCTTGCGGGCCGTGACCAGCGCGATTTCGGACATGGCGAACAGGCCGTTCAACAGGATCAGCGCCAGCAGTATGGCTATTTCCATCAGGGTGCGCGCCCTGTGCGCGCAGGAATTGAAAAATCAGAGCATACCATCCGCATGTGACGCCGCCTGCCATGTGGTGACGTTGGCGTCACCTGTTGCGGGGTGCACGATCCGGGCCGGCGTCTGCGTTTTGCCCGGGCCAGGGCTGCACGTCCCGCGCGATGGCTGGCCCGGCCGCGTCCCGGGCGGCGTGCAGCGCATAGGCGGCTTCCAGCTCCATCCAGTACTCGGCCGACGTGCCGAAATAGCGCGCCAGCCGGATCGCGGTCTCGGGCGACATCGCGCGCTTTTGCCACAGGATGCCTTCGATGCGTGTCACCGGTACACGCAGGGCCAGCGCCAGCGCGCTGGTGGACAGCGCGGCGGGCACCATGAACTCGTACAGCAGCACGTCGCCGGGGGCCGGGGGCGGGTCGGCCATGGCGCGCGGCGCCGCCTCTTGTGGAACGTGGCTGGATGGATCGGGCAGGTTTTCGCTCATGGCTGGCACTGGCTCGCTGGTGGGTTGGGAATGACCCCAGCTTAGGCGTGGCGGACTGGGTCGGAAATGCGACGAATCTGAAAACCGGCGCCTCGCGGAGCGATGGTCGGGAATGGCGGTCATTACCTGGGAGGTAGTCGTGGCGGCGCGGCAGCTGTGCTGTAATGCACCGCATGGACACCCTGACGCCCGGCTCCGAAGCCGCCATCGACTTTCCCGGACTCCTGCGCTACTGGCGCGCCCGGCGCGGCTATAGCCAGCTGGCGCTGTCGCTGGCGGCGGGGGTGTCGCAGCGCCATATCAGCTTCCTGGAATCGGGGCGGGCGCGGCCGAGCCGCGAGATGGTGCTGGCGCTGGCCGAGCGGCTGGGCGTGCCGCTGCGGCAGCGCAACCGGCTGCTGCTGGCCAGCGGCTATGCGCCCGCTTACAGCGAAAACACGCTGGCGGCGCCCGCGATGCAGATGGTGCGGCAGGCCATCTCGCTGATCCTGGCCAAGCAGGAACCGTATCCGGCCGTGGTGCTGGACCGCTTCTGGCACCTCGTCGACGCGAACGATGCCTACCGGCGCATGCTGGCCCAACTGCTCGGCAGCCCCGAGCCGGCGGCGGGGGGCGAGGAGGGCGCGCGGCTCAATCTGATGCTGGCCGTGTTCGACCCGGACGGGCTCTGGCCGATGATCGAGAACGCCCGGCAGGTGGGCCACTACCTGCTGCGGCGCGTCTGGCAGGAACTGCAGGTGCAGGCGCACGACCAGACCGCGCGGGATATCCTGGGCCGCATCGCCGCCTGGCATCCGGACATGGTCGACGCCGGCGGCCTGGTGATCGGCGACGACGATCCGGCCGAAGGTCCGCTGCCGCCGGTGCTGCCCGTGGTGGTGCGCTCGGGCGATTTCCGGGCCTCGCTGTTCTCCACGCTGACCACGCTCGGCAACCCGCAGGACATCACGCTCCAGGAGCTGCGGATCGAGTGTTTCTATCCGGCCGACGATGCGACCCGGCAGTTGTTCGAGGCGCTGGCAGCCGGTCCGGCCGACGCGAAAACCCCTTCGGCGTCGTAGTTCCGCCAGAAAAGCACAGTCGTGCTACCATCGCCCGGCCGTCGCGGCCCCCAATGCCGCGGCGGCATCGTTACGTCTTCAGGGCGGGGTGAAAGTCCCCACCGGCGGTATGCGGCCACTGTGCAGAACAGGGTGCCGCGAGCCCGCGAGCGCCCGCACATCGTGCGGGGTCAGCAGACCTGGTGAGAAGCCAGGGCCGACGGTCATAGTCCGGATGAAAGAAGATGGGCGGCAACCGCGTGGCAGGCCCACGCGCGAGGCGGCGCTGGCCGTTCGCGCGGGCGCCAGCATGGCGCGGGGCCGCCAATCGTTCCCCTGAAACGCCCATGGAAACTTGATTCGGAGCGTTTCACTCATGCTGACCCTCAACCCCAGCCATACCCCCGAACCGGCCGCAGGCGAGCTTGCCGTGGCCGATGCCGATCCGCGTCCGCTTGCCGTGCGCATCGCCCAGGCGCTGGACGCCATGCGCGACGGCCGCCCCGTCGTGCTGCTGGACGACGACGACCGCGAGAACGAGGCCGACCTGATCCTGGCCGCCGAGCGGCTCACGCAGGCCAACATGGCGATGATGATCCGCGAATGCAGCGGCATCGTCTGCCTGTGCCTGACCGCGGACAAGGTGCGCCAACTGGGCCTGCGCCCGATGGTCGAGCACAACCGCAGCCAGTACGGCACCGCGTTTACGGTGTCGATCGAGGCGCGCGAGGGCGTGACCACCGGCGTCAGCGCCGCCGACCGCATCACGACGATCCGCGCCGCCATCGCCGACGATGCCGGCACCGACGCCGTGGTCAGCCCGGGGCACGTGTTCCCGCTGGTGGCCGTCGATGGGGGTGTGCTGGCTCGCCGCGGGCATACCGAGGGCTCGGTGGAGCTGGCGCGCATGGCCGGATTGTCGCCGGCGGCGGTGCTGTGCGAGCTGATGAATCCCGATGGCACGATGGCGCGCCGGCCCGAGGCGCTGGCCTTCGCCGAGATGTACCAGTTGCCGGTGCTGACGATTGCCGACCTCGTCGCGTGGCGCGAGTCGCAGGGCTGATCCTGCGCAACGTCTGCGTGATTAAGCGCGCCTTGAGGCCATGCGGTATGGTCCGGGCGCGCTTTTTCACGTGTGCCGGGCTGTCGCGATGGCTGCGGGCTGTGCGAGAATGCGCGGGCTCTTCCCGTCCTTATGAGGGTTCTCCCGATGTTTTTCCGCATGCTCGCACGCACGGCCCTGTTCGCCGGCGCGTGTCTCAGTCTCGCGGCGCACGCCGAATCGAACGGTGCGCCGCCCTTCAATAACGCCAGCGTCCGTCCGGCCGCAGCCAGTGCGCTGTACCAGTGCCAGGGGCCAAATGGCGGCACCGTGTTCCGCGCGACGCCGCGCGAAGGTCGCACGCTCGTGGCATCGCCCGATCCCGGCGCGCCGGACCCGCAGCGCTGGTTGCCGCTGATGGGGCCGAACGGGGTGATTTCCTATCTGGACCAGTCGTCGATTCGCCGGCGCGGCAGCGAGGTGGGCGTGGCACTGGTCCACAACGCGCCGCCGGGCGTGATCAAGACGACCAGCGGGGAGATGATCCGCTCGTCGCTGAAGCGGATGGTGCTGAACTGCGCGACGTCGATGTACGCGGTGGTCGAGCAGACGCTCTATGCCAAGCGCTACGCGCGCGGCGAGTCGCTCTATACGATCCGCGGCCCGCAGGCCGGGATGCCGCAACCGGCGGCGTCGGGTACGCTGGCGGGCGATCTCGTGTCCCGCCTGTGCCACTGAGCGTGGCAGGCCGCTGACCGGCGGCCAGCGGCGCATCGCCCGGCCTTACTCGGCCACGTGGGCGGCCTTCCAGGTGCCGTTCGGCTGCTTGCAGAACCAGCCCGACCACGCCTCGGTGGCGCTGCCGCGCTTCAGTTCCGACTTGAGACGGCGGCAGGTGCGGCCGGCGTCGGTCTTCGTGGCGACCGGCTCGATCGTGCCGTCGACGGCCTGGCGGCGGTTCTCGGCCGGGTAGTGCCAGGTCACGGTCTTGTTGTCTTCCGTATCGTTCAGCGCCGTGCGCACCGATTTCTGCAGCGACGCCGCTTCCTTCTTGGTCAGCGTGCCGACGATGCTGCCGGACAGGTACGTCTCGAAATAGGCGAAGGCGGGCTGCATCGTGCCCATCAGCAGTGCGCAGCCAAGGCCGGCCGCTACCGCCATGCGGGTTTGTCGCGAAGTGCGCATGTCAGATCCTCTCGGGTGGGAAATGTCGAACACGGGAGCGATTGTAAGCGCGCGGTGTGCGTTCCGGTGCATCGGAGTGCACCAGCGGACGGGGCGGCCCGCCGCGCGTTCCAACCGGCCTGGCCCCCGACGTCCACCATCGCCTCGCTGGTCCGCCGGCATGATCTATTCTTGTCTTCAGCCGTACAGGGCACACGGGGAGCGGCTTTCAGCCCACTGGCGAGACATTTTGTTGCAAACGTTGCGGCGCCGAAACGTGACTTTTAAGTCTCGAATTGTTAAGGTTTCGCATCGCATTGCAACAATCCTGACTAACGTCCGGCGCCGACGCGCCGATGCGCCGGGGTCGCTACCCGGTCGCCGCGTCTGATGCACCGCACGCTGGTCCGTCTTTTGCTGTATTCACCCGTTGAAGTTTCCTGACGAATCCCGCGGCGGCTGCCTCGTCCGGCCGCCTGCATCCCCAATAACCCTTCTCACGGCCTTCATGACCGCACATCCGACGTCGTTCCGCCCGCTCCCATGCCCGACCGCCGCGCCCCCGCGTCGCTTATCCGGCAGGATGTCCGGGCTGGGACGATGGATCGGCGGCGGCATGCTGGCCGTGCTGGCGCTGACGGCCCACGCGTTCGATTTCGAGACCGTGGCCGCCCGCGCGCGGCAACTGTCGGCGTCGCCGTACAAGCCGCCCAAGGCGCAGGAACTGCCGCGCGAGCTGAAGGAACTGACGTACGAACGCTACCGCGAGATCGAATACAAGCCCGAGCGCTTTGCCTGGCGCGGCGCGCGGCTGCCGTTCGAGATCTCGTTCTTCCACGAGGGCATGGTGTTCGACCAGCCGGTGAAGATCAACGAGGTGGTCAACAACAGCGTGCGCGAGTTCCGCTTCGATCCCGCCGCGTTCAACTACGGCTCGCACCGCGTGGATCCGGCCAAGCTCAAGGGGCTGGGATTCGCCGGCTTCCGGCTGATGTACCCGCTGAACCAGGGCAAGCGCAAGGACGAACTGGCGTCGTTCCTGGGCGCCAGCTACTTCCGCGCGGTGGGCAAGGACCAGTGGTACGGCCTGTCCGCGCGCGGCCTGGCCGTGGACACGGCGCTGAACTCGGGCGAGGAATTCCCGCGCTTCACCGAATTCTGGATCGAGCGCCCGGCCGCCAACGACAAGCAACTGACGATCTACGCGCTGATGGATTCGCGCCGCATGAGCGGCGCCTACCGCTTCGTCATCAAGCCCGGCAACGAGACGGTGATGGAAGTGAAGTCGCGTCTGTTCCTGCGCGAGCACGTGACCAAGCTGGGCCTGGCGCCGCTGACCAGCATGTACCTGTTCGGCGAGAACCAGCCGTCGGGCAGCCCGGACTTCCGCCCCGAGATTCACGATTCCGACGGCCTGTCGGTCCAGCTTGGCACCGGCGAATGGATCTGGCGCCCGCTGGTCAATCCCAAGCGGCTGCTGGTCACGTCGTTCGCGGCAACCAACCCGCAGGGCTTTGGCCTGATGCAGCGCGACCGCAGCTTCGACAACTACCAGGAAATCGGTAGCTGGTACGAGCGCCGGCCGAGCGGCTGGGTGGAGCCCAAGGGCAACTGGGGCTCGGGCCGCGTGGAACTGGTGCAGATTCCCACGCCGGACGAGACCAACGACAACGTGGTGGCGTACTGGGTGCCGGACAGCCCGCCCAAGCCCAGGCAGGCGTTCGACTACGAGTACCGGCTGAAATGGCAGAAGGACGGCGAGAACCTGCCGCCGCTGTCGTGGATCACGCAGACGCGCCGCGGCCAGGGCCTGACGCGCAAGCCCGACGACACCAGCTTCTCGCTGGTAGTGGATTTCGAAGGACCGGTGTTCAAGAAGCTGCCCGAGGAGGCGCGCCTGGACCCGGTGGTATCGGCAGACGCCAACGGCGAACTGCTCAAGACGACGGTCCAGCGCAACGAGGCCACCGGTGGCTGGCGCATGACGATGTTCATGCGGCGCAAGGACGAGAACAAGCCGGTTGAGTTGCGCGGCTATCTTCGCAACGGCAATACAACCCTATCCGAGACATGGAGCTACATCTTACCCCCAGGCTGAAGCAGCGCCCGGCCCAGGCGGCGGCAGCATGCCAGCGCTATGTCGATCGCCTGCCGGCTTCGCCCGAACTGCGTAGCGAACTGCTGGCCGATACGCCGAAGCCGCTGATGTCCAGCGTGCCCGCCGACGGTATCGAGGTGCCATCGGCCATGATCGAATTGCAGGCGCGCCTGGCTGGCCGCGACCCGAAGGACAAGGAAGCCACCGATTTGAATGCCGTCAACGCCCCGGGCGGGGCAACCTACGCATCGGTGGGTCGTCGCTTCGCGATGGCCTATGGCAATCCGCAGGTGGACGGCGAGCCGTTGCTGAAGCGGCACGAAGACGGCACGGTGCGCGTGCACACGGGGCCGGAACCCGAGCGTGCGTCGATGGTGCCGCGCCAGTGGCCGCCGCACATCATCTGGGGCGGCATCCGCAACGCCTGGCGCCGCATGCTGGGCCGCCCGCCTGTGCCCGAGACGTGGGACACCGTGCACGACGGCCCCGACGCCGAGGGCAAGTGGCACCCGGCGGGCTCGCACCGCCGCTGGTTCCTGCTGTTCCTGGTGGTCGTGCAGACCATCATGGCCACCTATTTCATGGCCAAGGTGCTGCCGTACCATGGCGCCGATCCGCTGGAAGTGGCCATCCTGTCGCTGTTCGCGATCCTGTTCTCGTGGGTGTCGGCCGGCTTCTGGACGGCCATGATGGGCTTCCTGGTCCTGTTCAAGGGCGGCGACAAGCACCTGATCTCGCGCAGCGCGGCCAGCGACGCGCCGATCGATCCGTCGGCGCGCACCGCGATCATCATGCCGATCTGCAACGAGGACGTGACGCGCGTCTTCGCCGGGCTGCGCGCCACGTACGAATCGCTGGAGCGCGCCGGCGAACTGCAGCATTTCGACTTCTTCGTGCTGTCGGACAGCGGCAATCCCGACCTGCGCACGGCCGAGCACGACGCCTGGATCGAGCTGTGCCGGGCCGTGGGCGGCTTCGGCCGCATCTTCTACCGCTGGCGCCGCCACCGCGTGAAGCGCAAGACCGGCAACGTGGCCGACTTCTGCCGCCGCTGGGGCAGCAAGTACCGCTACATGATCGTGCTGGACGCCGACAGCGTGATGAGCGGCGACTGCCTGGCCACGCTGACGCGGCTGATGGAAGCCAACCCGGGCGCCGGCATCATCCAGACCGCGCCGCTGGCCGTGGGCCGCGACACGCTCTACGCCCGCGTGCAGCAGTTTTCCACGCGCGTCTACGGGCCGCTGTTCACGGCAGGGCTGCACTACTGGCAGCTTGGCGAGTCGCACTACTGGGGCCACAACGCCATCATCCGCATCAAGCCGTTCATGGAGCATTGCGGGCTGGCGCCGCTGCCGGGCAAGGGGCCGCTGTCGGGCGAAATCCTGTCGCACGACTTTGTCGAGGCCGCGATGATGCGCCGGGCGGGGTGGGGCGTGTGGATTGCCTATGACCTGCCGGGCTCGTTCGAGGAACTGCCGCCGAACCTGCTGGACGAGGTGAAGCGCGACCGCCGCTGGTGCCAGGGCAACCTGATGAACTTCCGGCTGTGGATGAAGCAGGGCTTTCACGCGGTGCATCGTGCGGTGTTCCTGACCGGCATCATGGCCTACGTGTCGGCGCCGCTCTGGTTCCTGTTCCTGCTGCTGTCCACGGCCGCGCTGGCCAAGCATGCGCTGGTGCCGCCCGAGTACTTCACCAAGCCGTACCAGTTGTTCCCGACCTGGCCCGAATGGCATCCGGAGAAGGCGCTGGCGCTGTTCTCGGCCACGGCCACGCTGCTGTTCCTGCCCAAGCTGGCCAGCGTGATCCTGCTGCTCAAGGACGCCAGGCAGTACGGCGGCGTGGTGCGGCTGTTCCTCAGCATGCTGATCGAGATGACGCTGTCGGCGCTGCTGGCGCCCACGCGCATGCTGTTCCATACCAAGTTCGTGCTGGCGGCCTACAGCGGCTGGGGCATTTCGTGGAAATCGCCGCCGCGCGAGGACGCCGAGACCACCTGGGGCGAGGCGTTTGCCCGCCACGGCTGGCACACGGTGCTGGGGCTGGTGTGGGGCGCGGGCGTGTATTGGCTGAGCCCGGGCTTCATCTGGTGGCTGCTGCCGATCGTCGGCTCGCTGGCGTTGTCGATCCCGCTGTCGGTGATGCTGTCGCGCGTGTCGCTGGGCCGCGCCGCGCGTCGCGCCGGCCTGTTCATGATCCCCGAGGAAACGATGGTGCCGCGCGAGATCGTCGAGACCCAGCAGCACGTGGAAAGCGCACCGGAGACGCCGCGCTTTGTCGACGCGGTGGTGGACCCGGTGACCAACGCGCTGATGTGCGCCACCGGCACGGCCCGCACGGTCATGCCCGAGCCGGCGCGGCTGCAGCACGCCTCGCTGGTGCAGCACGCGCTGACCCACGGCCCGGGTTCGCTGTCGCCGGCGCAGAAGCACATTCTGCTGGGCGACCCGCTGGCGCTGTCCAAGCTGCACGAGCTGGTCTGGGGCTCGCCGCTGGCGGACGCGGCCTGGAAGGAAACCCGTGTGCTGATGCGCCGCGCGCCCAACGTGTTGCCGCTGCGGCCACGGACGGCTTGAATCGGTTGGCGGGATGAGAAACGGCAGGCCTCGGGCCTGCCGTTTTTTTTGTCTTCGTTCTGGGGCGCACGTGGCGGTCATAGCCCCGTTTTAAACGCTACCGCAGGGCCGAGACGCAGATTGGGGCGTTGATGTACACGTCGCCCACGCGGCGTTCGCCGCGGTCGTTGCGGGTCATGTAGCGGAACATCATGCTGACGCCGATCTTGGTCAGGATTTCCACGTCGCGGTTGGCGCAGATGTTGCGCTGGAGCGGCGCGGCGTAGTTCACCTCGAAGCTGGCGAGGTCGAGCATCGGGCCGCGGTAGTTCGTCAGTTCGAGCTGGAAGAGGACATGCTTGCCGGGGATGGACTGGCAGCGGCGCAGGCGCGTCTCGCCGTCGATCTCGATGGGCAGGGCGTCGTTCAACTGGCGGCAGGCGCGCGCCAGTACGCTGTCCGGACGGTTGGTGCTGCGCAGCAGTTCGGGCACGCCGGCCCCGCCGGTGTTCTGGCCGGTGGCGGCGCCCTTGAGCATGCGTGACAGGGCATCGGCTTCGTCGACCGCCACGGGCGCGGAGGACGGTGCCGAAGCCATGGCGGACGGCCTGCCGGGCGCGGCTCCTGCGGGCAGCGGCGGCAAGGCTGCCAGTGCAGCCAGGCTCAGCGAAACAATAAACGGAGTTTGTCGTATGGTCATGCAGGATAACGTTGCCGGGGACGGGTCCCGTGATCCGTCTCCCGCGATGCGTCTGACTGCGTGGTCGGCAATACATCTGTCCCGACAGGCAGGCATTGTACCCTCCACCTTGGTGCACGTGAAAGCCGCGCCACCCGCAATGCCGCACCCGGCGCCGGTCTGCGGCGGATTTTCCACGCTACTTCCGGCGACTTGACGCGCGCGCCGCCACGCGCTTGCGCGCTATGCAACAATTGCGCCTTGGCCAACCGGAACCCCCTTCATGACGTCCTCCGCCAGCGCGCAAGCCAATGCGCGCTTTCCGCTGTGGCTGCTGATCTGCGCATCGCTGACCGCCATCGCCCCGCTGTCCATCGACATGTACCTGCCCAGCTTTCCGGCGCTGGCGGCCGATCTCCATACCGATATCGGGCGCGTGCAGCTCACGCTGGGCACGTTCCTGGTTGGCCTGGCGATCGGGCAGGCGTTCTACGGCCCGGTGAGCGACCGGTACGGCCGCAAGGCGCCGCTCTATGCGGGCCTGACGATCTATGGCGTGGCGGCCGCGGGGTGCGCGCTGGCGTCGACGGTGGAGTCGCTGATGTTCTGGCGCTTCCTGCAGGCGCTTGGCGGGTGCACCGGGCTGGTGGTGTCGCGCGCAGTGATCCGCGACCGGCTGGAGGCGCGTGAGTCCGCGCGGGCGTTCTCTTCGCTGATGCTGGTGATGGGGCTGGCGCCGATCCTGGCGCCGCTGATCGGCGGCGCGGTGCTGGCCGCCACGGGCTGGCGCGCGATCTTCTGGATCCACTGCGGCGCGGCCGTGTTGCTGCTGTGGCTGATCCACGCGCGCATGGAGGAATCGCTGGACCCGCAGCGCCGCCGCACGCTCCATCCGGGCACCGTGCTGCGCGGCTACGGGGAACTGCTGCGCGACCGCGAGTTCCTGGGCTATTCGCTGGCAGCGGGTTGCGTGCAGGGCGGCATGTTCGCCTACATCGCGGGCTCGCCGTTCGTGCTGATCGAACTGCATGGCATCGATCCCTCCCACTACGGCTTTGTGTTCGGTGCCAACGCCTTTGGCCTGATCGCGATGTCGCAGGTCAACGCGCGGCTGGTGCGCGCCCGGGCGCTGGACGACGTGCTGCGCGTGGCGCTGCTGGCGCCCTGCGTGGCCGGGCTGACGCTGGCGGCGGCTACGCTGCTGGGCGTGGCCACGCTACCGGTGCTGCTGTGCTGCTTCTTCGTGTTCCTGGCCGGGCTGGGCTGCATCACGCCCAACGCGTCGGCGCTGGCGCTGGCGCATCAGAGCCATCGCGCCGGCACGGCGTCCGCGTTGATGGGCACGCTCCAGTTCGGCTTTGGCACGCTGGCCGGCGCCGCCGTCAGCGTCTGGCACGACGGCACGGCGCTGCCGCTGGCCGTGGTGATGGCGATCTGCGGCAGCGGCGCGGTGCTGCTGCGGCTGTACGGCCACGCGGGCATGCGCCAGCCGGGCTGACGGCCCGCGTCACGCGGCCTGGTTGGCCGGCTGGGCCAGCGGCATGGCCGGCGCGTTCTGCATGACCACCATCTGCGCCGGCATGGGCGCGGCAAAACCGGCGGCGCCGAAGCTGTCGCGGATCGTGCGGTTGGTGTCGAAGTAGACCTGCCAGTAGTGGTCGTTGTGGCAGTACGGGCGGACGGCCAGCACCGGGCCCACCAGCGTGAATTCCAGGATCTCGACGTCGACGGGCGGGTCGGCCAGCACGTTCGGGATCGCGGCCACCTTTTCCTTGAGCAGCGCCACGGCGGCGGCCGCATCGGTGGTGCCGGCCAGCTGGGCCTTCAGCTCCACGCGCCGGAACGGGTTCGCGGTGAAGTTCTGGATGGTGTCGCCAAATATCTTGTTGTTGCCGATGACGGTCAGCACGTTGTCCGGCGTGTCGAGCGTGGTGGCAAACAGGCCGATCTCGCGCACGGTGCCGGTCACGCCGCCCACGGTCACGAAATCGCCCACCTTGAACGGCCGCAGTACCACCAGGAAGGCTCCGGCCGCAAAGTTGGCCATCAGCCCGGACCACGCCATGCCGATGGCGACGCCGGCCGCGGCAATCAGCGCGGCGAATGTGGTGGTCTGGATGCCGAAATAGCCGAGGATGCCGATGACCAGCACCACGTTCAGCGTGACGGTGACAATCGAACCGACGTAGCGCAGCAGCGTCGGGTCCACGCTCTGCTTGGCCAGCGACCCCTGCACCATGCGCACCACGAAGTGGATCAGCCATCGGCCGACCACCCAGAAGGCCAGCGCGGCCAGGACCTTCACGCCGAAAATGGTGGCGTAGCCGTAAATGATGTCGCGGATGCTTTCGAGCGAGGTGGTATCCATGGACACACTCCTTGGTGATCGGGGCAGGAAAAACCAGGGACAGCAATATGGCGCGCGCTGTCGGTCAAGTCAGCACCACCTGCCGGTGTCGGCGAACGGCAAAAAGCCAAGGGCATTATTGGGCGCGCCACTTCGAAAGTTCAAGACAATCTTTTTTGGGCGCCAAGTAAAAAAGGCCGGAGATTTTCCGGCCTTTCTTGCGGGTAAATGACGCGAATGTGTCGATTACCAGTTCGTCTCGCGTTCCGGCGTGGCGGAAATACGATGCAGCGTCAGATCGGCGCCGTTGAACTCTTCTTCAGCATCCAGCCGGATGCCCACCAGCTTCTTGAGCGCGCCGTAGACCACCGTGCCGCCGACCAGCGCCACCACGATGCCCAGCAGCGTGCCGGCCAACTGCGCCCCCAGCGATACGCCGCCCATGCCGCCCAGCATCCGCGTGCCGAAGATGCCCGCGGCAATGCCGCCCCAGGCGCCGCACAGGCCGTGCAGCGGCCAGACGCCCAGCACGTCGTCGATGTGCCACTTGTTCTGTGCCAGCGTAAACAGATGGACGAACAGCAGGCCCGCCACCGCGCCGGTCACCAGCGCGCCGAGCGGATGCATGATGTCCGAGCCGGCGCAGACCGCCACCAGGCCGGCCAGCGGGCCGTTGTACGAGAAGCCCGGATCGTTGCGCCCGGCCGCCCACGCGGCCAGCGTGCCGCCCACCATCGCCATCAGTGAGTTGATCGCCACGAGGCCGCTGATCTTGTCGATGGTCTGGGCGCTCATCACGTTGAAGCCGAACCAGCCCACCGCCAGCACCCAGGCGCCCAGGGCCAGGAACGGGATGTTCGACGGCGGATGGGCGCTGATGCGGCCGTCCTTCTGATAGCGGCCGCGCCGGGCGCCCAGCAGCAGCACGGCGGGCAGCGCAATCCAGCCGCCCACTGCGTGCACGACCACCGAGCCGGCAAAGTCGTGGAACGGCGCGCCGGCCACGGCGGTGAGCCAGTCCTGCACGCCCAGCCGGTTGTTCCAGACGATGCCCTCGAAGAACGGGTAGACGAAACCCACCAGCACGAACGTGGCAATCAGTTGCGGATTAAAACGCGACCGCTCGGCAATACCGCCCGAGATAATCGCCGGGATGGCCGCGGCAAAGGTGGCCAGAAAGAAGAATTTCACGAGTTCGTGGCCATTCTTTTCGGCCAGCGTCTCGGCGCCGGAGAAAAACTGGACCCCGTAGGCGATCGTATAACCGATGAAAAAATAGGCCAGGGTGGAAACGGCGAAATCCACGAGGATTTTCACCAGCGCATTGACCTGGTTTTTCTTGCGGACGGTGCCCAGTTCCAGGAAAGCGAAGCCTGCATGCATCGCCAGCACCATGATCGCGCCCAGCAGGATGAACAAGGCATCCGTGCCTGTCTTCAGGTTGTCCATCGTTACCCCATGCTCAAAATGGGAGCACGAGTAAGCAATTAACGTTCCAGTTCAGGGCGCAGAACGGGGAATCCCGCGCCAAATCAGGGCGCGACGCACCGGCGCGGCGTTTAGCTGCCAGCCAGCCAAAATTGAGTGACGCACGGTAACGGGGCGGCATGCGCCAAATCGACGCGCCGGATTGGGAGCGCCGGTTCCGAATTGGTGCATCGGCAGGTTTTGCACCCGGATCGGGCATGAATAAGTGGGCGCGATTCGTGTCGGGATAATGCAGGAAAATTGCCGTAGCCGTCGCTTTGGGCGCAATATTCTGTCCGGTCCGCAAAGTGCGCCGTCCGATACGTCCTGTTCCGGAAAAGTGACGTGCCGATTCGTGAAACAGAGGGGTAAAACGCCCGCTAAGTCTTGTCGCAGAACGATTTGCGGCAGTTTCCGTTGCATCGGTGCCACTGGGGATTGCTCAAGCCGTAAAGGGCAGATTAGACTGCGCCGATCGGACTTTTGCCGACTGGCATAAGTCCGGTGACGACGACCAAACAAGGGAAATCAGCCATGAATAAAGGTGAACTGGTATCGGCCATCGCCGCGGAAGCAGAACTCAGCAATGCCGCCGCCGAGCGCGCGCTGAACGCTGCGCTGGACAGTATCAAGAAGGCAGTGGCCAAGGGTGACTCCGTCACGCTGGTGGGTTTTGGCAGCTTCAGCTCGGGCAAGCGCGCAGCCCGTACCGGTCGCAACCCGCGCACCGGCGAAACGATCAAGATCCCGGCCGCCAAGACGGTAAAGTTCTCCGCCGGCCAAGGCTTCAAGGACGCCGTGAACAAGAAGAAGTAAGCGCATCTCGTTCCTGAGAAGCACAGAAAGCGGCCTGCGCGGCCGCTTTTCTATTTGTTGGCCACCATTTTCCCCGCCTTTCTCGTCGCACCGCCGAAATCGCCGCGCCCGGGTATGCCATTGCCCGGCCCACCGGGTTACACTGCCCGCGCCTCAGGCTCGATTCTGGATTTTTTGCGATGAATGATCTGTCTCACCAGTTGTCCATGACCGTGCTGATGACGCCCGACATGGCCAATTTCTCCGGCAATGTCCACGGCGGCACCATCCTCAAGTACCTCGACATGGTGGCGTACGCCTGCGCCAGCCGCTATGCCGGCCGGTATGTCGTCACGCTGTCGGTGGACCAGGTGGTCTTCCGCCAGCCCATCCACGTGGGCGAACTCGTGACGTTCCTGGCGGCCGTGAACTTCACCGGCCGCAGTTCGATGGAAATCGGCATCAAGGTGGTGACCGAGAACATCCGCAGCAAGGTGGTGCGCCATACCAACAGCTGCTATTTCACGATGGTGGCGGTGGACGACAACGGCACGCCGGCCGAGGTGCCGCCGCTGCAGCCGCGCGACGAGGTGGAGCGCCAGCGCTTTGAGGCCGCCCGCCAGCGCCGCGCGCTGCGCCAGGAAATGGAGCGCCGCCACGACGAGATCAAGGGGGCGACGGCCGAATGACGTCCACTGCATCGCGATGCGCGCTGGCCCTGGGCCTGGCCGCGCTGGCCACGGCCGCCGCAGCCGAGGAAATCGGCAGCGTATCGACCCATTTCCGCGTCACGGGGTCCGACAAGGTCGTCATCGAAGCCTACGACGACCCGGCCGTGGACGGCGTGACGTGCTACGTGTCGCGGGCGCGCACCGGCGGCATCAAGGGCTCGCTCGGCATGGCCGAGGACCCGGCCGAGGCGTCGATTGCCTGCCGCCAGGTGGGTCCCATCGCGTTCAAGGGGCCGGTGAAGCAGCAGGAGGACGTGTTCTCCGAACGCATGTCGGTGCTCTTCAAGACGCTGCACGTGGTGCGCGCCGTGGATCGCAAGCGCAACACGCTGGTCTACCTGACCTACTCGGACCGGATCGTCAGCGGCAGCCCCCAGAACGCCGTGACCGCCGTGCCGGTGCCGGCCGCCACGCCCATCCCGGTCAAGTAGGCGCCGGCGTCTGCTGGCCCCTCAGGCCGCCTCGAACAGCTTGCGCAGGTTCGACTTCAGGATCTTGCCGTTCGGATTGCGCGGCAGCATGTCCTGCATGACGATGATCCGCACGGGCACCTTGAACGCGGCAAGCTGCTGGCGCACGAAGTCCTGCAGCTCGGCCTCGGTGGCCATGGCGCCGGGCTTCAGGCTGACCACCGCGCCGGGCTCCTCGCCCAGCGTGCGGTGCGCAATGCCGACCACGGCCGCGTCCATGACGGCCGGGTGCGCGTACAGCGCGCTTTCCACCTCGATGCAATAGATGTTCTCGCCGCCGCGGATCAGCATGTCCTTCATGCGGTCGACGATGTAGAGAAAGCCTTCCGCGTCCAGCCGCGCCACGTCGCCCGTGTGCAGCCAGCCGTCGACGAATGTCCTGGCCGTGGCCTCCGGCTTGTTCCAGTAGCTGTGCACGACGTTGGCGCCGCGCACCATCAGCTCGCCTATCTCGCCCGGCGGCAGCGCGTTGCCAAAGCCATCGTCGATCTTCATCTCGCCGATGGGCAGGGCCGGGCCGCTGCTGTCGGGCCGGTGGATGTATTCCTCGGCGCTGTGGCTCGTGAACGTGGCCGACGTCTCGGTCATGCCCCAGCCAATGCCGGGCGCCGCGTGGGGGAACGTCTCGTGGATGCGGCGGACCAGTTCCGGCGATGCGGGCGCGCCGCCGTAATGCATGTTTTCCAGCGACGACAGGTCGAATTCGGCCCGCTGTGGATGCTCGATGATCTGCCACGCGATAGTCGGCACGCCGCCGGCCGACGTGCAGCGTTCGCGTTCGATCAGCGCCATGGCGCGCAGCGTGTCCCAGCGGTACTGCAGCACGATCTTGCCGCCGTTGGCCAGCGCGCCGTTCAGCACGGACATGCAGCCGGTGACGTGGAAGAACGGCACGGCCAGCAGCGCGGCCTTCTGCGGCGCGTCGGGGTTGGGCTCCGGCACCGGCTCGCCGCGCCGCAGCAGGTTGCGCAGCGGGCTGAACTGGGCGCAGACCGCCACCGTGCAGGCGTTGCGATGGGTGCCGACGGCGCCCTTGGGCTTGCCCGTGGTGCCGGACGTGTAGAAGATCGTCGCGTCGTCCTCGGGGTCCAGCGGCACCTGCGGCAGCGATTGCGACGGCAGCGCGGGCCAGTCCGGCGACGCGCCGATCACGCTGGACAGCGCCACGATGCGCGGGTCGTCGAACGTGGCGCCGTCCGGTGCGCGCGACACGTACACGCGCGCCAGCGCCGGGCAGTCGCGCAGGTGCGGCAGGATGCGGTCCAGCCGCTCATGGTCGACGATGGCGACGCGGCTGCCCGAATCGGTCAGCCCGTACTCCAGTTCCGGGCCGGTCCACCACGCATTGAGCGGGGTGACGATGGCGCCGGCCAGCAGCCCCGCGTAGAACGCCACGGGCCATTCGGGCAGGTTGCGCATTGCCACGGCCACGCGGTCGCCCTTGCGCACGCCGTCGCGCACCAACTGGTGCGCCAGCTCGGTGGCGGCCAGCGCGAACGCGCGGTAGCTCACGCGCTCGTCCTCGTAGACGACGAAGGTGCGCTCGCCCCACGCCGCGGCCACCAGGAACAGGTCGCGCAGCGTGGGCGGCGCGTTCTTCCAGACCGTGGTGGGAATGCCGCGGATCACGCGCGTCTCGGTCTCGAACGGCGCGCCGGGGGCTGTCAGCCGGGCGTGCGCGTCGGCCAGGGACATGGCCGGCCATTGCGGGCCGGCCGGCGAGGGTTGCTGCGGTTGCTGCGGATGCTGGGACATGCAGGGCCTCCCGCGCAGGTTGGACTAGATCGTGACGCCGCCGTCCACCACCATGGCCTGGCCGGTCATGAACGTGCTGGCCGCCGACGCCAGGAAGCACGCCGCGCCGGCAATCTCCACCGGCTCGCCGATGCGGCGCAGCGGCGCGTTCTCGGTGGACTGCTTGTAGCGCACCGGGTCGTCCCACAGCGCCTTGGCAAAGTCGGTCTTGATCAGCCCCGGGGCGATGCAGTTCACGCGCACGTTGTGCGGCCCGAACTCCACGGCCAGGTTGCGCGCCAGCTGGAAATCGGCGGCCTTGGAGACGTTGTAGACGCCAATCGTGGGCGACCCGCGCAGGCCGCCGATCGACGACACGATGATGATCGAACCCTCCTTGCGCTCGATCATCTGCGGCGCCACCATCTGGATCAGCCAGTGGTTCGAGATCACGTTGTTGTCCAGCACCTTGCGGAACTGCTCGTCCGACACGCCGCTCATCGGCCCGTAGTAGGGGTTGGACGCGGCATTGCAGACCAGCACGTCCACCTTGCCGAAGGTGCGGTTGGCCTCGTCCACCAGGTGCTGGAGCGCCTCTTTCGACGAGATATTGGCCGCCACGGCCAGCGCGGTGCCGGCGCCGTGCTGCGCGTTGATGGCATCGGCCACTTCCTGGCACGCCTCGATCTTGCGCGACGAGATGACGACCTTGGCGCCCTGGACGGCCATTTGCTCGGCGATGGCGCGGCCGATACCGCGCGAGGATCCGGTGATGACGGCAACCTTGCCCGACAGATCGAACAACGACATGGGATGTCTCCTGAAAGGATGGCCGGCGGTACGTGCCGCCGGCCGGAATCGTGGATTGGCCGGGACATTATGGGCAGCCGCACCCCCTCAGTCCACAGCCGGGCCGGCCCGCCGGGGCCGGTATCAGCAAACTTTCTGCCGGCAATTCACGCGATGCATGGCGCGTGCCGCAGCGCGGAATCGGGCGGGCGTCAGGATGCCGCCAGCACCGCCGGCAGCCGGGCGGCCAGCGCGGCACGCAGCGCGTCGTCCAGGTGGATGCCGAAGCGGCCGGCCAGCACGTCGATGGTCTCGTCGGCACTGGCCAGCACCGTGCGGCGCACCGCGCCGCCGGGCGGGCGCTCGGTCAGCGTGGCGTTGCCAAGGGCCAGCCGCGTGCCGTCCGCCTCCGTGCGGGCGGCGATCAGCGTGCGCGTGAAGTGGCTGTCCGGATGCGTCGACACGAACCAGTTGCGCGCCACGTAGTCGATCCGGGGCTGCGGGGTCAGGTCGAACCGGTACAGCACGCGCCACGTGTCTGCATCGTCAGCGTCTCCGGCGTCCGGATCGCGTACCGCAAGGTCGTAGCAATGAAAGCCGGTGCCAGCGGCATCGGCTGGGGGCGGGCGCAGCCGGTACGGCGACGCAACGCCGCCCGCGGGCGGGATCGGCAGCGACAGCGGCAGCGCGCGGTCCGGCGTGGGCCCGCCAAAGCCGACGTCCGCCACGTAGCTCTCGTGCGCCACCTCCACGCGCAGCAGCATGTGCGAGAGCCCGGTCGGCCGTTCGTCGGGCACGTTCCAGCGCACGCGCGCCGCCAGCGGCACGGCCGTGTAGCCCAGCGACTTCAGCCCGGCGCAGAACAGCGTGTTCAGTTCGAAACAGTAGCCGCCGCGGCTCTGGCGCACGAGCTTGTCGAACACGGCGGGCGGCTCGATGTCGACGCGCCAGCCCACCAGCGGCGTCAGGTTCTCGAATGGCAGGTGCGCCAGGTGGGCGGCGATCAGTGCGTCCAGCGTGGCCAGCGTCGGCGGCGGCACGGCGTGGATGCCGATGCGCCGCAGCCAGGCATCGCGCTGGTCGGCGGAGAGGGCGGGTATTTCGTCGATGGCACGCATGGCGGCTTTGGGGTGATTTAGTGGGGCGGCTCGAATGGCGGGGAAGTCCTCTTCCCGAGCGCGCGGTGTCTCACTAATATAAATCCACATCAAAACCGGGTTGGCGGCGTGGTTTCGCGGCATCGCGGCATCGCGCGGCGGCCCTGGGAAAACAGGCCGGAACACCGGCCATCCACCGGAGACGTCCCCGTGAAAACCCTGATCGATCATCTTGCCCAGTACGCCGCGTACCACCGCGATGCGCGCAACGTATTCACCCATTTCATCGGTATCCCGATGATCGTGCTGGCGGTGACCGCGCTGCTCGGGCGGCCGGTCATGCCGCTGGGCGACGGCGCGCTGTTCGTGACGCCGGCCATCGTCGTGTACGTGCTGGCGTGCCTGTTCTACCTGCGGCTGTCGTTCGGCTTTGGCGTGGCGATGGCCGCGATCCTGGCCGTGTTCGTCTGGGCCGGGGCCTGCATTGCCGCGTTTTCCACGCCGGCCTGGCTGGCCACGGGCATCGGCCTGTTCGTGGCCGGATGGGTCATCCAGTTCGTCGGCCACTACTTCGAAGGACGCAAGCCGGCCTTTGTCGACGACATCATGGGCCTGCTCGTGGGCCCGCTTTTCCTGGTGGCGGAGACCGCTTTCGCGCTGGGCCTGGCGCGTGGCACGCGCGATGCGGTGGCCGCGCACGCGCACTGAACACGCCCGTTCCGGACGCGTGCGGCGCGTGGGCGAAGCGCGAAAGTGGGGGGACGTGGCGCTTCGCAGCGTTGGTGCTGACGCAAACCAGCGACAAAACCCGGGGTTTTCACTTGGTTTGACCTGCCGCATGTGAGAAAACCCCTTTACTTCTGGCGGTTTCCGCTATGATTCAGTGCGTGCCGGCCAGCACGAATCGCCATGCAGCGATGCTTGCAACGTGCGGGCGAATCGGCCGGGACTTCAATCTTCAACTCTCGTACATCCAGATATGGCGACCAAAGCGAAACCGACCGCGAAGACTGCAACCAAGCCTGCTGCCAAGAAGGCCGCAGCAACCAAGGCACCCGTGAAGGCTGCCGCTAAGAAGGCCGCCGCTCCGGCCAAGAAGGCTGCGCCGGCTGCCACGCCGACCATGAAGCCGCTGAAGGACACCTTCAACAAGTCGAGCCTGGTCGCTCACCTGGTAGCGCAAACCCAGCTCGAAGCCAAGGCCGTGAAGTCGGTGCTGGCCCATCTCGAAAACACCATCGTCAGCGCGCTGAACAAGAAGGGCGCCGGCGAATTCACGCTGCCGGGCCTGCTGAAGGTGACCGCCCAGCAAGTGCCGGCCAAGAAGAAGCGCTTCGGCAAGGACCCGTTCACCGGTGAAGAGCGTTGGTTCCCGGCCAAGCCGGCCAGCGTCAAGGTCAAGGTCCGTCCGCTGAAGAAGCTGAAGGACGCCGCGGCCTGATAGCCCGATCCCTTTGGAAGTCGCCTGCCCGATACCGGCCCGCCGGTACCGGGTGGCTTGAAACCCCACGTTCGCGAGAGCGTGGGGTTTTTTGTTGGGCCGGGCGGCTCAGTACGCCTTGAAGTTGGCCGCCACGCGCTGGCGCAGGAAATCGCCGGCCGTGATGGGCGGATACCGCTTCGCCGGCCCCTCGATCCGCGCGTCGCGGTTGGCCTGGCAGAAGAACGCGAGGCTGTAGCGCGGCCCCATGTACTCGCCCGGCGCGGGGTTGCGCACGCGGTGGAAGTTCGACGGTAGCTGGTCGTCGCTCCAGCGCATCAGCATGTCGCCGATGTTGCAGGTGATCACGTCCTCGTCGGGCGGGATCGGCGTCCACGCCTGCGCGTCCATCTCCTTGCCCGGACACACCTGCAGGCCGCCCTGGCCCTGGCGCTGGAACAGCAGCGTCAGGCAGTCGAAATCGGTATGGGCGCCCGCCCGCCACAGGTCGAGCTTGTCCTGGGCTTCGGCCGGGATCGCGTAGTAGTGCAGCAGCCGCAGCGTGCTCTGGTAGTCGGGCGCGGCCGGGTCGTGCGCGCGCGTGAAGAATTCGCTGTCGAAGCCGAGCCGGTCGGCAAAGCAGGACAGCACCTTCATGCCGACGTGCCAGCACTGCCGCTCGAAGGCCAGCATCGTCGCCCGGAAGCCGGCCAGTTCATCCTCAGACGGCCACAGCGCCGCCATGTGCGGGCGCGTGATCTGGTACGACTCCTTCTGGTCCGGCGTGCCCGTGGACGGCCGCACCTGCGCGCGCGATTCCCAGCCGGCGTTGTTGGCCTTCTGCAGCGGATACCTGGCCTTGACGGGCTCCGGCAGCGCGAAGAAGCGCTCGGTCATCGCAAACGCCTCGCGCACGGCGGCCAGGTCGATGCCGTGGTTGTCGATCTGGAAGAAGCCGATGTCGGTGGCCGCCTGCCAGAGCTGGTCGGCGATCACCGCCTTGCGGCGCGCGAAGTCGGACAGGTCGATGCGCCGGATCTCGCGCGCGTCGGTCTCGCGGCCGTGCGCGCCCATGCGCGCTTCGCGGTCCAGTTCGTGGAGGGGGAGGGTGGTGTCGATCATGTCGTTCCGGGGTTCAGGAAAGGTGAACGGGCCGGCCGACGGCGGAGGCAGGGCCCGGCAGGGCTCTCGATCTCCGGCGCTCGGCGCGGACAATCAAGAGCAATTTCCTGCCGCCCAGCCAGGGGAGGGGGCGGTTGAACGCTTCTACTCTTCGGTGCGGGGTACAGCAGGTTTCGGGCCAGCCCGGACACGCTCGCACGTATCGTCAAAGCGCCAGAATGGCGCACGCGCGCCCGCTGGCGGGGCAGGTCGCGCAGCGGCGGGGCATGAAAAAGCCGACCCGAAGGTCGGCTTTTGGCGGTAGCGCAGTCCGGCTTATTGCGAACCGAGCTTCTTGATCAGGACGTCCAGCTTGCCCATTTCTTCCTCGGTCAGGTCGGTCAGCGGCGCGCGCACGGGTCCGGCATCGTGGCCCACCAGCTTGGCGCCGGCCTTGACGATCGACACGGCGTAGCCATGCTTGCGGTTGCGGATGTCCAGGTACGGCAGGAAGAAGTCGTCGATCAGGCGGCCGATCGTGGCTTCGTCGTTGGCGGCCACGGCACGGTAGAACTCCATCGCGGTCTTCGGGATGAAGTTGAACACGGCCGACGAGTACACCGGCACGCCCAGCGCCTTGTAGGCGGCGGCGTAGACTTCGGCGGTGGGCAGGCCGCCCAGGTAGGCCAGGCGGTCGCCGAGCTTGCGGCGCACGCGCACCATGGCCTCGATGTCACCCACGCCGTCCTTGAAGCCGATCAGGTTCGGGCACTTGTCGACAACCTTGGCCAGCAGCTCGGCGCCGATGCGCGAGTTGGCACGGTTGTAGACGATCACGCCGCACTTGGTGGCCTTGCAGACCTCTTCGATGTGGTTGGCGATGCCATCTTCGCTGGCTTCCGTCAAGTAGTGCGGCATCAGCAGGATGCCGTGGGCGCCCAGGCGCTCGGCTTCCTTGGCGTATTCGATGGCCACGCGGGTCGGGCCGCCGGCGCCGGCCAGGATGGGCACCTTGCCACGGCAGGTTTCCACCGCGGTGCGGATCACGTTCGAATAGTCCTGCTGCGTCAGCGAGAAGAATTCACCGGTGCCGCCAGCGGCGAACAGGGCCGAGGCGCCGTACGGGGCCAGCCATTCCAGTCGGGCGGCGTAGGTGTCGGCGCGGAAGTTGCCTTGCGCGTCAAAGTCGGTGATGGGAAACGAGAGCAGGCCTTCCGAGATAATCTGCTTCAGTTCTTGCGGTGTAGTCATGTCGCTCTTCCTGGTCGCCACATGGCGAATGGTGGGTTGGGTGTGGAACAAGGCCGGTGCCTGTACTCGTTCCATCGTTGTGATGTTTCGAGATAAGTCATCGTACAACTAACCCTGGGGCCGTGCAAGCGGTACGGCGCCAACCAAGGGAAAACCCCGGTACCTGGCAGACATTCGGGTGGCGTTTCGGGTGTCTGGGTAGGGACGAACAGGGCGATGACGGCGTGCATTAAATCCCCGCAAACCCGCAAGCTGATTGAAAGGTCGGCGCTTCAGCCGATGCACCGGAAGACGGCGCCGTGCACCACGTCAGGGTAAACGCGCACTGTGGTGGAAGGAACCGCGTCTCTATAATTCTGGTCGTACGACGACATATCACACGCCGGTCCCGACGCATTCCCGCATCCTGGTCCGCCGGCTGTGCGGAGACCCAGATGAACGTAACACCCACCACCAGCGCCGCCGCCTCGGGCGCCCGCCGCACCAACGTCCGCTACTGGATTCTCGCCCTGATCTTCATCGTGACGACGATCAACTACGCGGATCGTGCCACGCTGTCCATCACCGGCCCCGCCATGCGCGAGGAGTTCGGCTTCTCGGCCGTGCAGATGGGCTATATCTTCTCGGCCTTCAGCTGGGCCTATGTGATGGCGCAGATCCCGGGCGGCTGGCTGCTCGACCGCTTCGGCGCGCGCCGCATCTACGCGTTCAGCATCTTCCTGTGGTCGTTCTTCACGCTGCTGCAGGGCTGGATTGGCGTGTTTGCCAGCATCGGGCAGGCCATCAGCGTGCTGTTTGCGCTGCGCTTTGCCGTGGGGCTGGCCGAATCGCCGGCGTTCCCGGCCAACGCCAAGGTGGTGGCAAGCTGGTTCCCGACCGCCGAGCGCGGCACGGCATCGGCCATCTTCAACGCCGCGCAGTACTTTGCCGCCGTGGTCTTCACGCCGCTGATGGCCTGGATCGTCCATAGCTGGGGCTGGCACCACGTCTACCTGTGGATGGGCATCATGGGCATGCTGCTGGCGCTGGTCTGGCTCAAGGTCATGCGCAGCCCGGCCACGCACCCCGGTGTGAACCAGGCCGAACTCGAGCACATCACGCAGGGCGGCGGCCTGATCCACATGGGCGAGGGCGACGAGGCCAGCAAGGCCGGCAAGGCCGCCAACCCGGCCGGCTGGTTCTACGCGCGGCAGCTGCTGACCAACCGCATGCTGGCCGGCGTGTACCTGGGCCAGTACTGCATCAACGTGCTGACGTACTTCTTCCTCACGTGGTTCCCGGTGTACCTGGTGCAGGCGCGCGGCATGTCGATCCTGAAGGCCGGCTTCGTGGCGTCGCTGCCGGCCATCTGCGGGTTCCTGGGCGGCGTGCTGGGCGGCGTGATCTCGGACACGCTGCTGCGCCGCGGCCATTCGCTGACCGTGGCCCGCAAGGTGCCGATCGTGGCCGGCATGCTGCTGTCGGTGTCGATGGTGGCCTGCAACTACGTGGACGCCGAGTGGCTGGTGGTCGGCATCATGGCGCTGGCGTTCTTCGGCAAGGGCATCGGCGCGCTGGGCTGGGCCGTGGTGGCCGATACGGCGCCCAAGGAAGTGATCGGCCTGGCCGGCAGCATCTTCAACACCTTCGGCAACATCGCCGGCATCGTGACGCCGATCGTGATCGGCTATATCCTGAGCGCCACGGGCTCGTTCAACGGCGCGCTGGTCTTCGTGGGCATCAACGCCCTGGTTACCGTGCTGAGCTACCTGGTGATCGTCAAGGACATCCGGCGCGTCGAACTGAAGCACCCCCAATAAAAGGAATCCCCATCATGTCGGACCTGTCGGTACAGAACGCCCAGGCCGCGGAGCAGCGTCCGCCGCTGTACATCCGCATCCATCCCAACGACAACGTCGCCATCGTGGCCAACGACGGCGGCCTGCCGGCCGGCACCGTGTTCCCGTGCGGGCTGACGCTCGTGGAGCGCGTGCCGCAGGGCCACAAGGTGGCGCTGGTCGACCTGAAGAAGGGCGACGCGGTGACGCGCTACGACGTGACCATCGGCTACGCGCTGCAGGACCTGCCGCGCGGCAGCTGGGTCAACGAGCGCACCATCGAGATGCCGGTGGCGCCCGGCCTGACCGACCTGCCGGTGGGCACCCGCCTGCCCGCGCCGCTGCCGCCGCTGGAGGGCTATACGTTCGAGGGCTTCCGCAATCCGGACGGCTCGGTGGGCACCCGCAACATCCTGGCGATCACGCAGACCGTGCAGTGCGTGGCCGGCGTGGTGGACCACGCGGTCCGGCGCATCAAGGCCGAACTGCTGCCGAAGTACCCGAACGTGGACGACGTGATCGGGCTGGAGCACACCTACGGCTGCGGCGTGGCCATCGACGCGCCCGATGCCGTGGTGCCGATCCGCACGCTGCGCAACATCGCGCTGAACCCGAACTTCGGCGGCACCGCCATGATGGTGAGCCTGGGCTGCGAGAAGCTGCAGCCGGACCGCCTGATGCCGCCTGGCACGATCCCGATCCAGACCGGCGCCGGGGAGGTGCAGGTGGGCGTGGTCTGCCTGCAGGACGACAAGCACGTGGGCTTCGGGTCGATGATCGACTCGATCGTGGAGATGGCGATCCCGCACCTGGAGGCGCTGAACGCGCGCCAGCGCGAGACTGTGCCGGTGTCCGAGCTGGTCGTGGGCGTGCAGTGCGGCGGCAGCGATGCGTTCTCGGGCGTGACGGCCAACCCGGCCGTCGGCTTTGCCACCGACCTGCTGGTGCGCGCCGGCGCCACCGTGATGTTCTCCGAGGTGACCGAGGTGCGCGACGGCATCGACCAGTTGACCTCGCGCGCCGCCACCCCCGAGGTGGCCGAGGCGATGATCCGCGAGATGGACTGGTACGACCGCTACCTGGACCGCGGGCGCGTGGACCGCAGCGCCAACACCACGCCGGGCAACAAGAAGGGCGGGCTGTCGAACATCGTCGAGAAGGCCATGGGCTCGATCGTCAAGTCGGGCAGCGCGCCGATCACGGGCGTGGTGTCGCCGGGCGAGCGCGTCAAGACCAAGGGCCTGATCTACGCCGCCACGCCGGCCAGCGACTTCATCTGTGGCACGCTGCAACTGGCCGCCGGCATGAACCTGCACGTGTTCACCACGGGCCGCGGCACGCCGTACGGCCTGGCCGAGGTGCCTGTGATCAAGGTGGCCACCCGCAGCGACCTGGCCCGCCGCTGGCATGACCTGATGGACGTCAACGCCGGCCGCATCGCCACCGGCGAGGCAACCATCGAGGACGTGGGCTGGGAGCTGTTCCGCCTGATGATCGACGTGGCCAGCGGCCGCAAGAAGACCTGGGCGGAACACCATGGCCTGCACAACTCGCTGGCCCTGTTCAACCCGGCGCCGGTGACCTGAGGGGGCGGGAAAGAGGGCCGACAGCTGCAAATTGCGGCCAGTCGGCAAGCAGACGCTCAACGCCCTCTCCCCCAACCCCTCTCCCACAGGTGGGAGAGGGGAGCATGATTCTTTGCATGCATCCCTTACTGCATGCATTTCTCCTGATACACCTTCTGCAGTTGCCGGCGCGTGCGGTCGCGTTCGACCGTGGAGATTTCCGTGCCCTGGCTGTTCTCGACCGGCGGGCCGCCGGACGGGCGGTAGCTGCGGCGCGGCGTTTCGCCGATCTGCAGGGCCAGCTGGTCGCACTGTTCCTCCAGCGTGCGCGGCTGGGCCGGCGTGGGCTGGAAGCGGATCGATCCCTGGCGCACGGCGTCGGAGATCGCATCGTTGATCGCGGCGTCGGCCGGCGATGGCTGGGGTGTCTGGGCGTGCCCGTGAAACAGCGGCGTGACGCCGGGCAGCAGTGCGGCAAGGATGGCAAGTTGGACGACGGGACGGCGCAGCAGCATGGCTATCTCCAAAGCGTACCGGCATGCCCGGCGCGGCGCGTGGCGGCCGCTATCTCCGGCGGGCAAGTGAAGCGATGGTAGCCCCGGTACCGACGGGGCGTCCATCGCGGGCGTCGACGATCAGGCCGGCGCGCGCAGCGCCAGGTTGAGCTGGTCGACCACCTCGGCCCAGTCGGCGTCCTCGATAAATTCGTCGCGCAGCAGCGCGGCCTGCGCCGGCGTCCAGAACGGCGCTTCCCACAGTTGCTTGTCCTGCGGCAGCGGGGAGTGCTTGGCGATGAACGCGCGGATGCTGGCCTCGTCGTTGGGCAGGCCAAGCTGGGCGAACAGGTCCGAGAACGGGTGGAATGGGGTGTCCATGGCGTGGGTCTTGTGGTTGTCGGGGGATGGGGCGGCGGGGCCCAGGCTTCCAGCTTAGGTCATCCGGCGCCCAGGGGCGGCCGATTTCAGCCGCCGACGATCTGCTTGGCGAACGTCGCGCGTTCCATCTCGACCACGTTGACCGTCACCTGCACGGTCTGGTCAGCCGCGCCGGGCCGCACCATTTCCGCAATCGCGCCCGCCACCAGTTCGCCTAGCTGCTTGCGCACGGCCGGGTCGCGGCCGTCCAGGATCTGCAGCGTGGCGTGCACGAACGCGCGGTCGGCCTGCTCGGTGCCCTGGCGGAACGTGCCGAGCGTCACGCAGCGCGACTTGATGTCGGGCTCCTGGAACTGGCCGCTCGACAGCAGCGCCGCGTTGGCTTCGTCCAGCAGTTCTTCCTGCGAGCAGGTCAGGCGCGTGTTCTCGGTGATTTCGATGACGAGGTGGGGCATGAAACGGCTTCCGGTGGAGAGCGGGGGGAACCCGAATCGTACGGCAATCCCGGCTGTCATGTCGACGTGAGTCGCGCTAAGCTTGCCGGCATGGACCAATTCTCGCTGGAACTGTTCTGGCGCCTGCTGGGCGGGCTGGCCGCCGGCGCCATCATCGGACTCGACCGCAACCTGCATGGCAAGGCGGCCGGCATGCGCACGCTGGGGTTGGTGTCGCTGGGCGCGGCTGCGGCGGTGTGCGTGGTGACGCTGAACGGGCATCCGCCCGACGCCATGTCGCGCGTGCTGCAGGGGCTGCTGACCGGGGTGGGCTTCCTGGGGGTGGGGGTGATCGCCCGGCATGGCGTGCACGACCGTCCGCAAGGGCTGACCACGGCGGCCGGCATCTGGATGGCGGCCATCCTCGGGGCGGCAGCCGGCGCCGGCTACTACGCCATCGTGGTGATCTCGCTGGGGCTGGGCCTTGTGCTGCTGCGCCTGGGCGGCCATCTGGAAAACCGGCTCCACGCCCGCTTCGACGGCACGCTGAGCAAGCCGTTGCCGAAGGATCATGACGACGCGGCGCCCGGCCACAAGGAAAAGACCCGGCCTGACGACAAGGCCGGGGACCAGGACCCGCCGCAGCGCTGAAAGCGGCGGCCGACGCCGTCAGGCGCCGACGCCGAGCGCCGCCTCGATCCGGCGGATATGGTGCTGCAACTGCGGCCGCACCTTTTCCAGCAGATGGGCCGGCGGCACCAGCGCGTTGGGCCCGCTGCAACTGAGCGTCATCGGCGGCAGCGCCGAGCCGGGGCGGAACGCCAGCGCAATCGAGTTGATGTCCGGCAGCCATTCGCCGAACGACGTGGTGCAGCCCAGCCGGCGCTGTTCGTCGCGGCAGCTCGACAGGATGCCCTCGGCCTGCGCGGCGCTGAGCTTGTCGTCGGCGCGGAAGGCCGTCAGCGCCTGGCGCTGCTCGGCCGGCGGCAGCGCCAGCAGATAGGCGCGGCCGGCCGCCGTGGACAGGCCCGAGACCCGGCTGCCCACCGGCACGCGCAGCGTCAGGTAGCTTTCCGACTGGCAGTTCTCGTAGATCAGCATGCGGCCGCGGTCGCGCACGATCAGCGACGCCACGCCCTGCGACAGCTCGGCCAGCTCCTGCATGAACGGCTTGGCCACGGCCAGCACGTCGGCGCCTTGCTGCCCGGCCGGCGCCAGCGCCAGCGCGGAACTGCCCAGCCGGTAGCGCACCGGATCGGTCAGCGCCTGCAGGTAGCCCAGCTCGGTCAGCGTGTGGGTCAGGCGGGAAATCGTCGACTTGGGCAGGCCGCAGCGCTGCGCCAGTTCGGCGTTGCCAAGCTCGGCGTCGAAGGCGCGGAAGCAGGCCAGCACGTCGAGCCCGCGCGCCAGCGCGGTGACGAAATGACGGTCTTCCTTGCGGTTGTCCTTGCGGACGGGCGGCGCGTCGGCGGCCGACGGGATATCCGCGTCGGTCGCGTCGGGGTGTTCGGTGAAGGTCGTTTCCATGAGGCGGCTGCTCAAACGTTGCCGGCGGCCAGCTGCTCGCGCAGCCGGGCCTTGAGAATCTTGCCCGACGGCGCGGCGGGCAACTGCGCCACCGTGCGGATTTCGGCCGGGATCTTGTAGGGCGACAGGCGCTCGCGCAGGAACGCGCGCAGCGCTGCCTCGTCCAGCGTCATGCCGCCGCGCACCTCCACGAAGGCGATGACTTCCTCGTTGCCTTCCACGGCGCGGCCCACCACGGCCGACTGCAGCACGGCCGGGAACGCATTGAGCGACTGCTCGACTTCCTCGGGATACACGTTGAAGCCCGAATGGATGATGATTTCCTTCGAGCGGCCGACGATGGACACGGCGCCGTCGTCGTCGATGCGCGCAAGGTCGCCGGTGTGCAGCCAGCCATCGGCGTCGATGGTCTGCGCGGTCAGGTCCGGGCGCCTGTAGTAGCCCTTCATCACGTTCGGGCCGCGCACCAGCAGCTCGCCGCTGCCATCGGGCAGCGGATTGCCAAGCCGGATCTCGACGTCGGGCACGGCCAGCCCCACCGAGCAGTCGCTGCGCGGGCTTTCCACGCGGGTCTGGGACACGGTGGGCGACGTCTCGGTCATGCCGTAGCCGTTGTGTAGCACGATGCCGAACGCTTCCTCGAAGGCGGCCTTCAGCGACGCCGTCAGCGGCGCGCCGCCCGACTGCGCGATGCGCAGCGACGGCGTGCGCAGCGACTGGCCGTTGGCGCGGCCCCATTCGATCACCTTGGCGTACATGGCCGGCACGCCGTGCAGCACGGTCAACTGGTCGTCGATCAGCGTGCGGACCAGCTTGTCCGGGCGGAAGCGCGGCTCATAGAACACCGTCGCGCCGTTGGAAACCGGCCCCACCAGCAGCACCGACAGCCCATAGACGTGCGAGATCGGCAGCACGCCGTAGACGCGGTCGCCCGGCTGCACGCGCGACTGCAGCCGGTTGGAATGGCCGATGAACATCAGGTTGGCGTGCGTCAGCATCACGGCCTTGGACGCGCCCGTGGTGCCGGTGGTGTAGATCATCGCCGCCACCTGCTGGCGCGGGTCCGCCTCGACCGGCTCCGGGGCCACGCTGTCATCGACGGCGCTGACCAGCAGCTTGCCGACGTGCGGCCACTCGGCCCACTGCGCGCCACGGGCCTCGCCGTGCTCGCGGGCCTCGGGGAAATCGTTGTCGAGGTAGAGCGTCACGCGGGCGCCGGCGTGCTCGACGATGTTGGCAATCTCGCGCGGCGACAGCCGCGCATTGACCGGCACCGACCACGCATCGATGGCGCTCAGCGCCAGCAGCACCACCGCGCAGCCGACGCTGTTCTCGGTCACCAGCACCACGCGGTCGCCGCCGCGCACGCCCAGATCGGCCAGCGTGCGGGCCGTGTCGCGCACGGCGGTGTCGAGTTCGGCGTAGTTGAGCGCGCGGTGGGCATCGCGGATGGCGATGCGGTCGGGCGTGGCAGCCACCCACGGCCCCATGGTCTGGTGCAGGCGGCTGAAGGCGGGCTGGAAAGACGGGCTGGAAGAAGCGGAAGCGGCGGTCCCGGGCTGGGCCGACGTCTGGCGGGTACTGCTCATGTTGTCTCCGGGTCAGGCTGTCCGGCGTTGGGAGTCGCCGGTATTCGATGTGAGGCATCGTCCCATCGTTGCCGGAAATGTGTCAACCGCACGGCGGAATGAGGATTCTGCCCTGCGGAACTCTATCCGATTCTCTGTGCGAATATCGCACGCCGACCTGGCTTGACTTGCTTCCCCGTCCCTCCGTTGTACCCACCGCGACACACCCTCGCCGGGTTGTACATCTTTGCAGACAATGCGGATGAGAACGATTATCATGGCGATTGGATTTTTTTTGATGCCACACAAGAACATGAAGCAGGGCGTTTCGCTCGGATACCGCATGGCAATTGCCTCGCGCGCGATGGCCGCCATTCTGGGCGGCTACGCCGTGGCCGCGCTGGCGACGGGATGCTTGTCGCTGGTGCTGTCGCAGTGGGTTGGCATGAGCCGGCCCGAGGCCGTGGTGACGTCGACGCTGCTGTCGTTCCTCTGGTTCGCGCTGGCCGTGGTCTGGGTGTTCGCGGCCGATTCCGCCTGGCGGGCGTGGATCGGGCTGATCGTGCCGGCCGCCGTGCTGGGGCTGGGCTGGCTTGCCCTGCGGGGGGCGTGATGACTGAACTCAAGAAAGGGCAGGGGCTGCGCCAGTCGATGGCCTGGCTGCATACGTGGTCCGGCCTGGCGGTCTGCTGGGTGCTGTTCCTGGTCTTCGTGGGCGGCACCGCCAGCTACTACCGGGACGAGATTTCGGTCTGGATGAAGCCCGAACTGCACGGGCTGCTGGGACAGAAGGTATCGCCCGAGGACGCCGCCCAGCGCGCCTACGCCTACCTGCAGCGCGAGGCGCCCGATGCCGAGCGCTGGTTCATCTCGCTGCCGGACGAACGCAATCCGGCCATCTCGATGTTCTGGACGCGCAAGGCCACGCCGGCCGACGCCGGCAAGCCCGCGCGTGCCCGCCTGGAGATCCGCACGCTCGACGCCATGACCGGCGAGCCCGTGCCCGGCGCCCGCGACACGCGCGGCGGCGACTTCCTCTACCGCCTGCACTTCGACCTGCACTACATGCCCGCCATCTGGGCGCGCTGGATCATCGGCTTCTGCACGATGTTCATGCTCGTGGCCATCGTCAGCGGCGTGATCACGCACCGGCGCATCTTTGCCGATTTCTTCACGTTCCGCGCGAAGAAGGGCCAGCGCTCCTGGCTGGACGCGCACAACGCCATGGCCGTGCTGGCGCTGCCGTTCCACCTGATGATCACGTACACGGGCCTGGTGACGCTGCTGTTCATGTACATGCCGTGGGGCATCCAGGCCGTCTACAACGGCAACGAGCAGGCGTTCAACGCCGAGGTGGCGGCCCGCGCGCCGCGCATCAAGGGGTCGAAGGACGCCGCGCCGCTGGCACCGATCGCGCCGATGATCGTCCAGGCCACCGCGCAGTGGAACGGCGCCGCGCCGCGCCGGATCGTCGTGGACGCGCCGAACAGGGCCAACGCCACGGTGTCGGTCACGCGCGAGGACGGCCGCAATATCCGCACGGTGGCGCCTTCCGTGGTGTTCGCCGGCGCCACCGGCGCGCTGCAGACCAAGCTCGGCGACGACATGGCGCCCGCCAGCAGCACCCGCTTCACGATGGTCGGCCTGCACGTGGCCCACTTCGCGCCCGGGCTGCTGCGCGCGCTGTTCTTTGCCTCCGGGCTGGCCGGCTGCCTGATGGTGGCCACGGGCGCGCTGCTGTGGGCGGTGAAGACGCGCCAGCACCATGCCAAGCGGATTGCCGCCACGGGCCGCACGCCGTTCGGCCTGCGGCTGGTGGAGGCGCTGAACCTTGGTGCGATCGCCGGGCTGCCGATCGCCATCGCCGTGTACTTCTGGGCCAACCGGCTGCTGCCGGTCGATCTGGCGCAACGTCAGGCCACGGAGATTCAGGCATTCTTCGCGGCCTGGGCATTGTCGGCATTGCTGGCGCAATGGCGCCCGACCCGCGCGATGTGGCGGGCGCAGCTTTGGGCCGGCGCGGCGCTGTTTGCCGGACTGCCGCTGCTCAACGCGCTGACCACGCCGACGCACCTGGGCGTGACGCTGTTCCACGGCCCTGCCGTGGTCGCCGGCTTCGACCTGACCGTGCTGGCGCTGGGCATCGGCCTGGGCGCGGCGGCCTGGATGCTTGGCAAGCGGGGCAAGGCGCCGCGCCGGCAGGCGGCCGAGGCATCGCCGGGCAAGGCCCACCACGTGGCCCATCACGCGCCGCAGGCCGTGTCGCGCAATGTGTCCCACGAGGTGACGCAATGAGCGACGGCGTGGCGCTGGTGTCGGTCTGGGCGGCCTGCGTCGCCGGCCTGGGCTTTGCGATTGGCGGCTTTACCTGGCTTGGGCAGGCGATGCACCGCCATCATGCCGACCTGTTCGGCCGGGGCAGCGTGCCCCCGCCCGCGCGCGTGCAACGCCTGCGCTGGCAGGGCACGATCGCGCTGACGCTGGCGCTGGCCGCCTGCGTCGTGGCGGAAGGCTGGGCCTATGGCGTCGTCTACTGGGCCGGGCTGCTCACCGTCGGCGCATGGGCCGTGGTGGCGGCGTTCTCGTGGGCGCCGCTGGCCACGCCGCGCCTGGCCAAGGCTTCGGTGACGGTAGGCGCCGCCGCCGCACTGCTTTCGCCCTGGCTCGCGCACTAGCCGGGCCGTCGGGCAACACGAGCATCGCCAGCAGAGCGATGCCGACATTCACGGACACGGGTCTTGCCTGTCCGCCGCGTTCGGGACGCGGTGCTGGGGAAATCGTTCTACTTTTGGGAGTGTCATCTTGTCTTTTGCCGTACCTCGCGCGCGCTCGCGCGCTGTCCGTTTCTCGCGTATTCCACTGCGTCACCTCGTTACGGCCCTGACTGCGGCCGGCGTGCTGCCGTCGCTGGCCATGGCCCAGGAGGCCGCGCCGGCATCGCCGCAGCAGACGCTGCCCACCGTGACGGTCAAGGCCGATGCCTCGGCCGACCAGTTGCCGGCCCCGTATGCCGGCGGCCAGGTGGCGCGTGGCGCCCGCGTGGGCGTGCTGGGCAACCAGGATTTCATGGACGTGCCGTTCAGCGTCACGTCGTACACGGCCGAGCAGATCCAGAATCAGCAGGCCCGCACGGTGGGCCAGGTGCTGGCCGACGATCCGGCCATCCGCGTCAGCTCCGGCTTTGGCAACTTTGCCGAGACGTTCGTGGTGCGCGGTTTCCAGCTTGCGTCCGATGACCTGAGCTACAACGGCCTCTACGGCATCGCGCCGCGCCAGTTGTCGTCGACCGAGGGCCTGGAGCGCGTGGAAGTGTTCCGCGGCGCCAACGCGTTCCTGACCGGCGTGTCCGCCGCCGGGACCGCCGTGGGCGGCTCGATCAACCTGGTGCCCAAGTACGCCACGGCCGCGCCGATCACGCAGGGCACGCTCGACTACACCAGCGACGGCCAGGCCGGCGGCCACGTGGACGTGGGCCGCCGCTTCGGCAGCAAGAAGGAATTCGGCGTCCGCGTGAACGCGATGGCGCGCGGTGGCGACACGGCCATCGACAACGAAAGCCGCCAGCAGCGCCTGTTCACGCTGGGCCTGGACTACCAGGGCGACGCCTTCCGCGTCAACGCCGACTTCGGCTACCAGAAGCAGCGCATCTACCAGGGCCGCAGCACGGTGACGCTGACCGGCACGGCGCTGCCGCCGGTGCCGTCGGCCACCACCAACTTCGCGCAGCCGTGGACCAATTCGTCGCTGGAAGACATCTACGGGACGATCCGCGCCGAGTACGACATCACCAAGGACTGGACGGCCTACGCGGCGTTCGGCGGCCATCACACCGATGAATACGGCAGCTACAGCGGCGCCAGCGTCGGCAACAACGGCGTGGGTAACGCCACGCGGCTGACGGTGCCGTTCCAGCAGGACACCTTCAGCGGTGAAGTGGGCGTGCGCGGCCGGTTCGTGACCGGCCCCGTCAACCACACGGTCAACGTAAGCTGGTCGGGCCTGGAGCAGAAGAAGGCCACGGCGTTCGAGTTCTCCGGCACCTTCCCCACCAACCTGTACAACGCGCCCGTGGTGCCGTATCCGGCCGCGCCGGCCACGGGCAACATGGCCGATCCGTACGTCACGCAACGCGTGAACCTGAACGGCGTGTCGGTGGCCGATACGCTGGGCTTCCTGAACGACCGCGTGCTGCTGACGGCCGGCGTGCGCCAGCAGGTGATCAACGTGCGCGGCTATGCCACGGGTACCGGCGCGCAAACGTCCACCTACAGCGACTCGGCCACGTCGCCGATGTTCGGCCTGGTGGTCAAGCCGCTGCAGAACCTGTCGGTGTACTACAACTACATCCAGGGGCTGGCGCAGGGGCCGACGGCCGGCAACACGGCCGTGAACCGCGGCGAGGTGTTCCCGCCGACCAAGACCAAGCAGCACGAGGCGGGCGTGAAGTACGACGCCGGCTCGGTCGGCACGACGCTGGCGTTCTTCCAGATCGAGCAGCCCATTGGCACCACGCAGAGCAACAACGTGTTCGGCCTGCAGGAACTGCGTAACCGGGGCGTGGAACTGAGCGTGTTCGGCGAACCGGTGCGCGGCGTGCGCCTGCTGGGCGGCGTGTCGTACATCGACTCGCAGTACCAGGACACGGGCAACGCGGCCACCGAGGGCAAGAAGGGCGTGGGCGTGCCGAACTACACGCTGACGCTGAGCGGCGAGTACGACCTGCCGTTCCTGGCTGGCGCCACGGTGTCGGGCCGCTTCATCCAGACGGGCCGCCAGTACGCCAACCCGACCAACACCATTGCGCTGCCGTCGTGGAACCGCTTCGACCTGGGGGCACGCTACACGTTCAAGGCGTCGCAGATGCGCTACACGCTGCGCGCCGCCGTGGAGAACGTCGCCAACAAGGACTACTGGGCAACCGTGTCGACGTCGGCCAACACGCTGGCCATCGGCAATCCGCGCACCTTCAAGGTGTCGATGACGGTCGACTACTGATCGTGCGCCGGCATCGCCAGGTGCCGCTGCTCCGCGCGCAGCCAGTCGCGCGGAGACTGGCCCACCCGGGCCAGGAACACACGTGACAGCGCCGACGGATTGGCATAGCCCAGTTCGTCGGCCAGCAGCTTGAGCGGCTTGCCGTCGCGCAGGCGCGTCTGCGCCAGGCTGATGCGCCAGTCGGTCAGGTAGTCCGCCGGCGGCTGCCCCACCACCTCGCGGAACGCCGACGCGAACGCGCTGCGCGACATGCCCGCGCAGGCCGCCAGCCTTTCCAGATTCCAGTTTTCACCCGGTGCCTCGTGCATGGCCACCAGCGCCCGCGCGAGCCGTGGGTCTGACAGCCCGGTGATCAGCCCCGGCTGGACGCCGACGCGCGCGGGATTGTCGAGCATCCAGCGCAGCAACTGGATCACCACCACCTCGAACAGCCGGTCGGCCAGCAGCCGCTGGCCGCAGCGCACCTGCTCGGTCTCCGCGAACAGCAGCGACAGGGCCGGGGACAGCCCGGGCACCTCGGCCAAGGGCAGCACGATCAGCGGCGGCAGCGCCCGCGCCAGCGGATTACGCGCGCCGCCGGCGAACTCCAGCGTCGCGCACGAGAACTGCGAGCCTTCCTCGGGCGGGTTGTGGAACGTGTGGAGCGCCGGGCGTGGATACAGCAGCAGCGACGGCTCGCGGAGGTCCAGCCGGCGCGGCAGGCCCTTGGCGTGATGGGTCACGCTCATCTCGCCTTCGCGCATGACGTGCAGGAAGCCGCGCTCGGGCTCGTGAAAGCGCGAGATGCCGCACAGCGGGCCGGTGTGGAACAGGTGGGCGTGGATGCGAAAGCGCTCAAGCAGCGCGGACAGGCGATCGATGCCGGACGGAACGGGGTGGCTGGACACGGCTGGACGAATGGGTAGCTTTCGTGGACGAACAGCATCCTATCGTATGTCGTCGGCATCCATAGTGGAACCCAGGGACGGCAACGTCCTGACTTGACCCAAACGAACCTACCGTACAGGAGATCCACCATGACCGCACGTATCCCCGTGCCGGAGCCCGCGCATGCTCCCGCTGCCAGCCAGCCCGCGCTCGACCAGATCCAGGCCGCCTTTGGCGGTGTGCCACAGATGTTCCGCGCCGTCTCGAATTCGCCGGCCGCGCTGCAGTCGATGTGGGGCGCGTTCGGCGCGCTGGGCGGTGGCGCCATCCCGGCTCGGCTGGGCGAGCAGATTGCCGTCGCCGTGGCCGACCGCAACCGTTGCGAATACTGCCTGGCCGCGCACACCGCGCTGGGCCGCAAAGCTGGTGCGTCGGCTGCGGAAATGGCATCCGCACAAGCCGGCCAGTCCGACGATCCGAAAACCGCTGCGGCGCTGGCTTTCGCGCTGCAACTGGTGGAAGGCCGCGGCCAGGTATCCGATGCCGACGTGGCACGCCTGCGCGAAGTGGGTTTCAACGATGGCGAGATCGTGGAAATCCTGGCACACGTGGCGCTGAACCTGTTCACGAACTACGTGAACGTGGCATTCAACGTGCCGGTCGATTTCCCGGCCGTCAAGCTGACCGCCCGCTGATTCGCCGCCTCGCCATGAGAAAGGCCGCCCACATGGGCGGCCTTTTTGCATTGCATCATGCCGTGATGGGTACCCGGCGGCAGGCCGGGCGCCGGTCAGGCGTGGATGGCGGCGGGCGCGAACTGCTTGCCGGTCAGGCTGGCCACAGCCACCGCCATGGCCTGCTCGCGCGCCTCGGCGGCGGCGGGGGCGGGCATGAAGCGCTCCGGCTCGTCGCGGGCCAGCCGCTGCAGGTGGCGCAGCTTGGCCTTCAGGCCAGGCTCGACGCGCGAATCGGGCGTGATGGTGGACGGGCAGGCCACGCCCAGGATATCGAGCGCCTTGCGGAAGTTGTCAACGGTCAGGCCCTCGGCCGGATCCACCTGCACCAGGCGCGCGCGCTGGGCCGCGGTGAACGACGCGGCCGGCGCGGTGGAGATGATGACCCATGCGCCCGGCGCCGGATGCTGGCCAAACCAGGCGTCGATCTCGGCCGGATGACCCCCCTGCACGGGCGGCGTCATGCCTTCCACCTGCAGGTCGAGCTGCTGGAAGATCGCGGCCGGCGTGCCACGGCGCCATGCGTCGGCAACCACCACGCGGGCGCCGGCAATGCCGAACAGGCGGCGCAGGAAGCCAAGGGCGATCGGATCGAAAAACCTGACGTCACGCAGGGTCCCCGTGTTTGGCGTACCACCCAGGCGGGCAGCGGAGCGGTCCGAATACAGGACGCCGGGTACGTCCAGCATGATGAGGCGTTCGGTCATGATTTCTCGTGGTCAATCGGTGATGGGATGAACCAAGCGTATCCGTGTTTTGCGTGGGAAAGTCGACACAAAATGTGCGCAAGTGCAACAGTTGTGTAACTTTTACGCGGGACTCGTTAATGCCGGTTACCGCTTCGGTCCAAGTGTTTCTCGCGGACACATCTGCCGCGCCAGGCCTTGTTTTCCGGCCTGTCCCGCTGCGCGGATACCGCCGTAATGCAAGCCTCAACGGGTCGTCGGGGCGCCCGGTTGACAGGAAAATGAAAGGAAATGTTCGAGTGGGGCGGGGGCGTCCGGAATCGATCGTCGATGGCTAGCCCTTGCGCAGCAACCGCATTTCGAAATGCTCGAATGCGTACTGGCAGGCGATGCCGCAGAACAGGTCGGCTTGGCCCACGGGCTGCTCGCAGGTGTGGCACGTGCCGCACGGCTTGAGCCGGGGCGCCCAGTCGCGGCCCGCGGCTTCGAAGTCCTCCTGGAACGACATGTCGTCCTGCACTGCCTTGCGTAGCATGCGTTTCTCCGCTTTCCGTCCGCCGGGGCGCTCCCATCCGACACCGGCCGCCACCCTGGGCATGACCTGCCATGCTAGCGGGGCGCGGCCGGGCGGCGAATCGGATCTGCCTTAATTACGGCGGCAATCGACGAAAGCTGAAGTTTTGCGGCGGTGCGGCAACGGCGCGGCGTGTCAGAACTGGAAGCGGGCGACGTCCGATTCCAGCGCGGCCGCCTGGTGATCGAGCCGCGCGGCCTGCGTGCTGACCTCGTCGACCAGCGTGGCGTTGTCGGCGCTGGTCTGTTCCAGCCGTGCCAGCGCGTCGCCAACGGTGCGGATGCCGCTGGCCTGCTCGTCGGCCAGCATGCGCAGTTCGGCCGCGAGGGTGTGGCTGTGGTTGACGGCCGCGTCGATGCCGGACATCGCCGCTTCCACCCGGCCGCTCAGGTCCGCGCCGCGCGCGATCTCGTTGGCGGCGTCGCCGATGATGCCGCCGATCTCGCGCGCGGCCGTGGCGCTGCGCTGCGCGAGTGCACGCACTTCCTGCGCCACCACCGCAAAGCCCCGGCCGGCCTCGCCGGCGCGCGCGGCTTCCACGGCGGCGTTGAGCGCGAGGATATTGGTCTGGAACGCGATGCTCTCGATGACCGAGACGATCTCGGAAATATTGCGCGACTGGGCGTGGACGTTGGCCATCGCGCCGCTCATGTCGCGCACGGCGGCCATGCCGGCGCCGGTGGCTTCGCGCGCGCGGCTGGCCATGTCGCTCGATTCCTGCGCCTGCGCGTGAGCCTGCTGCACCAGCGTCGTCAGCCGCGTGACGTTGGCCGCGGCCTCGGCCAGTGCGGTGGCCTGCAGGCCGGTGCGCGTGGCCAAAGCCTGGTTGCCCTGGGCGATGCCGTCGCTGGCGCCGGTAATCTCGTGCGCGCAATGCTGGATGCGCGCGAGCACGCCGGCCAACTGGTCGCGCATGCCGGACAGGTTGAACAGCAGGCTGCTGTCGTCTCGGTCGCGCAGGGCGATGTGGGCCGTCAGGTCGCCGCTGGCGATGCGCGTGGCCAGCGTGGCGGCATCGCGCGGCTCGCCGCCGAGTTCGCGCGTCAGGCTGCGCGCGGCCACCCACGCCAGCAGCGCGGCGGCGGCCAGGCTGGCGGCCAGCAGGCCGATCATCACGGTCTGCGCGGTGACTTGCGCCGAGGCCACGCCGGCCACGGTGTCGGCCGCCTGCTGGGCCATCGACATCCGCACGGTTTCAACCCGCGCGCCCAGCTTCTGCAACTGTTCGCCCAGGAAATGGCCGTCGATGGACACCGCCGCGTCGAACTGCAACGGGTCTAGCGGCTGCTTGCGGATCAGATCGACATAGTTGCCGACCAGTTCGGCGGCGGCCTTGCGTTCGGCCAGCAGCGCGCGGGCCTGGGCCGGGGCGGCCTGCCGGACGCCGTCCACCGCCGCGTCCAGATGGCGCGATGCCTCGGTGATGTCGTGGACCGCGGCGTCGCGCTCGGCGGAACTGGTGGCCAGCGTCAGCGCCAGTTGCGCGCGGCCCAGCATCGCCAGCGAAGCCTGCGCGCGCTCGGCGGCGATGGCGCCGCGCATGTCGCGCTGGTAGAGCGTATCGGTATCGCGTTTGAGATCGATCAGGTTGACGATGCCGGTGAGCCCGACCATCGCGCCAAACGCATAGATGAGGACAAATGCCGCGGAAAGACGCACGACCAGCGGCAGCGCCGCCAGGCCCTGCCAGACAGATTGGCCGCGCCGGCCCGGCAATGCCAGCTTGATGGCTTGCAACACAACAGAACTCCTTCGGAGCAGCGCTCCGCCATGCATGACCCTGGCAACCGCCACAGCGGGCTTTTTGGCGAAACGGCCATGAGGGGAGGCTGGCCACGCCCGTCTTGCTGCGGTGCGGCGTGATGCTCGGTGAACAATGTGACAACGGCGTGACAGTCGGCATGTGGCGGGCTTGTCATACGGGCGACACAATTCTGTCCTGCAATGGCGCGCGCTTCCTCTGTGCCTGAATTGCAAAGTCGTGCTCAAGCGTGCTTGGGGTCGGCCGTTAACAAGCAGGTGGCCTGCCATCCGTCCGAGTTCGTTTCATGTTGCCCGTTGCCTCCGATTCGGCCGCGGCCCGAGAGGCCGTGAGACCGCCACCGCTGCACGCGGTGTTCCAGCCCATCGTGACGCTGGCCACTGGCGACATCCTGGGCTACGAGGCGCTGATCCGCGGCCCGGCCGGGTCGATGCACGCATCGCCGGACGCGCTGTTCCGGCTGGCGCAGGACACCGGCACCACGGTGGCCCTGGAGATGTCGGCCGCGCGCACCGCGCTGGCGTCGTGGGCGGCGCTGGACCTGCCCGGCAAGCTGTTCCTGAACTTCAGTCCGCTGACGCTGCGCCATCTGCTGGACCGGCGCGGCAGCGCCATGGCGTCGTTGCTGGGACTGGACGGCGGGCAGGGCGCCCGCACGCGCATCGCCCCTTCGCGCGTGGTGATCGAGGTGACCGAACAGACCGCCGTGGGCGACGCCCGCAGCTTTGCCGCCGTGATGGCGGTGCTGACCGACCTGGGCGTGCCTTACGCGCTGGACGACTTTGGCACCGGCCATGCCAACCTGGACCGGCTGGCCGAACTGGCGCCGCAGTACATCAAGATCGACAAATCGCTGGTGCGTGGCATTCATGCCAGTTCGCGCCGGCTGGAGGTATTGCGCGCGATCCTGGGTACGATGCACGCGCTGGGCGGCCGGGTGATTGCGGAAGGCATCGAGACGGCCGAGGAACTGGCGCTGGTGCGCGACCTGGGCGTGGCGGCGGGGCAGGGCTACTTCCTGGGCCGGCCCGCCGCGCTGCCGCCCACCGAGATTGCGGCGGAGGTGCGCACGGTGCTGGCATCACGCCAGATCGCCGTGTTTCCGCAGATGCTGCGCACGGGGTGGTCGGGCATCACGGCGGGGCAGTTGCTGCGGCCGGTGCCGGCGGTGAGCGCGGAGACGTCGAACAACGACGTGCTGGCGCGCTTCCACGCGCATGGTGACTTGCATGCGATGGCCGTGCTTGACGAGCACCAGCGGCCCATCGGGCTGATCAATCGTCAGACGCTGCTCGATCGTTACGCGACGCCGTTCCACCGGGAGCTGTACGGCCGCAAGGCGTGCATCGCGCTGGCCAACTTGGAGCCGGTCTGCTTCGACCGGCGCGCGACGCTGGAGGAGATGGCCGACCACGTGGCCGGCGAGCCGTCGCGCGCGCTGGCCGACGGCTTTGTGATTACCGACGAGGGCCGCTACGTGGGGCTGGGCACGGGCGCTGACCTGCTGCGCGCCATCACCGATGTCCGCATGGAGGCGGCACGCTATGCGAATCCGCTGACATTCCTGCCCGGCAACATCCTGCTGAACCAGCATATCGACCGCCTGATCGAGGCCCGCAGCCCCTTTCACGCCTGCTACGCCGACCTGAACCACTTCAAGCCGTTCAACGACCACTACGGCTACTGGAAGGGCGACGAGCTGCTCAAGGGCGCCGCCGCGATCCTGGCGCAGGCGTGCGACCCGGCGCGCGACTTCCTGGGCCACATCGGCGGCGACGATTTCCTGGTGCTGTTCCAGGGCGACGACTGGGAGGCCCGCATCCGCGGGGCGATGGCGAGTTTCGATGATGCCGCGCTGTCGATGTACGCGCCGGCGGACCGCGTGGCGGGCGGCATCCATGGCGAGGACCGGCACGGGCGGCCGATGTTCTACCCGTTCGTGACGATGGCGGTGGGCGCGGTGCGCGTGGGGGCCGAGGCAATGGCCACGTGGCGGCTGGGCAGCCAGCACGTGGGCGCGGCGGCCGCCGTGGCCAAGCGGCAGGCGAAGGGGGCGCCGGAAGGCGTGGCGGGTATCGACATCGCCGACCTCGCCGCGCGTGGCGAGCTGGAGAACTAGCGCCGGCCTAGCGGTTGGCCAGCGCTTCCAGGCCCAGCCGTGGCGCGCGATGGGCGGTCAGCTCGGCCCGTGCGGCGCTGTCCAGCACGTCGAGCCGGTAGCCCTGCGCGTAGACCACCGTGACCGTCACGCCGTTCTCCGCGCAGAGATCGAGCGTCCGGCGCATGCGCGACACCAGCCCGGCCAGCGCGCGCGACGAAGGCGGCAGTGAGTGGCCCCAGATCGTGTTCTCGATGCGCTGCGTCGCCAGGATGCGGCCCGCGTTCGCAAACATCAGCATCGCCAGGTCGAATTCCTTCGGCGTCATCGGAATGCGCTGGCCGTGCAGCGTGGCGTAGCGGCCGGGGTTGTTCAGTTCGTAGGGGCCGGCGCGCAGGGGGATATGGATGCTCAGGCGGGTGCCGGACATGCGGCGGCGCAGGGCCGCGATGCGGGCCAGCAGCACGCGGGCGTTGAGCGGGCGGACGATGTAGTCGTCGGCGCCGGCGTCCAGCGCTTCGACCATGTCGTCGTCATCGTTCTCGCTGGAGATCATGACGATCGGCACGTCGCGGTTGCGCACGGCGCGGACGGCGCGGATGACGTCAATGGCGGAGATATCGGGAAGGTCGCGGTCGATGAGCAACATGTCGAAGTTGTCGTGGCCCAGACCGTGGATCAGGTCTCTACCTGCCTGGAAGGCGCTGCACTGGAAGCCCGCGATGGACAGCAGTTCCTGCATGGGATAGAGCGGCGAGTTGCGGCTGGCGAGCAGCGCGATATTGGATTGGGGGTTCATACGACACTATCGAACTTGCAAAATGCATTGAATGGAACAAACACGATGCAGCGTATCGACGGGGCATGGGCGCAACAATCGGTGTTTCTTTAAAAGGACCGACCGGCGACGACGGGGTGGCGCCGGGCTGGCGCTGGGGACAAGCCCGATCGTTATCCACAGATTTTGTGGATAACCGGGGCGGCGGGTGGCGCGGCGCGGCGGTGGGCCGCCACCGCATCGGCGTGATCAAAAATTGGGCAGCGCGCGGCCGGCGACGGGCGGGGTGCAAATGGCGCGACGCGCTATGCCAGAATACGGCTCATCGTGTCCAGGACAGTCCACGGTATACGTGCCTATGTTCAGTCCCAGCGTGATTGCCGCCGTCATCCTCGCGTTCCACATTGTCGGGATCGTTGCCGCGCTGCATGCCGTCATGACCGTGCGCACGGCGCCCGGCGCCATCGCGTGGGCGGGGTCGCTGGTGATGATGCCGTACCTCGCGATCATCCCGTACCTGATCTTCGGCCGCAGCCGCTTTGCCGGCTACGTCAACGCGCGCCGCTTCAACAACGACCGCCTGCGCGAGATTCGCCACGGCATGACCCACCAGGAGCGCGAGGCGCTGGCCGCCAACGTCGTGCCGGTGCCGCAGCAGGCGTGCCTGCGGGCGCTGCCCAGCCTGACCGGCATGCCGTGCCTGACGAACAACGACGTGCGGCTGCTGGTGAATGGCGACGCCACGTTCGCGGCGATCTTCGACGCCATCGACGCCGCCACCGAACAGGTGCTGGTGCAGTTCTTCATCGTCCATGACGACGATCTGGGCCGCGCGCTGCAGCAACGCCTCTGCGACAAGGCGCGGGCCGGCGTCAGGGTCTATTTCCTCTACGACAGCATCGGCTGCCACGCGCTGGGGCGCGGCTATATGCGGACGCTGCAGCAGGCCGGCGTGCAGGCCCGGCCGTTCTCCACCCATCCCGGCTTTGTCAATCGCTTCCAGCTCAACTTTCGCAACCACCGCAAGCTGGTGATCGTGGATGGCGCGCGGGCGTTCGTCGGCGGGCACAACGTCGGCAACGAGTACCTGGGCAAGCGCCCGCCGCTGGCGCCGTGGCGCGACACCCATGTCGACATCCGCGGCGCGGCGGTGCTGGACCTGCAGATGGCGTTTGCCGAGGACTGGTATTGGGCCGCCCGCGAGGTGCCTTACCTGATGACGCCGCCGCCGCGGCGCGTGGGCGACATGATCTGCCAGGTCGTGCCGTCGGGGCCCGCCGACGCTCAGGAAACCTGCTCGCTGTTCTTCGTCGAGGCCATCCAGGCGGCCACGCGCCGGCTGTGGATGACATCGCCATACTTCGTGCCGGACGAGGCCGTGTTCGCGATGCTGCGGCTGGCGGTGCTGCGCGGCGTGGACGTCCGCATCCTGATCCCGTCGCGGCCCGACCACCTGGTGGTGTACGGCGCGTCGACGATCTATGCCTATCAGGCGGTGCGCGCGGGCGTGAAGATCTATCGCTACCAGCCGGGGTTCCTGCACCAGAAGGTCGTCCTGATCGACGACGAGGCGGCCGCGGTGGGCACCGCCAATCTCGACAACCGGTCGTTCCGCCTGAACTTCGAGCTGATGGTGATGACCGCCCACCCGGCCTTTGCTGCCGACGTGGCGCGCATGCTCGAAGCCGATTTCGCCCAGGCCCGCCAGATCGACTCGCGCGATTTCCTGGGCTCGCCGGCCATCCTGCGCGTGGCGATGCACGTCGCCAAGCTATTCGCGCCCATCCTGTAGATGTGGCGTTTTCGCCATTCAAACGCGCCCTGTGTGCCGTATCGACGACTGGCAGTCGTTGTGTACACTGTCTACTATTCACAGTAGATGCGTGGACAACGTCCACATGGGAGCTGACATGACCCGAACTGCCGCCGCAACGCCTCCCACCCGCACCACATACCGCCACGGCGACCTGCGCCGCGCACTGCTCGAAGCCGGCATCGACCTGGCCCGCGAAGGCGGCCCCGACGCCATCGTGCTACGCGAAGCCACCCGCCGCGCCGGGGTGGTCCCCAACGCTGCCTACCGACACTTCGCCAGCCGCCAGGACTTGCTGCAGGCCGTCCGCGCATCGGCGCTCTCCAGCCTCGCCATGGCCATGGAATCCGAAATGGCCGCCATCCCACCCGACGCAACCCCACCCGACCGCGCCCGCGCCAGCCTGCGCGCAGTGGGCATCGGCTACCTGCAGTTCGCGCTGGCGGAAACCGGACTTTTCCGCACGGCATTCTCGGTACCGGACGACGTGGAAGGCGACGCCGACCCGGCCAAGGCCGGCAACAGCGGGATGAACCCCTTCGAACTGCTCGGGGCGGCTTTGGACAGATGGGTCGACGCGGGCCTGCTATCGGCGGAACGGCGGCCCGGAGCGGAGTACGTGGCGTGGTCGGCGGTGCACGGGCTCGCGGTGCTGCTGATCGACGGGCCGCTGCGAAGCCGGGCGAAGGAACAGGCGGGGGTGATTGGGGAGCGGCTGCTGGCGATGGTGGAGAGGGGGTTGTAGGGGAAGCCGTCGACGACAACTCGCGCCGCGCCATTCACAACCCCCAAACAAAAAAACGCCAGCCTCCCGGCCGGCGTTTTCCCAAACCCCAACACCCCAATCAGAACTGATTCATCGTGTTGTCCTTGCCTGCGGCCTTCAGTGCAGCTTCGCCGCTGAAGTATTCCTTGTGGTCGTCGCCGATGTCCGAGCCGGACATGTTCTGGTGCTTGACGCAGGCGATGCCCTGGCGGATTTCCTTGCGCTGCACGCCTGCCACGTAGCCCAGCATGCCCTGGTCGCCGAAGTATTCCTTGGCCAGGTTGTCGGTGGACAGTGCGGCGGTGTGGTACGTCGGCAGCGTGATCAGGTGGTGGAAGATGCCGGCTTCGCGCGAGGCGTCGGCCTGGAAGGTGCGGATCTTCTCGTCGGCCAGCTTGGCCAGTTCGGAATCGTCGTACTCCACGCTCATCAGTTGGCCGCGTTCGTACATCGACACGTCCTTGCCGGCTTCCTTCATGGCGTCGTACGCCTGCTGGCGGAAGTTCAGCGTCCAGTTGAACGACGGGCTGTTGTTGTACACCAGCTTGGCGTTCGGGATGGTCTTGCGGATCTCGCTGACCATGCCGTTGATCTGGGCGATGTGCGGCTTTTCGGTTTCGATCCACAGCAGGTCGGCACCGTTCTGCAGCGCGGTGATGCAGTCCAGCACGCAGCGGGCTTCGCCGGTGCCGGCGCGGAACTGGAACAGGTTGCTCGGCAGGCGCTTCGGTCGCAGCAGCTTGCCGTCGCGCTTGATGATCACGTCACCGTTGCCCAGCTGGTCGGCCGACAGTTCCTCGCAGTCCAGGAACGAGTTGTACTGGTCGCCCAGGTCGCCCGGCGTGCGGGTCACGGCGATCTGCTTGGTCAGGCCGGCGCCCAGCGAGTCGGTGCGGGCCACGATGATGCCGTCGTCCACGCCCAATTCCAGGAAGGCGTAACGGATGGCGCGGATCTTGGCCAGGAAGTCCTCATGCGGCACGGTGACCTTGCCGTCCTGGTGGCCGCACTGCTTTTCGTCGGACACCTGGTTCTCGATCTGGATGCAGCAGGCACCGGCTTCGATGAACTGCTTGGCCAGCAGGTACGTGGCTTCGGCATTGCCGAAACCGGCGTCGATGTCGGCGATGATGGGCACCACGTGCGTCACGTGGTTGTCGATCTTTTCCTGGATGGCGGCCTTGGCCGGGCCCTGGGCGGCGTCCAGTTCGCGGAACAGGCCACCCAGTTCACGGGCGTCGGCCTGGCGCAGGAACGTGTACAGCTCGCGGATCAGCGCGCTGACCGACGTCTTCTCGTGCATCGACTGGTCGGGCAGGGGGCCGAACTCCGAGCGCAGCGCGGCGACCATCCAGCCGGACAGGTACAGGTAGCGGCGTTCGGTGCTCTTGAAGTGCTTCTTGATGGAGATCATCTTCTGCTGGCCGATAAAGCCATGCCAGCAGCCCAGCGACTGGGTGTACTTCGACGGGTCCGCGTCGTACGCAGCCATGTCGGCACGCATGATCTTGGCGGTGTACTTGGCGATGTCCAGGCCCGTCTTGAACTTGTTCTGGGCCCGCATGCGCGCGGCGTACTCGGGATTGATCGCATTCCAGGCGCTGCCGTTGGTCTCTTTCAGCGCGGCGATTGCCTGGATGTCGTCTTGATACTGGGCCATGGGGAAGTCCTAATAAGAGTTGACGCGTTGGTAGAAGGATTCGGTGCCGCCACCGGCTGTATCAGCCAGCAGCATGGGAACAAGTGTATGGCCGAATCCCGCATTGCAACGTAACTCTTATATAAGACATAAGACTTTGTTTGTCGTTATGAATCAATGAAATAGCGGCGATATTTTGCAATGTGGAAGGCGTTTTCTCAGAACGAAACCGCCGGATGGGCGCCAGACCCAGTCAGATTTCGCAATGTGAAAGGTGCTTTCAGGTGCTGAGTGGCGGGGGGCAACGCCCGGCCCGGAAGCGCCGCTGCAGATAGCAGCCGCCAACAGCTACGCCGCCAGCCGCAGCGTGCGGGTCAGCAGGTCCTGCAGTTCGTCCACCGCCTTTGCACCGCGCGATTCGCGGCTGCGATAGACGGCCACTTCCATCGGTTCCAGCGGCCCCAGGCCCTGCTCGCTGCCCAGGATGCGCAGGTGCGGGGGCGCGCTGCATTGGGTCAGGGCGGCCACGGCCAGGCCGCTCTCGATGGCGGCGATCTGCCCGGCCAGGCTGGAGCTGTGATAGACGACCTTGTAGCGCCGCCCCTGTTGCGCCAGCGAGTGGATGGCCACGCGCCGCGCCAGGCTGGCGTCCTCGTAGACGGCGATAGGCAGCGGGTCGCGCCGCCACGTTTCGAACTCGGGCGATCCCACCCAGACCCTCGGCTCATGGAACAGCAGCGTGCCGCGCCGCGCGTGGTCGCGCGAGACCAGCGCAAGGTCCAGGTCGCCGCTGGCCACGCGGGGAATCAGCGACGTCGACTGCTCGCAGATCAGTTCGATTTCCACGCCGCTGTGGCGCGGGGCGAATCGCTTCAGCACCGGCGTCAGGTATTTCTGGGCGTAGTCGTCCGGCACACCCAGCCGCACGCGGCCAGTCAGTTCGTCGCCAGTCAGCGCGCCCTGCGCCTCGGCGTGCAGGTCCAGGATGCGCCGCGCGTAGCCCAGCAGCGTCTGGCCCTCGGGCGTCAGGCTCAGCTTGCGGGCGCTGCGTTCCAGCAGCCGCTGGCCAAGGGCGTCTTCCAGCTTCTTGATCTGCATGCTGACGGCCGACTGCGAGCGATGGATCTCGCCCGCGGCGCTGGCCAGCGACCCAGCGTCGACCACGGCGACAAAGCACTTGAGCCAGTCCATCTGCAGATCGCGGGGTGTCGTCGTCATCGTGATATTTCGATTATCGAAACCATGTCTCGCGGATTATGCGCTTTTCACGATCGATGCGGGGCGCCAGACTGGTCGCCATGAAATCAGATCCGATACCGCATGGCGCCACGACCGGCGCGCTCCGCACGCTATGTACGGGACTTGGCGATGGCGCCTGGCCATTCCTGCTTGGCAACGTGCTGCTGGGCACCATCGGCATCTTCGTGAGCCAGGCCCACGCGCCGCCGCTCACGGCTGCGTGGTCGCGCTGCGCCTTCGGGTGGCTGGGCCTGACCGTCTGGCTGCTGTGGCGACGAAGGCTGCGCGACGTCCGGCTCACGCGCGCCCATGCCGCCTGGGTGCTGACGGCCGCCTCGCTGATGGTGGCCAGCTGGGTGCTGTTTTTCGATGCCATCGGCCGCACGTCGGCGGGCATGGCCGTCGTGCTGTTCCACGTCCAGCCGCTGTTCGTGCTGGTGCTGGGCGGCCTGTGGCTCGGCGAGCCGGTCGGCAAGGCCCGTCTGGCGTTCGTGATGGTTGCGATGGCCGGGCTTGTGCTGGCCACCGGCCTGCTGGAGCCGGTCTTCCAGCCCGGCACGGGCCGGGCGCCAGACGCGGCCTACTGGATCGGCGTGGCCGCGTGCCTGCTGGGCGCGCTCTGCACGGCCGGCGCCACGCTGATCGCGCGGCGGCTCGGCAACCTGCGCGCCGGCGTGCTGGCATGGTGGCAATGCGCCATCGGCAGCGTCGTCCTGCTGGCGTGGCCGATCCACCACGGCTGGCCGGCGCCGGGCTGGCCATGGGCGTGGCTTGCCGGCATCGGCATCGTGCACACGGCCCTGGCCTATACGCTGATCTACGCGGGCATGGCGAAGCTGCGCACCACCCGCATCGCCGTGTTCCAGTTCGTCTATCCCGCCACGGCGGTGCTGATGGACTGGCTGGTACTCGGCCACCGCCAGAGCGCGTGGCAGATCGCCGGCATCGGCGTGATGGCAGCGGCCATCCTGATGGCGGAACGCCAACGCTGACCGGGCGCTGCAGAGCCCGCGTCCGGCCGCCACGGTGCGCGTGGCGGCCGGGGCAGCGCTGCGGATCAGGCGCGCCGCGCCGTGAGCCACTTGTCCGCGGCCAGCGGCTCGGTGCAGATCCGCACCTCGCCAATCTGGCCGAGGAAGCCGTTCGACGGCACGTTGGCGTAGACGCCGCCGCCCACGAAGAAGCGGCTGGCGGCGCCCACGGTGGCGATGCCGCGCGTATTCGACGCGTTGCGCAGCACCGGGGCCCCTTCCACGTACATCACCGTCTCGTTGTTGGCCGGCGTGTTGACCACGGCCACGTGTACCCATTTCTCGGCGATGATCTCGCCCGACCAGTTGGCGGCCGGGTTCTTGGTGCCGGCCGTGCTGGGCGTGACTTCCCACTGCACCTCGCGCAGGCTGGAAATGGCGAAGATCAGCGGGCTTTCGTCGGCGTCGCCGCTGCCAAAGCCCGTCACGGCGCCGCGCCGGCCTTCGCGCTCCATGATGTTCATCCAGGCGTTGTTGCCGGCTGTCCACGACGCGGGCACCTTGATGAACGCCTCGACGGTGTAGCCGTTGTCGAACGTCATCGCGTTGAGCGCCGCCGTGGTGTCCGTGGCAAAGAAGCTCATGCGCGTGGGGCTGTTCACCGAGTTGGCGAACTTCACGCTGCCCGGCGCGGCCGACAGGAAGTGGTGGTCGTTCGACCACGTCACGTCGCCCAGCTGGGCGGCGCCGCCATCGGCCAGTGCCGCGCGGCTCAGCGGGTTGGCGCCGGTCATGTCGTTGATGACCTGGCCCACCGGCACCGCCGCGCCGTTTGCGCCGCCAAAGAAGCGCCAGTGCGCCACGGTGGAGGCCACCAGCGGATAGTCGTTGGTATCGGCGGCGGCCTTCTTGTCAGCCACCGACGGCTCGGTGTAGTTGGCCAGGATGGCGGCCTTGGCGCGGTCGTTGATCGGGTCGTTGCCAGCCGCCGGGATGGCGAAGTCCGGGTTGAAGCGCGCAAAGCGCTTGCGGAAGTCGAAGTCGATCTCGAACTGCTGGTTCTTGTCGGTCAGCACGGCCACGTCGAATTCGTTCAGCGTCTCGGTGGGCTTCTGCGGCACCCACGGCGAGAACGAGATGACCTTGATCTTGTTGTGCGTGAGGTCGAATTCGTACAGCCGCATCAGGCCGTTGCCGCCCATGTACGCCATCTGGTAATCCACCACCATTTCCTCGACCGGGTTGCCGAAGTCGTTGGTCTTGGTCAGGTGCGCGGCGCCATGGTAGTGGCCGTTCAGCGTCATGAAGATCTGGTCGTTGTCCTTGATCAGCTTGTCCCAGAGCATCAGGCCGTACGGCACCTCCAGCGGGCTTACGCCGTCCGGGCCGATGTTCAGCAGCTGGTGGGTCGACAGGATGACCGGCACCTTCGGGTAGCGCTTCAGCACGTTGCGCGCCCAGGTGATGGCCGCGTCCGACGCGCGCCACGACATCGACAGCACCATGAAGCGGTTGCCGTCGACTTCGAAGAAGTGGTACTCGTGGAAGCCCGACGGGTCGCGCCCGCCAAACGTGGCCTGGCGTTGCGCCCGCGTGGTCGGGAAGTTCTTGAGGTAGGGCTCGTTGGCCAGGTTGCGCTGCGCGTCGGTGTTCGACGCCTGGCTGCCCGCGTTGACGTAGTCCACGTCGGAGATCACGTCATGGTTGCCGGCCAGGATCGAATACGGTGCGCGGGCGGCCTCCATCACCTCCATTGCCTCGCTGGCAATCTGCCATTGGAGCGGCTTGGCCTGCTGGTCCACCACGTCGCCCAGGTGGATCGTGAACGGAATGCGCAGGCTGGCGGCGTTTTCCGTGATCCACTTGGTCTGCGCCATGAACGGCGTGGAGCCGTACTTGCGCTGGAACTGCAGGTTTTCGTCCGTGGTCGCGTAGCGCGAGTAGAACTGCGTGTCCGGCAGCACGGCCAGCGCGAAGCTCGATACCTTGGCCGACGGCGTCGTGCCGGTGCCCGGCGTGGTGCCCGTGCCCGTGCCGGGGCTGGTGGCCGGCGGCGTGCCGGGCGCGGCATCGTCGCCGCCGCCGCAGGCGGCCAGCAGCGCGGAGGCACCCAGCGACATCCCCAGCCCGGCTCTCAGCAGCAGGCGGCGCTGACGGTCTGGAATGCCCTCCAGGCTGGCGGTATCGATGGCGGATGGCTTGCCCGGCGTTTTGTCTTGCATGTCGACTTCCCTGTTGACCCACGAAAAGCCGGTGATTCTGGCCAGCGTCCGTGACAGGGTGTTGATCGAAATGTGACGACTCGGTGGCGCTCGGGCGCTACGACACCTTGCGCACCTCGGTATCGGCCGGACGCAGCGTGGCGCCGTCCTTGCCATGCGGCTGCATCGGCGGCACCGGCTTGCCGGTGCGTTTGTCGATCAGCACCGAATGCGGTTCGCCGGGCGCAAACCGCTGGCGCTCGCCCCACTGGCGCAGCGCCACCACCACCGGAAAGAGCTGCGCGCCGGCCGTCGTCAGCACGTATTCCTGGTAGGCCGACCCATCGGACGCCGCCTGGGTGTCGAGGATGCCGGCTTCGACCAGCTTGTGCAGGCGGCCAGCCAGGATATTGCGCGCCACGCCCAGGCTGCGTTGCAGGTCGCCAAAGCGGTGGATGCCGTCGAACAGGTCGCGGACGATCAGCAGCGTCCAGCGCTCGCCAATGACGTCGAGCGTCCGCGCCACGGGGCAGGGCTGGTACGGCGGGGCAGGGGTCTTGGGCATGCGCGGGTGCGATGGTGGATTGAGGTGGTTGCATTTTAAAACCAGATGGCCTAGCATTCAACCGGTTTCGATTTGCAACTACTTTGCCGATGCCTAGCCCGTCGAATCCGGCCGCCATGCCGCGCGCCCTCGTCCTGCTGTTCGCCATCGCCAGCGGTGCCAGCGTGGCCAATGTCTACTACGCCCAGCCGCTGCTGGACGTGCTGGCGCGCGAATTCCACGTGCCCGGCGCGGCCGTGGGCGGCGTGGTCACGGCCACGCAGCTCGGCAGCGCGCTGGCGCTGGTGTGCCTGGTGCCGCTGGGCGACCGGGTCGACCGCCGGCGCCTGATGACGTGGCAGCTCGCCGCGCTGGTCGTGGCGCTGCTGGCGGTGGCCGCCGCGCCGGGCGTGCCGTGGCTGCTGGCCGGGATGGTGGCCGTGGGCCTGCTCGGCACGGCGATGACGCAGGGCCTGATCGCCTATGCCGCCAGCGCCGCGTCGCCGCAGCAGCGTGGCCGTGTGGTGGGCGCCGCGCAGAGCGGGGTGTTCGTGGGATTGCTGCTCGCGCGGGTCTTTGCCGGCATGGTCGGCGACATCGGCGGATGGCGGGCGGTCTATCTGGCGTCGGCCGTGGCCATGGCGGGCATTGCGCTGGCGCTGCGCCGCCGCCTGCCAGCCACGGCCGCAGCGGCACCGGCGGTGGGGTACGGACAACTGGTCGGCTCGCTGCTGACGCTGCTGCGCCGCGATCGGACGCTGCAGGTGCGGGGCGTGCTGGGGATGCTGATGTTTGCCGCGTTCAACATCTTCTGGAGCGCGCTGGTGCTGCCGCTGAGCGCGCCGCCGTTCTCGTTCTCGCATACCGCGATTGGCGCGTTCGGCCTTGTCGGCGCGGTGGGCGCGCTGGCCGGTGCGCGCGCCGGGCGCTGGGCCGACGCCGGCCACGCGCAGCGCACCACGGCGGGTGCCTTGCTGCTGATGATGGCGGCATGGTGGCCGCTCTCCAGGCTCGACGGCGTCCACGGGCTCGCGCTGCTGATCGTCGGCATCGTGCTGCTCGACCTGGGCGGGCAGGCGCTGCACGTGACCAACCAGAGCCTGATCCTGCGCACCCGGCCTGACGCGCACAGCCGGATGATCAGCCTCTACATGCTGTTCTACGCGGCGGGCAGCGGCCTTGGCGCCATCGTCACCACGGCCACTTACGCCCGCGCGGGCTGGCAGGGGGTCTGCATGATCGGGTTTGCGGTGTGCCTGGCGGCGCTGGCATTCTGGGCCGCCACGCGGCGGAGCGGAACGGCCGAGACAGAGGTGGCCAGCGTCGCGTAGCGGCTGCGTTATTGCAGCCTATCGTCCGCCGATGCCGTCCCTGCACTGTTCGCAGGTCCCGGCCGACGGCAGCCAGTTGAGCTGTGCCAGCCGCAGCCGGGTGGCAAGGTTCGATGTCCGCAGTGCCTGCGTGGCGTGGGCCAGGGCCTGGGTGCTGGCGATCAGGGCCGAGATGCTGGCCGCGGCGCGGTCCAGGTGGCCGGGCGGGGCGGATGGCGGAGCGTGGCGGGGCGTGGTCGGATTCAACGGGGCGTAGGCGGTGGATAGGGAACAGCCTCAAGGCTACGAGCCGCATCGCGGCCCACGCATCCGCGCCCGTCCGAACTCCTTGTCGTCCATCAGGTGAACCCCGGTGTCGGTCGATTGCCGACGCCGCGCGCGCTACAGCCCCTGGATGCCGCGCTTGCGGATGAACTCGCCCCAGACCTTCGACTCGCTCATCGCGCGCTGCCGGATCGCATCGGCGCTGCCCACCACCGGGAACAGGTACAGCGACGCCAGCCTGGCCTTGATCTGCGGGTCGGCCAGCGCGGTCTGCACGGCCGTGTTCAGGCGGGCCACGATCTTCGGGTCCAGGCCGGCCGGGCCCACCAGCGCGTACCAGCTAGGCATCACTGGCACGTCCACGCCCGCTTCCTTCAGCGTCGGCACGTTCGGCAGTTCCTTCACGCGCTGCGCGCCGACGATGGCCACCGGCACCACCGTGCCACCCGTGACCTGCGGCAGCGCGGCGCCCAGCACGCTCACCATGGTATCCACTTCGCCGGCCACCACGCCGGTCAGCGCCGGCCCCGAGCCCTTGTAGGCCACGTGCGTCATCTTGGCGCCGAGCTTGTCGGCCACGACTTCCATGGCGAGGTGGGTGGAATTGCCCACGCCCGCGCTGCTGAACGTCAGGCCGCCCGGCTTGTTCTTCGCCTTGTCGATGAACGACTGCACCGACGTGATGCCGCTGGCCTTGCTGGCGACGATCACGAACGGCGTGTCCACCACCGGCGCGATGAACGTGTAGTCCTTCTGCGGGTTGTACGGCAGCGACGCATACAGGTGCGGGTTGAAGCTGATCTGCGACACGCCCGTCAGCAGCACCGTGTAGCCGTCCGGCGCGGCCTTGGCCACCGTGCTCATCGCCACGATGCCGTTCGCGCCGGGGCGGTTGTCCACGACGATGGACTGTCCCAGCTCCTGCGCCAACCGGTCGCTCAGCAGCCGCGCCACCACGTCGCCGCCCGATCCGGCCGACTGCGGCACGATCAGCCGCACCGGCCGGTTCGGATACGCATCCTGGGCCTGTGCGGCACCCAGGCACAGCATGGTCGAGGCAAGGCACGCGGAAGCCATCAAACGTCGGTACATCAATACTCTCCAATCGAATCGAAGCCAGTCACGAAATTTTCATGACGATGGTAGGGACCTGCGCCATCGGCGGCCAATACGGATTGTCGATGCCAACATAGGCCGGGGCTATGCCCGGGGCAAACCCTGACCGCCATGCCTCGCCCTGGCGCGCGGCTGCACTATTGCGGCGCAGCATGACGCGCGCCGCGCACCGGCCCTGTGCCTGCCCGCCGCGAAAGCCGGCCCGTAGCGCGGCCCCAGCGCCATCGGCCATAGGGCGGGGCTATGGCGGGATCGGAATTTCGTCTTTCCGGAAGGCCCGGGCGGCTCCGTACCATGGCGGCGTTACCCGATCCCCACCGCTCAAGCTCCCATGTCCGACATCGACACCCGTGGCAATGCCTGGCTGACCCCGCCGTCCGCCTACCTGGCCAGCCGCCCCTCCGCGTTCTCTGTGCCGGCCCGTCCGGCGTCGTGCTACCTGCCGATGCGCGATGGCTGCCGGCTTGCCGCCGACGTGTACCTGCCGCAGCCGCTGCCGGGCACGCAGGCGCCCGATGCGTTCCCGACGGTCGTGATCTTCACGCCGTACTACCGGCGCTTCCGGCTGTCGCACCCGGGCGCGGAGCCCAGCCCCAACGGCGCCAAGTATCGCGACGCCTTCGTGCCCAAGGGCTACGCCGTGGTCGTGGTGGACGTGCGCGGCACCGGCGCCAGCTTCGGCACGCGCGACGCGCTGCGGTCGCCCACGGAGCGCGACGACTACTACGAAGTGGCCGAATGGATCGCCAGCCAGCCGTGGTCGAACGGCCGCATCGGCTCCACCGGCATCTCCTATCTCGGCGCGGCCGCGTGCTTCCTGGCCAGTACCGGCCATCCGGCCGTCAAGGCCATCGCGCCGCTATTCTCGGTGTCCGACATCTACAGCGAGCAGCTTTACCCGGGCGGCATGCTGTCCAAGGTGTGGGTGCAAGCGTATGACGAGTTGATGCTTGCGCTGGACCAGGACCGCCGCGACCTCGTGGCCGGCTTCCCGTACTTCAATGACCCGAGCTTCGCCGGCCCCGAGCGGACCGACGAGGACGCCGACGGCACGCTGGTGGCCGCCGCCGTCGCCGAGCACCGCAACAACTTCACGCTGGCCGACCTGGCCCCCGAGTTCGCCTATCGCGATGGCGCAGCGTTCCACGATCCCGCGCTCGATTCCGGCAGTTGCAGCCCGTACCGCTACCTCGACGGCATCGCGCCCGACGTGGCGGTCTATTCGATCTCGGGCTGGTACGACGGCGGCGGCTACGCCAACGGCGCCATCACGCGCTTCCTGTCACTGCCGTCGCACGACAGCCGCCTGCTGCTGGGGCCCTGGGACCACGGCGCCCGCACGAACGTCTCGCCGTGGCGCGACAGCGCGGCGTCGGGCTTTCCGCTGCTGGGCGAGGTGTTGCGCTTCTTCGATCACCACCTGCTGGGCCTGCCCACGGGCCTGGAGCGCGAGGCGCGCGTGCATTACCACAGCATCCACGACAACCAGTGGCAGCCGGCCGACACGTGGCCGCCGGCTCCGGCCGCCACGCGGCTGCACCTGGCCGATGGCGGCGCGCTGACCGGGACGCCGCCGGCCGTGTCCGCCACGGTGTCCACCCAGGTCAGCTTCGACTGGACCACCGGCCGCCAGACGCGCTACGAGCGCCTGGGCGCGGCCAATATCGAGGACTACTACGCGGACTGGGGCCGGCATGAGGCGGCGCTGCCGCATTTCGACACGGCGCCGCTGGCGGCCCCGCTGTCGCTCGCGGGGCACGTGGTGGCCCACCTGCAGGTGGCGTCGTCGCAGCCGGACGCGGCCGTGTTCGTCTACCTGTCCGAGGTGGAGGCCGACGGCACGGTGCGCTACATCACCGAAGGCATGCTGCGCGCGTCGCATAGCAAGACCGAGCCGTGCCCGCCCGCGTATCGCACGACGTGGCCCTACCGCGCGCATCGCCGTGCTGATGCCGAGCGGCTGACGCCGGGCGTGCCCGTCGCGCTCGATTTCGCGCTGCTGCCCGTGGCGTGGACGCTGGCGGCAGGCAGCCGGTTGCGCGTGTCGATTGCCGGCGCCGACCGGGGCCACTTTCCGCAGGTGCCCCATGGCCGTCCGCCGGTGCTGACGCTGGCGCTGGGCCCTGACGGCTGCCATCTCGACGTGCCCGTGGCCGCGCCGGCAAGCGGGCGCTGACGGCGGGGCCGATGCCCGCCCGGCACGTGAAGTGCTAGAGTGGGCTTCCGCCCCCCAAGTATTCCCGTCGTCATGGATTTCCGGCAGCTTCGCTACTTCGCGCGCATCGTCGAGCTCGAAAGCATCACCGCCGCGGCCGATGCGCTGCACATCGCCCAGCCGTCGCTGAGCCAGCACGTGGTCAACCTCGAAGCCGAACTGGGCGCCAAGCTGCTGGTGCGCGGGCCGTTCGGCGCGCGGCCCACCGAGACGGGCCAGATCCTGTACCGCCACGCCAAGATGGTGCTGCGCCAGATGGAAGAGGCGCACGCGGCGGTGCGCCATGGCCGCGACGTGCCGTCGGGCCACGTGCGCGTGGGCCTGCCCACCAGTACGTCGCGCGTGCTGGCCGTGCCGCTGCTGCAGTTCGTCACGCGCAACGTGCCGGACGTGACGGTCGAGATCGTCGAAGGCAGCAGCGCCGACCTGGCCGAGCTGGTCACCACGCAGAAGCTCGACCTGTGCATCGCCATGGACGCGCAGCAGCGCCCGAACATGCACCTCGTGCCGCTGCTGGACGAGGATCTGATGGCCGTGGGCCCGGCCAGCGCCCAGCGCGACACGCCGCTGACGCTGGCCGAGATGGCCACGCTGCCGCTGCTGCTGCCGAGCTTTCCGAATTCGGTACGTGTGCTGACGGACCGCGCGTTCGTCGCCGCCGGGCTGGAACTGAAGCTCGTGGCGGAGACCAGCGCCGTGTCGGTGCTGCTGTCGGCGGTCAGCGCCGGTATGGGCTGGACCATCCTGCCGTGGAGCGCGCTGGCCACCGAGCCGCCGGGCGCGTTCGCGTGCGTGCCGATCTCCGATTCGTCGCTGGTGCGGCGCGTGTTCCTGTGCGTGGCGGGCGCCGCGCGGCTGAGCCTGGCGTGCAAGACCGTCGAGGATGCCTTGCTGCGGCTGATCGTCGACGCCATCGCCTCGCAGGCGTGGCAGGGCGTTACGCCGCTGGGCAGCCTGGCCAGCGCGCGCCGCGACGCGGACGGGCAGGGCGGCTGACGCCTGCCGCGCTCACGGCGCCGGCGCCTCGTCCGCCAGCTTCCGGGCCAGCGCCAGCGCGGCCTCGATTTCAGCTTCGACATTGGCGCGCGCGCTGGGGCCATCTACCCGCAGCGCGTACGACGGATGCCACGTCGCCACGATCCACGTATCGCCCTGCCGCAGCGGTGCCGCCATCGCGTGGCGCAGGCGGATCTTCTCGCGCACCACGGCGCCCAGCGCGGTCGCGCCCAGCGTGACGATCACCTTCGGCCGCACCCGTTCGCGCTCCTGGTCCAGCCAGTGCGCGCAGGCATCGACTTCGAGCTGCCCCGGCGTCTTGTGCATGCGCCGCTTGCCGCGCGCGAACCACTTGAAGTGCTTGACCGCGTTGGTCAGGTAGACGCTGTCGCGCCGCACGTCGGCGCGCCGCAGCGCCTCGTCCAGCACGTGTCCGGCCGGGCCGACGAATGGCTCGCCCGACAGGTCCTCCTGATCGCCGGGCTGCTCGCCGACGACCATGATGCGCGCCGTGTCCGGCCCTCGCCCGGGCACGGCCTGCGTGGCGTGGCGCCACAGGTCGCAGTTGCGGCACTGGTCCAGCGATGTCGGCGCGGCGCGCACGGGCTGGGCCTGCTCGGCGTCCACCGCCACGCGCTTGCCCCGCATGCCGCCGATGTTCGCCGCCTGGCCGACGCGCCGGGCGCCGTTGCGGGCGTCGGCGATCATGCCCGGAATCAGCGCCGCCTCGGGCAGCCCCTTCCAGAATCGCACCGGCATGTGCTGGTGCAGCGCCGCTTCGTTGAGCCGCGCCGGGTTGAAGATGTTCCTGTAGTAGGCCATCCAGAGCGGCTCGATCTGGTCCGCGCCGGCGCGGAAAGCCGCCGGGTCCGCCGGCGCGGCCGCGTAGCGGATGGCCCGGCCGTCCCAGGTGGCGGCGCCGTCCGGCGTGCCGATCCACCACGTGGCACCGCCCATGCGCCGGGCAAAGTGCTCGGCCGCGTAGGGCAGCACGTCGTGGTCGGGCTCGTACCAGGCCAGGTACTGCGGCAGGTCGTCACCGGTGCCGACGGTCATGTCGGGGCGGCGCTCCTGAAAACGCACGTAGGCGATCATGTCGTGCTGCGCGCGCCGCACGGCCTTGGCCATCGCGTAGAGCCGCGCGCCGTCCTCGTCGGCTGCCGACGCTACCGAGCGGTCGCCTTGCGCCCAGCGCCACAGCACGCGGTACAGAAAGGCCCAGCGCTGCGGCGAGCGGTGCGCGGCGGCGTCGCGCAGCAGGTCGGCCAATGCTTTCGAAATCCGCAGGGTGGGGGTGCTGGCGCCGGCGTCGACAGTAGACGACGCCGGCGCCGCATCCATCGTCAGCGACAACTGGCCGGCCTCGCCAGCAGCGGTCTCGCCGCCGCCTTCCCACACCACCGCCTCTGGCGGCCAGCCCTGCGCCAGCGCATGCAGCGCCTGCTTGCGCCAGCCGGCGTAGCCGCCTTCGACGACGAGCACGGGCGCCACGCCGTTGTTCATAGCAGCGCCAGTTGCTGGGGCGCGGGTGCCAGCGCGCGGCGCAACTGGTCGGAAGTCGGCTCGGCCAGCGCCGGCTTGTAGTCCTGCGTGACGACAAACGCCTTGACGGTATCCATCGCGCAGCGCAGCCGGATCAGGTCCTGGTAGCGGATGGCCCGCGTGCGGCGCAGCTCGGCCAGCCGCTTGGCGTTGCGCATGCCGATGCCGGGCACGCGCGCGATCAGCCGCTGCGGCGCGCGGTTCAGGTCTACCGGGAACGCCTCGCGATGCGCCAGCGCCCAGGCCAGCTTGGGGTCGATGTCGAGCGGCAGCGCGCCGTCGGCCTGGAACAGCTCATCGGCGCGAAAGCCGTAGCCGCGCAGCAGGAAGTCGGCCTGGTACAGCCGGTGCTCGCGCAGCAGCGGCGGCGCCTGCGACGGCAGCGCGGACGGGCTGTCGGGGATCGGGCTGAACGCCGAGTAGTAGACGCGCTTGAGCTTGTACGCGCCGTACAGCGTCTGCGCGGTCTGCAGGATCGTGCGGTCGTCGGCCTCGTCGGCGCCGACGATCATCTGCGTGCTCTGGCCAGCCGGCGCGCGGGCCGCCGGTGGCCGCTTCTCGGTCTCCGCTTCCTCCTGGGCCAGCCGGATCGATCCCATCGCGCGCTTGATCGTGTGGACGTTCTTTTCCGGCGCCAGCCGTTGCAGGCCGCCGTCGGTGGGCAGTTCGATATTGACGCTCAGGCGGTCGGCGTACTGGCCGGCCTCGCGGATCAGGCGCGGATCGGCGTCGGGAATCGTCTTCAGGTGGATGTAGCCGCGGAACTGGTGCTCCTCGCGCAGCGCGCGGGCCACGGCCACGAGTTGTTCCATCGTGTAGTCGGCGCTGCGGATGATGCCCGAGCTCAGGAACAGCCCGTCGATGTAGTTGCGGCGGTAGAACTCCAGCGTCAGGTTGACGACTTCGGCCGGCACGAAGCGTGCGCGCGGCACGTTGCTGGAGCGCCGGTTGACGCAATACTGGCAGTCGTACTGGCAGAAATTGGTCAGCAGGATTTTTAGCAGAGACACGCAGCGGCCGTCCGGCGTGAAGCTGTGGCAGATGCCGGCGCCCGTGGTGGCGCCCAGCCCGGCCCGGCCTTGCGAGTCGCGCCGGGGCGCGCCGCTGCCGGCGCACGATGCGTCGTATTTCGCCGCATCGGCCAGGATTTCGAGTTTCTTGAGCAGTTCCATGACGCGATACTGTATGGATGTACAGTATTCTACGCGACCGCCGGAATTGCGCAATCTCGCATTTTCGTCAGCGACGAAAAAGGCAGCAGGCGTCGCGCGGCGGGTGATTCGTCAGGCGCGCAGCGCGTTTTGGGCGGTCTGGGCGTCACGTCGCAGCCGGTCGATATCGAGCCGACCACGGCCGCGCCGCGTCAGCCGGCCGCGCCTTCGTGTTCGAGCCACGTGCGGAACTGCGCCACGCGCGCGTCTTCTGCCTGCGCGTCCGGCACGTAGGTGCAGTAGGTGCGCGACGGCAGGCGGGGAGCGTCGAACGGCATGACCAGCCGGCCGGCAGCCAGGTCGTCGGCCACCAGCGCGGTGGGGCCGATGGCGATGCCGATGCCGTCGATGGCGGCCTGCAGCGTCAGGTAGAAGTGGTCGAAGGTCAGCGTGGCGGCCGGCGTCAGGCCCGACGCGCGGGCGCGGGCCAGCCAGTCGGGCCAGAGCCGTGGCAGGCTCGACGTATGCAGCAGCGTGTGGTGCCGCAGGTCGTCCGGTTCGCGCAGCGGCTGCCGGTCCAGCAGCGCCGGGCTGCATACGGGCAGCCGTTCCTCGGTCAGGAACGGGCGCATCGCAAAGCCGTAGAACGTGTCCGGCCCGCCCCGGATGATGATGTCGTGCGGCGCCTGCAGGCTGTCCAGCGGATCGTTGGACGTCTCCACGCTGACCTCCACGTCTGGATGCCCGGCACGAAAGCGGCCCAGCCGTGGCACCAGCCAGCGCAGCGTGAAGGTGGCCGGCGCATTGACCGACAACGTGCGGGACACGGGCCGTGGCACGCCATAGCGCGCCGTGGCCTGCGAAAGCTGCTGGAACAGCGGGCCGATGTCGTCCAGATAGACGCGGGCGGCCGGCGTCAATTGCACGCGCCGGTTGTGCCGCTCGAACAGCGGCGCGCCCAGCCAGTCCTCCAGCAGCCGCACGTGCTGGCTGATGGCGCCCGGCGTCACGTGCAGCGCGGCGGCGGCCTCTTTGAAACTGCCGAGCCGGCCGGCTGCCTCGAAAGCGCGCAGGGCATTGAGGGGCGGCAGCTTGTCCATTGGAGAGAGTTTTTCTGGGGCGAGCAGCCAATTTATCTGGTTTGTCGCGCGGCTACAAGATAGATAACCTGCACGCTTCGTTGCCCCTGGGGATCCCCATGCTGAGTCTGTCCGGCGGTGCCGTCCTGCTGGCCGCGGTGCTCCACGCGAGCTGGAACGCGATGCTGCACGGCAATCGCGACCGCTTCTGGTCCATGACGTGGATGAGCGTCGCGATGGCGGCCGTGGCCACGCCGGTGGTGCTGACGTCCCCGCTGCCGGACCCGGCCGCTTGGCCGTACATCGTCGCGTCCGGGCTCGTGCATATCGTCTACAACGTCAGCCTCGTGCGGTCCTACCGCCGCAGCGACCTGGCCGTGGCCTATCCCGTCGCGCGCGGCTCGTCGCCGCTGCTGATCGCGCTGGGCGCGGCACTGTTCGCGCAGGAAGCGATCCGGCCCGTGCACGCGCTGGGCATCGTCATGATCTCGGGCGGCATCATCGCGCTGGCGCTGCAGGGGCGCCGCGTGTCCGGCGCGGGCGTGTGGGCGGCGCTGGCCACGGGGGCCATCATCGCGCTCTATACCGTGATCGACGGCATCGGCGTGCGGGTCTCCGGCGGGCAGGCTGCGAGCTACGCCGCGTGGATGTTCCTGTTCTACTGGCTGATGCCGGTACTGTTCGTCGCGGCGCGCGGCAGCGAGGCGTTCTGGGCGCCGATCCGCACGGCGCCGTGGTCGGCGGTGTCGTCGATGGGCGGCGGGCTGGTGTCGGTGGCCGCCTACGGCATCGTGATCTGGGCGTTGCAGGCCGGGGCGATGGGCATGGTGTCGGCGCTGCGCGAAACCAGCGTGGTCTTTGCGGTGCTGATCGGCCGGGTATGGCTGCGCGAGGCGGTCAGCCCCGCGCGCTGGGTGGCCTGCGTGGTGGTGGCGGCCGGGGCCGTCTGCCTGGGGCTGTGAGCCGGGTGCGGGCGCGTCACGGCGTGCCGGCGATGTCCCGGCCCATGCCGCGCGCAATGCGCCGCGCAATCCACGGCCCGCAGACGACCACCGAGAACAGCCGCAGCGTCTGCGTGGCGACGACGAAGTTCATGTCGGCGTGCGTGCCCAGCGCGATGGCGACGATCGATTCGACGCCGCCGGGCGACGTAGCCAGGTAGGCGGTCAGGAAACTGACGTCGCCGGTGGCCGAGATCAGCCATGCGGCCGCGGCGCAGAGCGCCATCATCGCCACGATGGCGGCCAGCATGACCGGCAGCGATGCCACCAGGGGCCGCAGCAGGTCGCGCCGGAACTGCAGGCCGATGGTCCAGCCCAGCACCGCGAAGCAGCCGGCCAGCAGCGGGGCGGGCACCACCACCGGCACCGGCACGGCGGTCACCCACGCGGCGCCGAGCGCCATCGGCACCAGAAAGGCGCCGGCCAGGATGCGAAAGCGCGTGCCGATCCAGCAGCCCAGCGCCGCGATGCCGAAGGCGGCCAGCGTGCCGATCTGCCAGGGCGTGCCGGCGAGCGGCGTGGCCGCTGTCAGCGCCGCCGGCGCCAGCGGCTGGGCATCGACGATGGCATGGGCCACCAGCGGCCCGGTGACCACCACCAGCACCACGCGCAGGTACTGCATCAGCGAGACCAGGATGCCGTCGCCGCCGTTGTCGGTGGCCAGCGCGCCCATGATCGACGCCGCGCCGGGCAGGCTGCCCCACGCGCCGGTCGTGCCGGGCAGCCGCGAATACCGCACCAGCAGCCAGCCGACCAGCGCGGCACTGCCGATAGTCAGCGCCACGCCCAGCACCACCAGTCCGTCGGATGCCGCTTCCAGCAGTTCGGAAAGATGCAGCGTGCTGGCGATGGCCGTGCCCGTCAGCGCCTGCGCCAGGGCGGTGAGCCGGGGCGCGATGCGCAGGCGGACGTCGAGGCAGCCGGCGGCCATGCCGCAGGCCATCGCCGCCACGAGCACGCTGGCCGCGGCGATCACCGGCTGCAGCAGCCAGCCCAGTCCCAGCGTACAGGCCAGGACGACGGGCCAGTGCAAGGCCCAGCGTTGGTTCGACATCGCGTGCGGCGGGGGCGCCCGTGGAGGGAGATCGACGAGGATCGGAGGCTGGATTCTATCCCGCCACCGGGCCGCCGCTCAGTCCAGCTTGATGCCGACGGCCTTGACGACCTTTTCCCACTTCTGGGTGTCGCGGTTCACCAGTTGCGTGAATTCCACCGGCCCCAGCGCGCTGGGCTCCATGCCCTGCTTGGCGATGGTGTCGCGGATGGCCGGCTGCGCCACGACGGCCGCAATCTCCTGCGCCAGGCGGTTCACGGTGGGCATCGGCGTGCCGCCGGTGGTGAACACGCCGTACCACGACACCACCTCGTAGCCGGGCACGCCCGATTCGGCGATGGTCGGCACGTTCGGCATGGTCTCTACGCGCTTGCTGCCGGTCACGGCGATGATGCGCACCTTGCCGGTATCGGCGCCGGCCTTGGCCGACGGCAGGCTGGCGAACGTCATCTGCGCCTGGCCAGCCATCACGTCCTGCATGGCCGGGGCATCGCCGCGATACGGGATGTGCGTGATCGACACGCCCGCCATGCTCTTGAACAGCTCGGCCGACAGGTGCGAGATCGTGCCGTTGCCGGGCGACGTGACGTTGAGCTTGCCGGGGTTGGCGCGGGCGTACGCCAGCAACTCCTGCACGGTCTTGACGGGCAGGTCGTTGTTGACGACCAGCGCATTGGCCGACCGGGCCACCAGCGACACGGGCTGCACGCCCTTGACCGGGTCGTACGGCAGCTTGCTGTAGATCGACGGCGCGATGGCCTGCCCGCCCACGGAGCCTAGCAGCAGCACCGAGCCGTCCGGCCGGGCGCGCGCCATCTCGGCCGTGGCCAGCGTGCTGCCGCCGCCGGGCTTGTTCTCCACGACGATCGTGGTCTTGGTGTTGATCTGGAACTGCGTGGACACCGTGCGCGCGATGACGTCGTTGCCGCCGCCCGGCGCAAAGCCGACGAGCATGCGGATGGGGCCGGGGGGCAGCTCCTGCGCCAGGCCGTGCGTAGCGGCCAGCGCAAGGGCGAGAGCGGGGACGATCTTGGTAAACGCCATGTTGAGTCTCGTTGGAAGGTTGGGGTGGCTCTCAGGGTGCGCGTCGCTGTGCTGGTCTGGCTGGCGGGATCCGGCCTGCGCCGGTCCCGCTCGATAGGTATGGGTGCTGCGTTACTTCTTGAATCGCACCACGGCGTCCCGCGATGCCTGCGTCTGCGGCAGCGTGGCGATCTCGCCCAGCGTCACCGGCTTGGTCGGGAACCGCAGCCGGTAGTAGCCCACGTCACGCGGATGGCGCTGCTGCTCGTCGGCAATCAGCTCGGTCACGGTCAGCCCGCAGAAGCGGCCCTGGCACGGGCCCATGCCGCACCGCAGGAACGCCTTGAGCTGGTTCGGCCCCTGGCAGCCGATGCGCGCGGCGTGGCGCACCTGCTCGGCCGTGGCTTCCTCGCAGCGGCAGACGATGGTGTCGCCCACCGGGCGGCGAAACTGCGGCAGCGGGCGGTACAGCACCTCGAAGAATTCCCGGCCCCGCGTGGCGCGGGCCAGCGCGGCCTGATGCGGCGCGGCATTGGCGTCGCGCGCGGCGGTGCCGATGGCACCCAGCGCGGCGGCGGCGCCGAACGCGGCGATGCGTCCCCGGTGCTCGGCGGCCATGGCGCCCGCGATGCCGGCGCCGTCACCGGCGATGCTCACATGCGGCACCGACGTGGCGCCCCAGCCGTCCACCTGCGGCTCCCAGCAGTCCTGCCGGTCGTTCCAGACATGCTCGGCGCCAATGGCGCGCGACAGGTTCGTATTCGGCACCACGCCCTGGTGCAGCAGCACCTGGTCGACGGCCAGCGTGCGGCGCTGCCCGCCGGCTTCGTAGCGCAGTTCGGCCACCAGCCCGCTGTCGCCGGCCATGGCTTCCAGCGCGGTCACGTTGCTGACGACCGGCACGGCCTTGCGCACCGCGCGCAGCATCGTCAGGCCCTTGCGCAGGTACGGCGAGCGCAGGAAGCCCCAGGCGTGCGGCAGCGCACGGCGCCACTGGCCGTTGTCGGTCGTCTCCAGGATGGCCTCCAGCCGGACGCCGGCCTGCAGGTACTGGTACGCCAGCAGGTAGAGCAGCGGCCCGCCGCCGGCCAGCACGGTGCGCCCATCGGGCACCACGCCGGACGTCTTGAGCAGGATCTGCGCCGCGCCGGCCGTGATCACGCCGGGCAGCGTCCAGCCGGGGATCGGGAAGGGACGCTCCTGCGCGCCGGTGGCCAGGATGATGTGGCGGCAGTGCAGCAGCGCGGCCTGCGGGTCGTTGCCGGGCGCCGCCACGGAGTACGCGACCTCGAAGCCTGCCGCGGCGTCGTCCGGCTGCGGATCGCGGGCGTTGATCGACCAGACCGTGGCCGCGCCAATGTGCCGCGCGCCGCTGCGGGCGAACGGTTCCAGCAGGGCCTCGCCATGCCAGTAGTCCTTGCCCAGGATCGTGCGGTCCTGCACGGGCGTGCTGGTGATCGCGCGATAGATCTGGCCGCCCGGGGCTGGCTGTTCGTCGACCAGCACCGTGGACAGGCCCAGCGCCGCCGCCTGCGTGGCGGCCGCCAGCCCGGCCGGGCCGGCGCCCACCACCAGCACGTCGCAGTTGGTCACGTCGAGGCTCATGCCGCCACCTCGCGCGCGCCGATCTGGCGTTCCACGCGCATGCCGTCGCGCACGCGGGTCATGCATGCCTGCTGGTTCGGCCGGCCGTCGATGCGGACCAGGCAGTCGTAGCAGACGCCCATCATGCAATAGGGCCCGCGCGCGGCGCCCGACACGGCGGTGTCGCGGCACGCCAGCACGCCGGCCGCGAACAGGGCCGCCGCCACGCTGTCGCCCTCGCGGCAGGCCAGCGGCACGCCGTCCACGGTAAGCCGTACGGGGCGCCCGGCCGGTTCGGCGGCGTCAATGCGTCTGAACATGGAATCTCCGGGTCGAGAAGGGGGCCAGGTCCGGCGACAGCGCGCCGGCGGCGATCATCGGGGCAAGGTGCAGCGCGTGCGTGGCGGCCAGCGTCACGCCGCTATGGCAGGTGACGATGAACGCGCCGGGCTGGGTGGGCGACTGCTCGTAGACCGGAAAGCCGTCCTTGGCCCGCACGCGCAGGGCCGACCACGCGCGCACCGCGCGCACATCGCGCAGCGCGGGCAGCGTGCGCACGGCGCGGTCGGCCAGCGTCGCCAGCACCGGCAGCGTGGTGACCTGCTCGGCATAGCCCGCGTCTTCCTGAGAATCGCCAACCAGCCAGCTACCTTCGTCGTTCTGGCGCAGCGTGACCATCGGCGTGTCCAGCAGCCGGCGCGTGCGCTCCAGCACCAGGATCTGGCCGCGTTGCGGCGCCATGGGCAGGTCGATGCCGACCATGCGGCCCAGGTCGCCGTTGCGCAAGCCGCCGGCCAGCACGATCTTGCGCGCGCGGATGTCGCCCTGCGGCGTGGTCAGCGCAAATTCGCCGCCGGGCTGCCGCGCGATGGCCGTGACGCCGTGGTGCGGCAGGTATTCGACGCCGCTGGTGCTGAACGCGGTATGGAACGCGCGCAGCAGCTTGAGCGGGTTGACGATGCCATCGTGCGGCGTCCAGATCGCGCCCGTCACGTCGGGCCCCAGCCCCGGCACCAGCGAGGCCGCCTGGTGGTGGTCCAGCAGCTTCCACTCGTACGGTTCCACGCCGGGCTGGGCCATCAGCGTCTGCACCCACGCCAGCCGCGCTTCCACTTCGTAGTCGCCCATCAGCGGGGTCAGGCCGCCTTTCTGTTCCAGCGCCACGTCGATGCCGGTTTCCTGCGCCAGCCGCGCGGCCAGGCGCGCCCACATGCGCGTGGAGTTCAGCGTCCAGCGGCTGTAGGTGCCCAGGCCGTAGCCCTTGCTCTGCAGCCAGACCAACCCAAAGTTGCCGCGCGATGCGCGCAGCGCGATGTCGCCTTCGTCCAGCACGGCGATGGTGCCGGCGTGGTCGCGCAGGCCGTAGGCCACGGCCGAGCCGACCAGGCCGCCGCCCACGACGGCCACGTCGAAGACCGGGAAACGGGGGGAGGCGGCAGCCATCAGCGGCGCCTCCGGTGGGGATGTTGCGGGCCCTGGGCCCTGCTGGAATTCATGTCGTACTCGCAAGCGTGTCACTGCGAGCGAGTATGCGCACGCGGGTGGCCCCCGCGCAAATACGAGTCTGTCAGGCGTCCATACCAAAACCTGATAGCTCGGCCGGCAGCGATGCCGTTTCGGCCGCGATGCCCGCGATCATCTCCGCGATAAAGCGGTCCACCAGCACGTTGGCGGGCCGGTTGCGGGCCAGCAGCAGGTAGCTGACAAACGGAATGCGCGGCGCGAACGGGCGCACCACCACCTCGTTCAGGTGCAGCCGGGCCACCAGCGGATTGACGATGCCGACGCCGAGCCCCAGCCCCACCATCCGGCAGATCGTGGCGCCGTAGGGGGTCTCGAAGTGCAGCACGCGGCGGTCGTCGGCGGCAAAGGCGGCGTCCACGGCGGCGCGCAGGCCGTCGCCATGGCTCATCGAGATGAACGATTCCCCGGCAAGGTCGGCCGGGGTAATCACGTCGTGGCTGGCCAGCCGGTGGCCGGGCGGCAGCACGCAGCAGCCGGACAGGTCTGCCACGGGCTGCGCGTCGGTGACGGCGGCCGGCGGCAGGTACGAGACGAGCCCGAGGTCGCAGTAGCGGCCGCCGACGCGGTCCGCCACCAGCTGGGTGCTGCCGGTTTCCATCGCCACGTGGACGTCGGGGTAGTCGGCATGAAAGCGCTGGAGCACCAGTGGCAGCACGGTCATGGCCAGCGACGGCACCGACGCGATGCGCAGCCGGCCCTTGCCGAACTGGCGGATGTCGCGCGCGGCGTCCTTGAGCGCGTCCAGCCCCACGAACGCGCGCTCCACCTCGCGCACGAAGGCCAGCCCTTCCTCGGTGGGCACCAGCCGGCCGGCCGTGCGCGTGAACAGCGTGAGCCCCGTGCCGTATTCGAGCTGGGCGATCAGCCGGCTGACGTTCGGCTGCGACGTGTGCAATTCCGCCGCGGCGGCGGTCATCGATCCGGACCGCATGACGGCCTGGAATGCCTGGATTTCCTTGAATTTCATCGCGGGGGCTGGGGGGATGGGGCGCAGCCGCGATGGTATACCAGATCCGTATGCGGGCGGCCTGCGTGAAGCCGGATCGGTATGGCGGCTCAGGACTTGCCGTCCGGGCAGGGCGCCAGCGATCCGCCCCAGAGAATCCGTTCCAGCGGCTGGCGCTGGCGCCAGCCTTCCTGCTCCAGCATTGGCGCGGCATAGAACGCCGGCACCGGGCCCAGGCACAGCAGCCCGAACGGCCGGGCGCCGGGCGGCAGGCCCAGCTCGCGCGCGAGCGCGTCGGGGTCGAACATCGAGACCCAGCCGAGGCCCAGGTTCTCGGCCCGCGCCGCGAGCCACAGGTTCTGGACCGCGCAGGCGGCCGACGCCCAGGCCATCTCCACCGGCATGTTGCGGCGGCCGAAGACCGTGCCGTCGTCGGGCGCCAGGATCACGGCCAGCAGCTCGGCGGCCTCGCGGATGCCCTCGACCTTGAGCCGCAGGAATTCGTCGCCGCGCGGCCCCAGCGCCTGCGCCGTGGCCTGCCGCTCGGCTTCCACCAGCGGGGCCAGCCGCGCGCGCCATGCCGGCGTGCTCAGGCGCATGAAGCGCCATGGCTGCATCAGGCCGACCGATGGCGCCTGGTTGGCTGCATCGAGCAGGCGCGCCAGCTGGTCGTCGGGCAGCAGCGGGCCGGGCGTGAAATGGCGGCAGTCGCGCCGCAGCGCCAGGATGCGGTACAGCGCCGCGCGTTCGGCGGCGTCAATGTGGGGATCGGCCGAAGGCTGTTCCATGGAGTCTGCAAGTCGTCAAAACAAGCGGCGGGCAAGGGCCCGCCAGTGGCCGCGAGGGTACCGCAAATGGCGCGGGCCCGCGCCGGCCGTTGTCTGCTGGAGTCGGAAGATTCTGATCCGCAGCGCTGACGGCCGGGACGAAAAAAATGCCACGCGGCGGGGATCCGCGTGGCACCGAAGATGAGCGCAGGGGAGGGTCAACCCTGGACTCCGTTGGGTCACCCGCATTGCACGGGCAAACCCAGTGTAGGGGAGACGATTCTCATCGTGGAATCGGAAAAATCTTAAATTCGTTCGGAAGCGTCCGAGTCGACCAGCGCGGCCATCGCGCGATCCTTTTCTTCCCATTGCTGCGCCAGCCAATGGTGGAAATCCGCGCGGAAGACCGGATCGGCGCCGTAGTCGCCGCCGCAGAAGCTTTGCGGAATCGGAATCTGCCGAATCATGACGACGATGCGCCCGGCGCGGCCGCAGGCAAGGTCCCAGAAGCTCGGCACGCCGTCGGGGTACACGATCGTCGCGTCGATCATCGAGCGGAACTGATCGCCCATGGCGCTGAGCGTGGTAGCCAGCGCGCCGGCTCGTGGCTTCAGCAAATGGCGATACGGCGACGACTGCGCGATCCGCTTGGCCTCGGAAAACCGCGTGCCCTCGGCAAACACCATCACGCTGGTCGGCACGAGCCGGAACTTCTGGCACGCGCGCCGGGCCGTTTCCTGGTCCTGGCGGCCCCGCTGCGGCTTGCGGCGCAGTTGCGCCTTGCTGTAGCGCTTCATGAACGGGAAATCGAGCGCCCACCACGCCAGGCCGATGAACGGCACGTACAGCAGCTGCTGCTTCAGGAAGAACTTCAGCAGCGGAATGCGCTTGTTCAGCGCGGCCTGCAGCACGAAGATGTCGACCCAGGTCTGGTGGTTGCAGTTGACCAGGTACCAGTCGTCGAGCCGCAGCCCGCTGTTGCCGTGAATCGTCCAGATGCCCGGTTGCAGCCGGGCGATCCAGCGCGTATTGCACGAGATCCAGTAGGTGGCGATGCCGTTCAGCACCGGGTCCAGCCGCCGGCGCACCGCGCGCGTCGGCACGGCCAGCTTGACCAGCGCCAGCAGGACGATCGGCACAAAGCAGAGCAGCGTATTGACCACCAGCAAGGTCACGCTGAACAGGCCGGTCAGCGCTGGCAGGCGGCGGGTGGGGTGGCGGGTCTGGCGGGGGAGGTCGGACGCGGACAGCGGCGCCAGGCTGGCGCGACGGGGGGTGGGGGGTGTCGATGGCATGCCCGCCAGTGTGCAAGAGCGGGTCATGCCATCATTTGTCCTCGATCAAATCGAGGTGGGCAATCTGGCGATTCGACGATCCGGGAGGCGGATTGGCCGCGCGGGGGATGGCAGCGTGTGCCGTCAGGGCCGGGTTGCGTCGGCCGGCGCGCCGGCGTCCAGCAGCGCGGCGATTTCCGGGTCGCGCTGCCGGATATCCCACTCCCCGGCCGCCACCTTGGCAAACTGCTCGGTGCAAAGCTCGGCGATGACCTGCCGTTCGCCGTGTTCCAGCGCCACGCGCATCACGTCGAGCTGCTGGTTGGTGAAGCTGTCGATCAGCATCGCGTTCTGGGTCAGCAATTCCTGGCTGGCGCGGCGTTCTTCCTCGGTGCTGCCATGGGCGGCCGAGGCTTCCAGCCGCGCGCGGTACTGGCGCGACACGGCCATGTGAGCCGCGTTGCGGGCCTGCCAGCCGGCCCAGGCGGCTTCCACCGCCGCGCGGGTGCGCGGGGCGTGGCGGCTGCAATAGTCGGCCGTGTTGCGCAGCACGGCTTCGTCCAGATGCGGCACGAGCGCGGCCGCCGCTTCCAGTTCGCTGCGCGCGGCGGGCGGCGCGGGGGTGGCGGGCGCGGCGGGCTCCTCGTTGGAGCAGGCCGTGGCCGCAAGGATGGCCATGCCGGCGGCTACGGCCAGCGGCATGGTCTTGAAGCGGGACATCCGGGGACACCTCCTGTCGATCGATGGTCGGCATTTTACTTGTATCGACATGGCACCCGGCCAGCCAAGTAAAATGCCGCTCCTTCCGCCCTCGTCAACGCTTTTTGTCCCATGGCAGTCACTCCCGGTAGAACCCAGGCCACGCTGATCGGCCTTGTCGCGATCGTGCTCTGGAGCGCCATCGTCGGCCTGATCCGCGGCGTCAGCCAGAGCTTTGGCGCCACGGGCGGCGCGGCGCTGATGTACACGGTTGCGTCGGTGCTGCTCTGGCTCACGGTGGGCCCGGCCCGCGTCCGCGCGCTGCCGCGCGCCTATCTGGTCTGGGGCAGCCTGCTGTTCGTGTCGTACGAGGTCTGCCTGTCGCTGTCGATCGGCTACGCCAACACCGCCCGGCAGGCCATCGAGGTCGGCATGGTCAACTATCTCTGGCCGAGCTTCACGATGCTGGCCGCGATCCTGTTCAACGGCCAGCGCGCCAACTGGCTGATCGTGCCCGGCTTTGCGGTGGCGCTGCTGGGCATCGCTTGGGTGCTGGGCGGCGACCAGGGGCTGGACCCGGCCGGCATGGCGGCCAATATCCGCGACAATCCGCTCAGCTACGGCCTGTCGTTCTGCGGCGCCATGATCTGGGCCGGCTACTGCACGGTGACGGCCCGCATCGCCCAGGGCAAGAACGCCGTCACGCTGTTCTTCATGCTGACCGCGCTGGTGCTGTGGGGCAAGTACCTGTTCACCGGCGGCGAGACCATGATGTTCAGCGCCTCCGGCTGCCTGTACCTGGCGCTGGCCGCCTGCGCCATGGGCTTTGGCTACGCCGCGTGGAACGTGGGCATCCTGCACGGCAACGTGACCGTGCTGGCAGGCGCGTCCTACTTCATCCCGGTGGTGTCGGCGGCGCTGGCCGCCACGCTGCTGCAGGCGCCGCTGTCGCTGGCGTTCTGGAAGGGCGCGGCAATGGTCTGCGCCGGATCCATCCTCTGCTGGTTCGCCACGCGCGCGGGCAGCGTCCGCAAGGCATCCACGGCCGATAGCGCGTCCTGACCGCGCGGTATAACTTTGGCCTTCCTCTCAGGGATTTCCCGCAACGGGCTCCCCATGCATCACTACATGATGTAATGTCGCATCCCTGATACATCCGAACCGACGGCTGTAACGCATTGAAATATGCGATCGGCCGCCGCGCGGAACGGGGACGTACACAGCGACAGCAGCATGCAGGCCCGGCACGGCCGGGCCGACGAGTGTGTTTTTTCAACGAGGGGAGACCCCAGAGTCATGAAGAAGAGAGAGATGTGGATGGCGGCGGCCGTGAGCGGCCTGTTCGCCGGGGGAGCGTTTGCCCAGACTTCCGTCACGCTGTACGGCGTGGCCGACGTGGGCGTGGAATTTGTCAACCATGCCGGCGCCGGTGACAACACCGCGGTGCGCATGCAGTCGGGCAACCTGTCGGGCTCGCGCTGGGGCCTGCGTGGCACCGAGAACCTGGGCGGCGGCCTGAGCGCCGTGTTCGCGCTGGAAAGCGGCTTCAACATCGACGACGGCCGCAGCGGCCAGGGCAACCGCCTGTTCGGCCGCCAGGCCTGGGTGGGCCTGAGCAGCACGTACGGCACGCTGTCGCTGGGCCGCCACAACACGCCGATGTATGACTTTGGCGTGCAGTACGACCCGATGGGCATCTCCACGCGCTACTCGATCGGCGTGCAGGACCCGTCGTTCCAGTCGCGTGCCGACAACTCGGTCAAGTACGCCGGCAAGTTCGGCCCGATCGCGGCCAAGCTGATGTACAGCACGGGCTACGACGGCGCCGCCGGCGTCAACGGCGAAGTGCCGGGCAACTACAAGGTCGGCCGCGAATTCGGCGGCAGCCTGGCCTACGAGAGCGGCGCGCTGGCCGTGGCCGTGGTCTATGACGAGCTGCGCGGCAACACCGTGGCCACCGGCGACGACAAGACCCGCAAGGTGGCCGTGGCCGCCAACTACAAGATTGGCCCGGTCAAGCCGTACCTGGGCTACCGCTACGCGCGCTTCATGACGGCGCCCGCGTCGCAGACCGCCAACCTGTACTGGGCTGGCGCGCAGTGGGACATCACGCCGGCGTGGTCGCTGACCGGCGCGGCCTACTACCAGGACTTCCGCAACTCGGGCGCCGATCCGTGGCTGTTCGTCGTGTCGGCTGACTATGCGTTCTCGAAGCGCACCGACGCGTACCTGAACCTGGCCTACACGCGCAACAAGGACGGCTCGGATCTGGGCACGGGCGGCTTTGGCACCACGCTGCCGGGCAAGAACCAGACCGGCGTGCTGGTGGGCGTGCGTCACAAGTTCTGACGCCGCGCAGCGCCATGCGATGGAAAAGGGCACGTCCGCTGGATGTGCCCTTTTTTGTTGCCCGCAGGCGGGCCGCAGCGCACTTTTGCGCGTCCGGCGGGCAGCGAGTCAGCATCCTCCGACGCGCCGTGCCGGCCGGCGTCCGATGCAGCGGCAACGGCCGCGCGCCGCAGAATCGACGGGAATGTCGAGATTTCCGACGATCTGATCCCGGAGGTGGACCGTGAGAAAGTCAATGATGCCGCTGGCGGCAGCCGGCGTGGCCCTGGTGGGCGCCGCGTTCGCGGCCAAGGCGTACGGCAAGTTCTCGGGCGGCAAGCGCGGCAACGTGGCCGTGCCCGAACCGGCCAAGGCCGTGGACCTGGACCGCTACCTGGGCCAATGGTACGAGTACGCCCGCTACGAGAACGGCTTCGAGCGTGGCTGCGAAGGCGTGACCGCCGAATACACGCTGCGCGACGACGGCCTGATCGGCGTGCGCAACACGTGCCATGAAGGCTGCGCCGGCGGCGAGGCGCGGGTCTCGGAAGGCCGCGCCCGCGTGGTGCCGGGCAGCGGCAACGCCAAGCTGGAAGTGTCGTTCTTCGGCCCGTTCTTCTTTGGCGACTACTGGGTGCTCGACCATTGCGACGACTACGCGTGGTCCATCGTCGGCGAGCCGTCCGGCCGCTTCCTGTGGATCCTCACGCGCGACGCCCGGCCGTCGCCGGAACTGGCCGACTTCCTGGTCAGGCGCGTGGCCGCGCTGGGCTACGACACGTCGCTGCTGCGGACCACCGAGCACTGAGCCGGGCACCGAGCGCGCGGCGCGGGCTCAACCGGCCTCGCGCTGCCATTTTTCGCGCCGCGCCAGCTCCCGCGCGCTGGGCGTGGCCTGGGCGAACGACCCGGCCGGCACGTCGCCGGCCGGCACGTAGGTGCTCATCACCACGCCCGAGCCGGACGTCCGCGATTCCACCAGCTTGAGCGCTCCGGGCCGGGTATCGGGCTCGAACAGCCGCTTGCCGTGGCCCAGCACCACCGGGAAGGTCCAGACGTTGTATTCGTCGACCAGGGACGCGGCGCGCAGCGTCTGGATCAGGTTGCCGCTGCCGATGACCTGCAGGTCCTTGCCCGCTTCGGCCTTCAGCGCGGCCACCGCGGCGGCCACGTCGCCCTGCAGCAGCGCCGCGTTGTCCCACTCCAGCGACGTCAGCGTGCGCGACGCCACGTGCTTGCGCGTGGCGTTGAAGGTGCTGGCGATGGGGTCGTCGGCCGGCTGGTATGGCCAGTACGCGGCAAAAATCTCGTAGGTCCTGCGGCCCAGCAGCAGCTCACGGTCCTTGCCGTCCAGCCCCTTCATGTCCTGGCCCATGGTGTCGTCCCAGAACGGGAACGTCCAGCCGCCGAACGCAAAGCCGCCGGCGGGGTCTTCCTCGGGGCCGCCCGGCGCCTGCATGACGCCGTCGAGCGAGACGAAGGTGGAGACGATCAGTTTCCTCATTGGTGGGCTCCCAGGGGCGGGGGCCGCCGCCGCATGCCGCGACCCCTGAGCCAAGGTAGGCGCCCGGGGCCTGCTGCGCAAGGCAAAACCGTCAGTCGAGCGCCCGGTTGCGCGATTCCACGTTGACCGACCCCACCGCCAGCGCCGCCGCGGCCAGCATGGCGGAAATCATCGCCAGCGCCAGCGTGAAGTGCGTGGCCATGACCGGGGCGATGATGGCCGGCGCGAACAGGCCGCCAAAGCGGGCCACGGCGCCGGCCGTGCCCATGCCGGTGGCGCGCAGGTTGGTCGGGTAGACCTCGGGCGTGAACGCGTACAACGCGCCCCAGGTGCCCAGCAGCGCAAAGCTCATCAGCAGCGTGGAGCCCACCACCACCGTGGTCGACGTCCCCAGGCTGTAGAGCATGCAGCCGGCCGCGCTGAGCAGCAGGAAGCCGATCAGCGTCGGCTTGCGGCCCCAGCGCTCCACGCCGTAGGCCGCCAGCGCATAGCCGGGTAGCTGCACCAGCGCCAGCACCACCAGGAACACCTGCCCGCGCATCCAGCCAAAGCCGGAACTGCTGAGCCGGATCGGCAGGTAGACGAACACCGCGTAGTAGGCAATCGAGATCAGCAGCCAGGCCAGCACCAGCCCCACGGTGCGGCGGCGGAACGTGGCGCCGAACAGCATGAAGATCGACGCCCGCTCGGGGGTTTCGGACTGCAGCGGGGGAATGGACACCCGCCGGCCGTTGGTGGACGCCACGCGCTCCAGCACCTGCCGCGCCTGTTCCGACTTGCCGTTGCGGTTCAGGAACAGCGGCGACTCGGGCACGTACATGCGCGGGATCAGGCCAACCAGCGCCGGAATGCCGGTGACGAAGAAGATGATGCGCCAGGCGTCGTTGCCGTGGGCGCCGGCCGCCAGGGCCAGCATCGCCAGGCAGATGGTGCCCAGCGCCCAGAACGATTCCAGCAGCACCAGCCAGCGGCCGCGGCGGTCGCGTGGCAGGAATTCGGCCAGCATCGTGTAGTCCACGGGCAGCGTGCCGCCCACGCCGATGCCGGTCAGCAGCCGCAGCACCATCAGCCAGCCCAGGCTGGGCGCGAATGCCGAGGCCACGCCGCAGGCCGCGTCGATGATGACGGCCAGCATCAGCGCCGGGCGCCGGCCGATGCGGTCGGCAATGCGGCCGAAGCAGAAGGCGCCCATCAGCATGCCGACGAAGAACGCGGTGCCGGTCTGCAGCGCCTGCGGCACCGTGACGCCGAAGGTGGCGGCAATCGATGGCGCGCTGAAGCCGATGGACAGCACCTGCATCGCGTCGGCCATCCACACCAGCCCGAAAATCACGAACAGCCGGTACTGGAACTTGCCGACACCGGCGGTACGGATGGCATCTTCGAAACTCATCGGCGTGGACGACATGGCGGGGGGCGGTCCGTTCGGCGGGTTGGGGGCGGTCGCGCCCATTCTAACGTGGCGCGGGCCGCCGCAGGGTCAGGCCAGTTCGGGATAGCCGCCGTTGTTGCTGGCTGCCGCCACGGCCAGCGGCGCGTAGGCGGCGGGGTCGGGGCGCACAAAGCGCGCCACCAGCACGGCGTCGAGCAGCGGCGCATAGGCCGCGTCGGCGTGCAGGCCGCAGAGCCGGTCGATCAGCGTCGCGCGGGCGGCGTCGTCCAGCGTGGTGGACGCCACCAGCAGCGGATTGGGCGTCCACGGCGTGCAGGCGACGGTGTGCAGGCCGTCGAGCCGGTCGGGCGCGTGCCGGCGCAGCAGATCGAGGAAATAGCTGTCCAGCGCGGTGACGTCGATCTCGCCGTCGCGCAAGGCCGTCAGCGCCCGCATCGGCGTGTCGAGCGGGCCGACCGAGGCACGGAACAGCGGCGCGCCATGCGTCTGGGCGCTGGGCGCCAGCAGATGGCGCGCCGCGTGGTAGCCCGACTGCGAATGGCGCGCCATCCAGCCGATGCGGTGGCCGAACGTGTCGTCGATGCGCTGCCAGCCTGCATCCGCCCGCACCAGCAGTTCGCTGCGGTAGCGCGGCTGGCCGCCGTATGCGGCCGGCGATGGCACCGGCGCCACCAGCGGCACCACGGGCGCCACGCGTTGCGCGAAAGGCAGCCCGCACATGAAGCCGCACACGAGGTCCGGCCGCTGCCAGAGCTCGGGCAGCGGCGCGGGCCAGGCGTGCGGCACGATCGCCACCGGCCAGGACAGGTCGGCAAACACCCGCGCAAACAGGGCCTGCCACGCCGCCGCGACGGCCGGCGTGGCGTTGTACATGCGGAACGACGCGATGCCGGCCGCCATCTCAGGCAAAGCGCAGCGTCTGGCCCAGGCCCTTGGCGCGCGCCTTGGTCAGCATGGCGTGGCCCAGCGCGATGTCGGTGGTGGAAAGCCCGCGGTGCCAGAACAGGATCGTCTCGTCGTCGCGCTCGCGCCCCGGCTTCAGCCCGGCCACGATCTGGCCCAGCTCGGCGTGCAGGTTTTCCTCGTTCAGCCGGCCGCTGTCCACGTGCTGGCGCAGCGCGCCGAACGGCAGGCCCTTGCGGCACTGGCCCCAGTCGTCCACCACCATCTTGCTCATGATGTCGGTCAGCGACAGCTCCACGGCGCTCATCGTGCCGTACGGAATCACCAGCGCGCCGGGCTGGATCCACTCGGTCAGCAGCATCGGCTGCGGCTTGGGCAGCCGCGACGCCTCCACCACGATATCGGCGCCGCGCACGCACGATTCCCAGTCCTCGGTCACCGTCACGGGCTTGCCGAGGTCGCGTGTCAGCCGCGCGGCAAACGCGTCGCGGCTCTCGGGCCGGCGGGAATGGACGCGGATCTCGTCGAAATCGAACAGCGAGTCGAGCAGCCGCACGTTCCAGTACGACGTGCCGCGCGCGCCGATGTGCCCCAGCACCTTGCTGCCCCGGCGCGCCAGATGCCTGGCGCCCAGCGCGGTCACGGCGCCGGTGCGCATGTCGGTGATGGCCGTGGCGTCGATCACGGCCAGCGGCACGCCGTTGTCGGGGTCGAACAGGTTCAGCAGCGCCATCTCGGACGGCAGCCCGTGCCGGTAGTTGTCGACATAGTCGGACACCACCTTCACCCCGGCCACGTGCAGCGGCTTGATAAAGCCGCGCAGCACGTTGAAGTGGCCCTTGTCCGACGATTCCGGCACCAGGTGCACGCGCGGCTCGATCACGGTCTCGCCGCGGCCCTGGGCGGCCAGTGCCGCTTCCACGGCGGCCAGGATCTCGGCGTCGGTCAGCGCCAGCTCGGCCACGTCGGGGCCGTTCAGGTAGGTCAGGTACAACGGGTTCACGGGGCGTCTCCTTACTGCAGCGGGGGAATGTTGGCGCGATGCACGATCGCGCGCCATTTCGTGGTCTCGGTGGCGATGGTGTCGCCGAACGCCTGGCTGGTGTTGCCCACCGGCTCCAGGCCCAGGCCGTCTAGCTTCTGGCGCACGTCGGGGTCGCGCAGCACGGTGGCCACGTCGGCCTGCCACTTGCGTACCACGGCCTCCGGCGTGCCCTTGGGCGCCACCAGCCCGTACCACGACGTCACGTCGAAGCCCGGATAGCCCGATTCGGCGACGGTCGGCACGTTGGGCAACTGCGGCAGCCGGCGCGGCCCGGCCACGGCCAGCGGCACCAGCTTGCCGGTGCGGATGTGCTGGAGCACGGTGGAGATGCCGCCGAACATCATCTGCACCTGGCCGGCCAGCACGTCGTTGAGCGCCGGCGCCATGCCGTTGTACGGCACGTGCACGGTCTTGACGCCCGCTTCGAGGTTCAGCAGTTCGCCGGCCAGATGCGCGCCGCTGCCGTTGCCGGGCGAGGCAAAGTTCAGCTCGCCCGGGTGCGTGCGGGCGTAGGCCACGAGGTCCTTGAGCGAGCGCGCCGGCACCGACGGATTGACGACCAGCACGTTGGGCGAGGCCGCCAGCATCGTCACGGGTACGAAGTCGCGTGTCTCGAAGCTGAGCTTGCGGAACAGGATCGGGTTGACGGTCAGGTTGCCGGCCGGCGCCAGCCCCAGCGTATAGCCATCGGGCGCGGCGCGTGCCACGGCTTCCATGCCGATGTTGCCGGCCGCGCCGGGCTTGTTGTCGATCACCACGGGCTTGCCCCAGCGCTCCGACAGCTTCTGCCCGATCAGCCGCGGCAGCGCATCGGCCACGCCGCCGGCCGCGAACGGCACAACCACGCGCACGGGGCGGGACGGATAGTCATCGGGCTGCGCCGACGCGGGACGCGGCAGCGCCGCGAGCACGGAGGCCACGGCCGGCACGGCCATCCACAGCCGCCATCCGATGGCCGGCCTTCTTACGCAACGGTTCACGCAATTCTCCCCGTCATGGCACTTCGATCGTTGACCCGGCGACGCCGTGCGGCCCTTGTGCTGCCGGCCGACTTGTATAGACTGATCTTACGGAAGCCGTCCGATACTGTATAGACAACTTTTCGCATATCGGAAAGCGGATTTCTCATAAGATGCGGGGCGGCACGCGCGCGGTGCCGCGTGGCACTGGCGCTGTGCATGGCCATGCGTGGCACGCGGCGCTTTTCCCCGACATGGCCCACGCGCGGCCGCCTGATCCGATCGTCCACCCACCCGCAGCCGGGAGCCTGCATGCCGACACGCCCGACCGTCCGACCCAGCAACCCGCCCGCGCCGGCGTTCCAGCGCATCAAGGACTACGTGCAGGACCAGATTGCCGCCGGGGTCTGGCGCGAGGGCGACGCCATCCCGCCCGAGCTGCGGCTGGCCGAGACGTTCGCGGTGTCGCGCATGACCGTGAACCGCGCGCTGAACGAACTGGAGGCCGAGCAGATCCTGGTGCGGCGCAAGGGCGCCGGCACGTTCGTGGCGCAGCAGCGCTACCAGGCCACCGTGGTGGAGATCCGCTCGATTGCCGAGGAAATCCGCGCGCGCGGCCATCGGCACCGCAGCAGCCTGTACCGGCTGGAGCGGCAGCGCGCCACGCGGGCCCTGGCCGCGCAGTTCGGCGTGGCGGAGCGCAGCACGCTGTTCCATTCGGTCATCGTCCACTTCGAGAACGACGCGCCGATCCAGGTGGAAGACCGCTGGGTCAACCCGGCGCTGGCGCCGGACTACATGGAGGCCGACTTTGGCGCCATCACACCGAACGAGCACCTGATGCGCGTGGCGCCGCTGCAGCGGGCCGAGTACCAGATCGAGGCGCTGCTGCCCACGGCCGACGTGGCCGAGATGCTGGCCATCGCGCAGACGGAGCCGGCGCTGGTGCTGCGCCGGCGCACGTTCTCGCAGGGCGCGGTGGCGTCGGTGGTGGTGCTGTGGCACCCGGGCGGCCGCTACCGGTTTGGCGGCGCGCTGGGCCAGGCGCTGTAGCAGGCGCCCCGGCGCCGGGCGAGCTTGTCTGCCTCTGAATAAGCAATAGAATCCAAAGGGACAGGACGCCGGGCAACGCAGGACGGCCAGACCTGCCCAAGTGGAGAAGGGAATGGGTGCCAAACGCAAGACGCTGGCCGGAGCCCTGGCCGGGTTTGCCCTGATGCTGTCCGGCTGCGTGACCTATCCCGGCTACGACGCGGGCTACGCCAGCTATTACGGCAGCGGCTACACCGGCTATGCCAGCTACACCGGCACGGGATCGTCCTACACCACCTACACCGGTTATCCGGCCTACTACGGCGGGTATTACGGCGGCTACCCCTACGGCTATCCCTACAGCTACGGCGGCTGGCCGTATTCCACCAGCATCTGGCTAGGCTATGGCTGCTGCGGCTACCGGGGCTACTACGGCTATCGCGGGTACTACGGCTATCGGGGCGGGTATTACGGCGGTTATCGCGGCGGCTATCGCGGCGGATACCACGGGGGATACCACGGCGGCTATCGCGGGGGGTACCACGGCGGCGGGGGCTACCGGGGTGGCGGCTATGGCGGCGGGGGATATGGCGGCGCCTACGGCGGACGTGGCGGCGGCAGGGGAGGCGGACGGGGCCGCTGAGCGCGGCCCTGGGTGGCTTACGGTAGCTGGCGGAGCTGGCCGATGACGGACATCAGCCGGCCGTGCGCCACGGTGACCGACGCCTCGTCTTGCAGCGCTTCCTGGTAGCGCTTGCGGAACAGTTCGTCGCCCTGCTCGCTGAACAGCTTCTGCGTGGCGCCGGCCACGGCGCGGCAGGTTTCGTCGTGATGCTCGTCGCCGTCCAGTTCCTCGTCGATCTCGATGATCAGGCGCGACAGCGGATCGAGCCAGCGGAAGAACGATTCCTCGGTCACCAGCTGCACAAACTGTCCGGCGGGAATCGGGCCATGCAGTCTCTCGTACTGGCCCCGGTCGTAGCCGATGACCTCCTTGTGGACCTGGAGCAATGCCGCCCGCAGGGCACGCAGCCCCGAGCGGCGGGTTTCCTGGGTAGCAAGGAACTGTTCGCTGGGCATGCCCATCTCCACTTTTCCTGTTCATGGGCAGGCCGTATCGACTCGACCTTCGGCGGCATCCTCCCGGGGCCACCCTTCGCCTGCCCGTTGTTATCGGCAGCACACGTCCACGCTCGTTACCATGCACGCTGCGCAAGTCAGTATAGGCAGCGCCATGTCCCCAATCTAGCGCGGGGGCCTAGCGAAATACCCGTATTGCGGCCATGCGGCAAGGCAGGCAGGCCATGCGCCGGGCCGCCGTGCAGGCCCGCCTATATTGCGATGCAGCGGCTAGCGCGACGTGAGCCGCATGCGCGCCAGCAGCGGCAGATGGTCAGACGCCAGGCGCGACAGCGCCGTGCGATGGCTGGTCACCGCCACCAGGTGCGCGCGTGGCGAAGTCCAGATGCGGTCGAGCGCCAGGAACGGCATGCGCGACGGAAACGTCGACACGTGCGGCGTGCGCTCGAAGTAAGCATGGAGCCAGCGCAGCGGGCGCCCCCACAGGAACCACTCGTTCACGTCGCCCAGCAGGATGGTGGGCTGCTCGGGCGCCTCGGCCAGTGCGGTCAGCAGCCGCTTGACCTGCCAGCGGCGCTCGCCGGGCCGCAGCCCCAGGTGCGTGGCGATCACGCGCAGCGCGAACGTGCCGGACTCGATGGCATTGCATTCAAGCTGGGCGTCGATGGCGCCGCGCGGCTCGCAGCCCCTGACGCTGAGGTCGATGTGCCGCACGGCCAGCGGCCGGTAGCGCGTCAGCAGCGCGTTGCCGTAGTCGCCGTCGTCGCGCACCAGCGTGGGCCCCGGTATGGCGTGCAGCCCCGTGTGCTGGGACAGGAAGCGCAGCATGTCGAAGCCGGTGCCGCGCGTTTCCACCTCCTGCAGCGCGATCAGGTCGGCGCGCAGTTCGTGCAGCACCTCGCAGATGCGCTTGGGCACGAAGTGGCCGTCGGTGCCGACGCCCCCGTGGATGTTGTAGCTCGCCACGGCGATCTCCGCGTGGAGCGCGCCGTGCGGCGTGGCGTGATGGGTCATGGGCCGGGTATCCGGTGCGTTCATCGCGCCCCCTGGCCAGACGGCGGCGGGCAGCACCGCGCCGCGCCCGCGCCACTGCGCAGGGCCGCCTCCGACGCCTGCGCGCGCCGCTGGCGCCGGCGCCGCAGCACCCACCACAGGCCAAGCGGAATCAGCAGCACCACGCCCAGCCATGCAAAGCTGGCCGCGCCGGGATCGCGCGCGACGGCGGCAATGCGGTCCACCAGCGACGCCGACACGATGATGCCCGGCGACATGCCGATGGCCGTGCCCAGCAGGCAATCCCGCAGCCGGATGCGCGACGCCCCCACCACGAGGTTGACCAGCGTGAACGGCGCCACCGGCACCAGCCGCAGCACCACCATCGCCAGCAGCCCGTGCTTGCCCACCTGCTGCGTCAGCCGGTTCAGCCGCCGGCCGCCAAACCGCTGCACGGCGTTGCGGCCGATCACGCGGCCCACGGTATAGGTGGCGGCCGTGCTCAGCACCGTGCCGCCCAGCGCGATGGCCGCGCCATAGAGCGGGCCGAACACCACCAGCGTGACCACGATCAGCACGGTCACCGGGAACAGCGCCAGCCCGCCGGCCACGAACGCGCCCAGCATCGCCAGCGGGGCAAACGGCTGGTCATCGAGCTGCTGGACGGTGGCCAGCAACTGGCGAAAATCGGTCCATTCGCGCAGCGGCGTGTAGCGCCACGCGAACACCACGCCGGCAACGAACAGCACCAGCGCCAGCAGCATGACCACGCGGTTGGCCACGCGCGGCCGGCCTTCCTGGCCGACGAACTCGGACACGATCTCGTCCGGGTCGATCGGCTCCATCGGGTCCAGCAGCCCCGCATCGGGCAGGGCGGCGTCGATGTTCTCGGGCACGGTCGGCACGAACGGCTGCAGCGTGCGCCCCTCGGGCCGGTACAGCGCCGCCAGCGCGGTGTTCAGCCGGCCGTGGGTGTCCAGCGCCTGCGCCAGCGCCTCGGGCGTCACGGCCAGGTGCTCGCACAGCAGGCGGTCGCGCATGGCGCGGATGCCGGCCGCGATGCGGGCGTCGCCGTTGGACTCGATGACGAGGTTGCACTCGGTATCGAGCCCGAACGAGCGGTTGCTGAGGTTGGCGGAGCCGATGGTCAGCAGGCGGTCGTCCACCACCATGACCTTGGCGTGCACGTTGACGCAGGCATCGCCCAGGTCCGGCACGTGCGGGCAATAGAGCTGGAAGCGGCCGTCCGGGTCCGCCTCGCGCAGGCCGCGATAGAGCCGCGCGCGCAGCACGCCCATGCTCGCTTCTTCCAGCCAGCCGCTCTCGGTTCGGCGCGATACCAGCGCGATGTCGGGCCCGTCGGGCTCGCGCAGCCTTGCCTCGAAGGCGTCGGCGATCAGCCCCGAGCTGAAGTACTGGTTTTCGAGATAGACGCTGTCGCGCGCCGCGGCGATGGCGTCGGTGTGCAGCGCGCGGATCTCGCTGACGGCGGGCGAATCGGGCCGTTCGGGATAGGTGCGGCTGATGCCCACGCGCACGTCGGTGATGTCGGGCACGACCTGCCCGGGCCACGGATCGGTGCCCACGGGGGCATCCGGCGCCGGCACGCGGGGGCGGCGCCCGGTGGCGCGCAGCCAGCGTTCCGCGGCCATGTCGCCCAGCGCCCGCGCGGCCGGGCCATCGACCACGCACTGCACGTCATGGAATGGCGGGTAGGGCTTGCCGTCGGGGTCCACGCGGCGCGGGTCGTCGGGCAGGTGATGGTGGGTGTCCCAGCGGCGGATGGTCAGGTCGAGGCCGCCCACGAACGCCACGCGATGGTCGATCACGACGACCTTCTGGTGGTGCGAGGCGCCCGACGGGTGGTTGCCGTCCAGGCAGAAAGACAGGCGGCGGTGCGTCTGCCAGTGCTCCTTGGCCGACGGCAGGAATTCGCGCTCCAGCGCGAAGACCATCGCGTAGTCCCAGCTCAGCACATAGATGCGCAGCCCGCGCCGGCGCCGGCACAGCGCGTTCAGGAAATCGCGCAGCTCGGCGGGCAGGCCGTCGGTGGGGGCGTCGGGCAGCAGCCGCATGCGGCTGTCGATGTCCCATCCGAGGATGAACACGCTGTGCTCGGCGCGCGTCAGGGCCTCGCGCAGCGCGGGGAAGTAGGCGTCGGCGTCCACCAGCATCGCAAAGCGCGCGCTGGGCTCCACGCGCCAGCAATTGTGGCCCGGGCGCAGCAGGGATTCTGGGGCATCGTTTCTCATGGCGAACGGTAGCCCGCGCAAGTTTCGTACCGGTCGGGCGGCCGCATGGCGCCGTGGGGTGGCGCGCGCCGGTCGTGTGCGGCTTACTTGCCTTTGTAAAAACTGCAGTCAGGCAGCGGAGGGCAGGGCGGCGCTGCGCCACGCGGCCGGTGGCATGCCGAAGCGGCGCGCGAATGCGCGCGTGAAGGTGGTCTGGTCGGGATAGCCGACGCCGGCCGCGATGTCGGCCAGCGGCATCGTGCCGGCCATCAGCCATTGCACGGCCTGGTCCAGCCGCAGCCGTGTCTGGTAGCCGTGCGGCGTGTCGCCAAAGGCTTCGCAGAACAGCGTGTGGAAGCGGCGCGGACCCCAGCCGATGCGCGCGGCCAGCGCGTCGACGCGCAGCGGCGTGGCCAGGTGGGCGCGCAGGTAGTGGTCCACGGCGGCCACCGGAAAGCGCGCGGCGGCATCGGCCTGCCGGTCATCGAGACCGAGCATCCGCGTCAGCCCGCCGGCCAGCGCGGCGGCGCGCTGCCACGCGTGCTGGGCGGCCATGCCGCTGCCAGCGGGCGCCGCCGCCAGCCGGCGCACTTGCGCGGCAAAGCTGGCATCCATCGAGAACATGCGCGGCCGGGCCATCAGACGGGCTGGCAGGGCCACCGAACTGGACGGGAAATCGGCCACGAGCTGGAGGTTGTCGGGCAGGCCGCTGCACAGGTGGTGATGCCCGGCGGGAATCACGAGGCCCTGGGTGCGGTCGACGCGGTACGCATGGCCGTCGATTTCCAGTTCGGTCTCGCCATCGACGCCGAACAGGAGTTGGTGATAGTCGTGGGCATGGCCGAATGGCCGCCGCTGGTAGCGGCGCGGCTCGACCAGCGGAGACGCATGCTCAACGAGCTTCGGCATGGCGCTGCCTCCCCTGTGTCTGGCACAGCCAGACCCCGACCCCGGCGACGGCCATGCCGCACCACTGCAGCGGCCCCAGCCGGTCGCCGAACAGCAGCGCCGCCTGCACGGCCGCCAGCGGCGGCGCCAGGAACATCAGCGCGGCGGCGTTGGCCGCCTGTCCGCGCCGTACCAGGCCCAGCAGCAGCCACGTGCCCAGCCCGGACAGCACCACGGCCGCCCAGAGCAGCGCGGCCCACAGCGTGGGGCCGGACATCCAGCGCAGGCCGCCGATGCCGCCGGACGCGGCCACCACGACGGCGGCCACCAGCAGCGCCCCGGCGTTCTGCCAGGCCGAGCTGGCGCGGATATCCGCGCGGGCAATCGAGGTTTTCTGGAGCAGCGTTCCCATCGTGATCGAAATGATCGCCAGCACGCCCACCAGCACGATCCACGGCGAGACGGCGTGCGGCGCACCGGCCTGCATCGCGGGCAAGACTACCAGACCCACGCCCAGCGCGCCCAGCGCCAGCCCGAGCCAGGTGCGCGACGTCGGCTGCTCCTTGAGCAGCGGTATCGCAAGCAGCGCGGTCAGCAGCGGCTGCAGCGCGCCCAGCAGCGCCATGATCGACGGCGACAGGCCGTGCGCCACGGCGCCATAGCCGGCGCACAGGTAGATGCCCTGCATCAGCGCGCCGGCCAGCAGATGGCGCGGCACCTGCGCCAGCGGCGGCCACGCGGCACGGCCGGCCGCCGCCACCGCCGCGAACATCAGCGTCGCCAGCGCAAAGCGGGCCAGCAGGAACAGGCTGGTATCGGCCACCGGCACCACGGCCTTGCCGACGATGAAGCCGGTGGACCAGATCAGGACGAAGGCCATGGCGGGCAGCCAGGCGGGCAGGGGGCGCGGCATGGTGGGGTGGGGGCGGTTGGCGAAAAGCGGACGGCAGGGGTGGAATCTGCCGCGCAGCCTATCGCAACGCGGGCGGCGTGTCTTGGCAAATCCTGCAGCCGGTGCCTGCCATCGGCACAGCCTCAGGCCGCCGCCTTGACCTGGGTGCGCAGGTAGTCCACCACCCGCGCCACGCGCGGCGGCAGCGACCACTCGGAGCGGTGGATCAGCCACAGCTTGTCGATCACGGGCGCCTGGCAGTCCAGCACGCGGATGCGGTCCGGCTGCACAAACGCCTCGCGTGCGTAGCGCGGGATCACGGTAAAGCCAAAGCCGCGCGCCACCGGTTCCAGCATCAGGCTGACCTGGTTGCTGAAGCCCCGGCACGGCAGCGTATGGACGCCCGGATTGCCGGGGTAATGCCGGCTCAGCAGCCGGTTGGCCATGGTCTTGCCGTCGGGATGGTCGACGAAACCGATGCGCTGCAGATCCTCCCAGCCGTCAACCTGTTCGCTGGCCGGGTAGACCAGCTCCAGCGGCTCCTCGCTGAACGGGCTTGCCGCCAGACGCGGCTCGTCGGGCTTCAGCGATACCAGCCCGACGTCGAAGCGGTTCTGCAGCACGCCTTCCAGCACCTCGGCATCGGGCGCGAAGCGGTGCCGGATGATCAGCCCCGGCGTGCGCGCCTGCAGGTCCAGCAGGCGCGGATAGAGGAACAGGCCGATGCTGCCCGGCGTGATCAGCCCGACCACGCCGCTTTCGGCATTGGCGCTGAGGCGGGCGCGCAGACGGTCGTTGGCCACCTCCATGTCGCTGCAGTATTCCAGCAGCGCCTTGCCGGCCGGCGTCAGTTCCAGCGCGCGCGGGCGGCGGATCAGCAGCGGGCCCAGCGCTTCTTCCAGATGGCGGATGTGCTGGCTGACGGCGGCCTGTGTCAGGCCCAGTTCGTCGGCGGCGCCGGTGAAGCTGCCGGACTGGGCCAGCATCGCAAACGAACGCAGCCATTGCGGGTTAAGCATAATGAACTCTTATTGAAGCGATAAGGCGTAGACGGTTTTCATTATAGCGACCCGTCGCTACTATCGCTGCATTGCAACACGTCTCGACAATTTCATGACTACGCCTGCACTTTTCACGCCGTTTACCCTCAAGGACGTCACGCTGCGCAACCGCATCGCGGTGCCGCCGATGTGCCAGTACAGCGCTATCGACGGCTTCACCAACGACTGGCACCTGTCGCACTACGCCGGACTGGCGCGCGGTGGCGCGGGGCTGGTCATCGTCGAGGCCACGGCGGTGTCGCCGGAGGGCCGGATCTCGCCGGGATGCACGGGGCTGTGGAATGACGAACAGGCCGTCGGCATGGCCCGCATCGCCGAGGCGATCAAGGCCGGCGGCGCCGTGCCCGGCATCCAGATCGCCCATGCCGGCCGCAAGGCCAGCGCCAACCGCCCGTGGGAAGGCGACGACCATATCCCCGAAGGCGACCCGCGCGGCTGGCAGACCATCTCGCCTTCGGCCAAGCCGTTTGGCGCCCATCTGCCCAAGGAACCCAGGGCGATGACGACCGAAGACATCGCGCGCGTCCAGGCCGATTTCGTGGCCGCCGCCAAGCGCGCCCGCGACGCCGGCTTCCAGTGGCTGGAACTGCACTTCGCGCACGGCTATCTGGCGCAGAGCTTCTTCTCGGTCCATGCCAATACGCGCACCGACGCCTATGGCAACGATGCCATCGGCCGGGGCCGCTTCCTGCTGGAAACGCTGGCCGCCGTGCGCGAAGTCTGGCCGCAAAACCTGCCGCTGACCGCCCGCTTTGGCGTCATCGAGTACGACGGCAACGACGAGCAGACGCTGCGCGAATCGATCGAACTGGTGCGCGCCATGCGCGAGGGCGGGCTGGACATGCTCAACGTCAGCGTGGGCTTTTCCACGCCGGACGCCCAGATCCCGTGGGGCCCGGCATTCCTGGCCCCGATTGCCGAACGCGTGCACCGCGAGGCGGGCCTGCCGGTGGCGTCGTCGTGGGGCATCGACGACCCCGTGGTGGCCAATCGCGTGGTCGAAGCGGGCCAGATGGACCTCGTGATGGTGGGCCGCGCGATGCTGTCCAACCCGCACTGGCCGTACCAGACCGCCATGAAGCTGGGCCTGGAGCGTCCGTCGTGGGTCCTGCCGGCGCCGTACGCGCACTGGCTCGAACGGTATCGGGTGCAGTCGGCCTGATGCAAAACGCGTCGGCCCCGCAAACGGGCCGACGCGCCGCCGTTTGACCGGCGCGCCATAGCCGCTATACTTGTACAGTTAATTGGACAAGTACCGGAGTTGAATGATGCGCACCGTCCACTTCTCGGATGCCCGCAACAACCTCAAGGGCGTGATCGACCAGGCCATCGATGACCACGAGGCGGTTCTGATCACGCGCCGCGACGCGCCCAACGCGGTAATCATGTCGCAGGCCCAGTACGATAGCTGGGCCGAAACCATCTACCTGCTCAATTCCCCTGCCAACGCCGCCCATCTGTCGCGTTCGCTCGAACAGTTGCGCGCCGGCGAGGCCAAAGCGCGCACCCTTCTGGACCCCGATACCCCGACCGAATGACGCGCAACATCCTGTTCACCGCGGATGCGTGGGCGCAATACCTGTTCTGGCAGGGGCAGGACCGGAAGACCCTGAAGCGCATCAACCAGCTTGTCGAGGATGCGCGGCGGTCCCCGTTCGAGGGAATCGGCAAGCCGGAGCCGCTGAAGGGCAACCTGACCGGCTTCTGGTCGCGCCGCATCGACGATACCAATCGGCTGGTCTACAAGGCCGACGACGTGGCCGTCTCGATCGTTAGCTGCCGCTACCACTACGGCGACCGCTAGCCAGCCCCCGCCCGCTACTCCACGATCTCGAACGCGTCCAGGTACGTGTCGTTCAGCGTCAGCCCCAGGCCCGGGACGTTGTCGTCCAGTTGCAGGAAGCCGTTGTCGGGCGCCGGTTCCCCGTTGAAGATGTAGTAGAACAGTTCGTTGCCGACCTCCACGTCGTGCACGGGGAAGAACTCGGCCATTGGCGACGCCGTGGACGCCATCGTCAGGTGGTAGTTGTGCATCTGGCCGGCGTGGGGGATCACGGGCACCGACCACGCCTCGGCCATGGCGTTGATCTTCTGCGCGGCGGTGATGCCGCCCACGCGGTTGGTGTCGTACTGGATCACGTCCACCGCGCGGCGTTCCAGCAGGTCCTTGAATCCGTACGACGTGAACTCGTGCTCGCCGCCCGAGATCGGGAACGGGCTCATCTTCTTCAGTTCGGCGTAGCCCTCGATGTCGTCGGCGATGACCGGCTCCTCCAGCCAGCGCGGGTTGAACTCGGCCAGCCGCGGCACCATGCGGCGGGCGTATTCGAGCGTCCAGCCCATGTAGCACTCCAGCATGATGTCCACGCCGTCGCCCACCAGCTCGCGCAGCAGCCGCACCTGTTCCAGGTTCTTCTGCATGCCGGCGGCGCCGTCGCGCGGGCCGTAGCCGAAGCGCATCTTCATCGCCGTGAAGCCCTGGTCCAGGTAGCGCTGCGCCTCGCCCAGGAAGGCGTCGCGGTCGTCGTTGTTGTAGAGCTTGGACGCATAGCACCAGATCTTTTCCTTGGTGCGGCCGCCCAGCAGCTTGAACACGGGCCGGCCGGTGGCCTTGCCCATGAGGTCCCACAGCGCGATGTCCACCGCCGAGATGGCGGCCATGCCGATGCCCTTGCGGCCCCAGGCGTGGGTGCGGCGGTACATCTTCTGCCACAGGTATTCGTTGTCGAACGGGTCCTGGCCGATCACGATCGGCGCCAGGTACTGGTCGACGATCTGCTTGGCCACGCGCGGCGCCAGCGCGCAGTTGCCGATGCCGACGTGCCCGTCGTCGGTTTCCACCTCCACCACCAGCCAGCCGTGAAAGCGGAACGACCCCATCGCGTCGCCGCGGTCGAACAGGATGTCGGTGGCGTTGGTGCAGAAGTGCGCCTGCGGCGGCACGGTCTTGCCCTTCCATTCGAAAACGCGGGCGCGGACGTTGGTGATCTTCATGGTCGATTCCTTTGAGCGGGACGGGGTCAGGCGGCGCGGGCGTCGGCCAGCCGGCGCGCGCCCATCTGGCAGGCCAGGTGGAACGCCTGCAGCGTGGCGCCCGGGTTGGCGCGGCCCTGTTGCGCGATGTCGAACGCGGTGCCGTGCGCCGGCGTGGTGATTGGCACGGGCAGGCCGCCCTGCACGGTCACGCCGCGCGAGAAGCCCATCAGCTTGATGCCGATCTGGCCCTGGTCGTGGTACATCGTGACGATGGCGTCGAACTGGCGTTCGTCGGGCCCGCCCTGCACCTTCAGGAAGATCGTGTCGGCCGGAAAGGGCCCCTGCGCGGCCACGCCGCGTGCCTGGGCGGCGGCCACGGCCGGGCCGATCACGTCGATTTCCTCGCGGCCGAAGGCGCCGTTGTCGCCGTTGTGCGGGTTCAGGCCGCAGACGGCGATGCGCGGGGCGGCCACGCCGGACCGGCGCAGCGCGTGGTCGATCAGGTCGATGGCGTCGCGCACGCGCTCCGGCGTGATCAGCGCGGGCACGTCGCGAATGGCCACGTGCGACGTGACGCGCGACGTCCACAGCCCGTCGAGCACGTTGAACTCGCAGAACGGGCCCCGGTAGCCCAGCCGCTCGGCAAACCAGTGCAGCTCGTCGTTGTGGCCCATGCCGGCCGCGTGCATCGAACTCTTGTTGAGCGGGCCGAACAGGATGGCGTCGGCCTGGCCGGCCTGCGCCAGGTTCAGCGCCACCTGCAGCGTGCCCAGGCAGTAGCGGCCACCCTCGGCGCTGGCGGCGCCGCGCGGATAGGTGGGGTTGCCGTCGAGCGCCCAGTGATGGAGCCGCGGGCCCTGCTCGGTGCCCTGGAAGTCGGGCCGGTCCACTTCGGGCAGCGTCAGCGAGACGCCGGCCACCTGCATGGCGCGGCGCCATTCCTCGCGGTCGGCGATCAGCAGGATGCGGGCCTGCGCGGCCACGGGGTCGGCCAGCAGCCGGGCAATCAGTTCAGGGCCGATGCCGGCGGGGTCGCCGAGCACCATTGCGATACGGGGACGTGGCGTCATGGTCGGGATAGGGTTTGGGGTCAGTCGAGCTTCACGCCCAGTTCGGCGATCAGCTTGCCGTAGCGCGCGTATTCGCTGCGCGAGAAGGCGTCGAAGCGGGCGGCGTCCATCGTGCCGGGCACCGCGCCAACGTCGCCCAGCCGGCGCAGCGTGTCGGGGTCCTTCATGACCTGTGCCATGGCGGCGCCCAGCTTCTGCAGCGTGGCGGGCGGCGTGCCGCCGGTGGCGTAGACGCCGTACCAGGTGTTGGCCTGGATCTCGGGCACGCCGGCTTCCTTCAGCGTCGGCACGTTCGGCAGCAGCGCCGAGCGCGTGTCCGATGTCACCGCCAGCGCACGCAGCTTGCCGGCCTTGATATGGTTGATGACCGACGGCATGGTCTCGAAGCTCATGTCCACCTGGCCGCCCATCAGGTCGACCAGCCCACTGGCGCTGCTCTTGTACGGCACGTGCAGCATCCGGCCGCGGATCTGGTGCGCAAAGGCCGCCGCCGCCAGGTGCTGCGTGCTGCCGACGCCGGACGAGCTGTAGCGGTACTTGTCCGGATGGGCCTGGATCTGGGCCACGAGCGAGCGCGCGTCCTGCACCGGCAACTGGTTGTTGACGACCAGCACGTTGGGCACCTGTGCCACCAGCGCCACCGGCGCCAGGTCCTTCAGCGGGTTGAACTGGAGCTTGAGCAGGTGCGGCGCGATGGCCTGCGACGTCGACACGCCCATCAGCAGCGTGTTGCCGTCGGGCGGCGCCTTGGCGGTCAGGTCCGCGGCGATGGTGTTCGACGCGCCCGGGCGGTTGTCCACCACCACCGGCTGCTTGAGGATCGCGGCCAGCTTGTCCGCGACGATGCGCGCCATGATGTCCGTGCCGCCGCCGGGGGCCGCGCCTACCATCATGCGTACCGGGCGGGCGTCGTCCGCCCAGGCGGCGGGGGCTGCCAGGCCGAACCCGACGATGCCGGCCAGTGCGCCGGCCATCCAAGTCTTCATGTCTGTCTCCGTGGCACGCAGTCTGCGCTGCGTGAGACCCACTATACGGAGCGCGGCGGGCGCCGAAAACTGAGCATTTCTGAAGCGGCGATAAGCAGTGCTGATATCCGGGTTAACGCGGGCGGGCCCCGGGGCGGCGGCTGGCGCGGCGCCGGCCGGGCGCCGAGCGATCACCGCAGGCGATCACGGTATCGGCAGGTTTCATTAGGCAGCGCGCGGGCCGGCCCGTATATTGGGCGGCACAACATCAGACCCAGGAGACAGCGCATGACGACCCCCGTGTATCGCGGAGTGTTCCCCGTGGCCCCGACCATCTTCGACGCCCAGGGCGGGCTGGACCTGGACGGCCAGCGCCGCTGCATCGACTTCATGATCGACGCCGGATCGGACGGGCTCTGCATCCTGGCCAACTTCTCCGAGCAGTTCGTGCTGACCGACGACGAGCGGGCACGGCTGATGACCACGGTGCTGGACCACGTGGCCGGGCGGGTGCCGGTGATCGTGACGACGACGCATTTCAGCTCGCGGATCTGCGCCGAGCGCAGCCGCGCCGCGCAGGACGCCGGCGCCGCCATGGTGATGGTCATGCCGCCGTACCACGGCGCCACGATCCGCGTGCCCGAGCCGGCCATCTTCGACTTCTTCGCGGCGGTCTCGGCGGCCATCGACATCCCGATCATGATCCAGGACGCACCGGTCAGCGGCACCACGCTGTCGGCGCCGTTCCTGGCCCGCATGGCGCAGGCGCTGCCGAACGTTTCCTATTTCAAGATCGAGGTGCCGCAGGCGGCGGCCAAGCTGCGCGAGCTGATTGCGCTGGGCGGCGACGCGATTGTCGGGCCCTGGGACGGCGAGGAAGCCATCACGCTGATGGCCGACCTGGAAGCGGGTGCCACGGGCGCGATGACCGGCGCGGGCTATCCGGACGGCATCCGCCAGATCCTGGACGCCTGGCAGGCCGGCGACGCCGAGGGCGCCGCTGCCCGCTACCAGCAGTGGCTGCCGTTGATCAACTACGAGAACCGCCAGGGGTGGCTGGCGACGGCCAAGGTGCTGATGCAGGAAGGCGGCGTGATCCGCTGCGATGCGGTGCGGCATCCGCTCCAGCACATGCACCCGGCCACGCGCGAGGGGCTGCTCCGGGTGGCGCGGCGGCTGGACCCGCTGGTGCTGCGCTGGGGGCGCTGAGCGGGTTGCAACCGGGCGCTAGGCCGCGCGGGCGCGCAGGGCGTCGATCAGCAGGCTCATCGACGCCGTGGCGGGCCGGCCGCGCCGCGTGACGATGCCGTACGGCCCGAGCTGGATCGGCAACGGCAGCGGCAGCACGGCCAGCGCGCCGAGCCGCGCGTAGTACGCGGCCACCGATTCGGGCAGCACGGCCACCAGTTCGCTGTCGGCCAGCAGCGACGTGGTCATCAGCACGGCGGCGGTCTCGATGGTCGACGGGGGCGGGGCGACGCCGGCGTCCTCGAACGAGCGGTCGATCAGCGCGCGCATGGGGCTGGGGCGCGGCTGCATGATCCACGGGTAGCGCGTCAGCTCGGCAAACGCCAGGCGGCGCTTGCGTGCCAGCGGGTGCTGGGGGCCGACCACGATCGCCAGCCCCTCGTCGCCCAACTGCTCGAAATCGACGCCGCCGGCGTCCCAGCCTTCGGGCACGCGGCCGAGCACGACGTCGAGCTGGTCGCGCTCCAGCAGCGGCATCAGCACGTCGCTGGTATCGACCTGGACAGCGATTTCGAGTTGGGGATGGTCGCGGTTGAGGTCGCGGATGGCATCGGCCAACAGCCCCGGGGCCGGCGCCATGACCGCGCCGACGCGCACGCGGCCGATCTTGCCGGACGCCAGCGCCACCAGCTCATCGCGCAGGCCGGCCATGTCGGCAAACACCAGCTTGGCGTAGCGCGTGGCGGCATGGCCGAAGCGCGTTGCCCGCAGGCCGCGCGCGTGGCGTTCGAACAGGGCCACGCCGAGCAGGTCTTCCATGTCCTGCAGCATCTTGCTGACGGCGGGCTGCGAGAGCGTGAGCGCCTCGGCCGCCTGCCGCAGCGATCCGCGCGCCTCGATGGCCACCAGCAGGCGCAGGTGCTGCATCTTCAGGCGGTTGTGCAGGGCGGAGACGGACGGAATCATGGTCGGGGGCAGGCTGGGCCCGGAGGCGGGCGGCGCATCATTCTAATGTGCCGGCGCGGGCGGCCGGGGTGGCGGTAAATCTTCCAACGGATGGGGCGGGCTACACGCGGGCGCCTGGGCAGGCACTGCTACGGAGGCTGGCTGTGGGGGTTTTTCGTCGGAACGGATTTTGCATCGTGTCTTTCCCATCGCCACCACTACGGGAGACCGATATGACGAAGCACAATCGCTGGTTCCAGCCCGGTGTGTCCGACGCCGGTAGCGACTGGGCCGTCCATGACCAGACCGAGGACTTTGGCGGCCCGGAGGCGTATCCCCGGCCGTGGGCGCGCGGGCGCGAGGCCGACACGCGCGTGTACGACCAGTCGCGCGTCGACCCCGCCGCCTATGGCATCGCTGAGGACGACGGCCTGCGCACGGCGCCCGGCCGCGCAAGCTGGCACCGCGCCGCCGACGTGAACTGGCAGGACCGCCACGAGGACGGCGCGCTGCGCCATCGTCCGGGCAGCGGCGGACGCCCGGCCGGCATGCCGCACGAACAGTCGCGCGGATACGGCGAATGGGTCGAGCGGCGCTCGCAGCCGGTCTGGCCGAAGGGCTACACCCGGTCCGACGAGCGCATCCGCGACGATGTCTGCGAGCGGCTGGCCCATGACGGCCGGGTGGACCTGCGCGAGGTCGAAGTCGATGTCGAGGCCGGCGTGGTCACGCTGAAAGGCAGCGCCCGGGATCGCGGGGAAAAGCACCGCATCGAGAACATCGCCGGGCATGTGATGGGCGTGAAGGACGTCCAGAACCAGCTTCGGGTGGGCTGAACGCGAACACGGCGAGGGGCGGGGCGATGTCTGACCCCGCTTCGGACTCTTAAAATGCCATTAACCGCCAAGCGTTTCTGACGCCCGCAACGTTTCGGCGACAGCGCAGGCCGTGCGGCGTGCAAGTCTCATGGTGAACTGCAGGGTTACCCGACCTGCGTCAACGTGGAGCCGCCAGTCGTCCATCAAAATCTGACGCCATTCGAATCGATGGCGGGCACGGTGGACGGACAGAACGATATCGCGGCGGGGCCGCGTCAGGCCCTGGTGGGGCGTCAGGCATATCGCCTGGAAGTGCCCGGGGCGCCAAGCGCCGGTGGGCTGTCCGTGGTCTCCTTCGACGCCGTCGAGCGGCTGGGCGAACCGTATCGCGTCACCATACGGCTGACCCACGCGGCCGAACTGGCGCGGCTGGACTACCTGCGCAAGGACGCGACGTTCTCGATCGCCCCGGCCGATGGCACCGAGTCCAGGCGGTTCTCGGGCTGCATCGTCCAGTTTTCGAAGACGGGACAAAGCCGCGACTTCTGCGCGTACGAGATGGTGGTGCAGCCGAAGGTCGCGCTGCTGGCGCTGACAAAAGCCAGCCGTGTCTACCAGCACCAGACGGCGCCGCAGATCATCGAGGCCATCCTGCGCCGGCACGGGCTGGAAGGCCACCAGTTCGCCTTCAAGACCCGCCGCCAGTATCCGGAGCACCGGTTCCGGCTCCAGTACCAGATGTCCGACTGGGACTACATCCGGCTGCTGATGGAGCAGGAAGGGTTGTACTGCTACTTCCTGCCCGGCCGGTTCGGCACGGCGTTCGGCGATGTGCTGCAGTTCTCCGACGACATCGACCACTACATCTACCAGCCGGCCTTGCGCGTGCCGTACCGGGAAACGGCGGGGCTGGAGTCCGGCGTGGAGTCGGTCTCCGAGATCCGGACCGATGTCCGGACCGTGCCCGAATCGTTCCTGACGGCTGACTACAACCCGGACCAATCCTACGAGCGCCTGATGGCCGAGGCGAACGTCGCCCGCAAGGAAACCGGCAACTACGGACAGCCCTACGTCTACGGCACGCACCACCTCGACATGGCCGGCGCCCGCTGGGCCGCGCAGTTGCGTCACGAGGCGGCACTGGCGGGGCAGATCGTCTACGAGGGCCGGAGCAACATCCTGGAACTTCGGCCGGCCCGCGTGCTGCGCATGGACCTGTTGCTGCCCGACGCGCCGAACGGGCAGGTGGTTACCGAGGTCACCCACACCGGCGCCCGGGACCGCGCCTATAGCAACACGTACAAGGCGATACCGGCGGACCGGCGCTTCCGCCTGCCCGTCGATGACAGCCGGTGGCCGCGCATCGCCGGCACGCTGAGCGCGCGGGTAACGTCGCCGGGCGACTACAAGTACGCCTACCTGACGCAGCAGGGTCTCTATGTGGTGCGGTTCGACCTCGATTTCGACGCCTGGCCCAGGGGCAGCGAGAGCGTGCCGCTGCGGCTGGCCAAGCCGTTCGCCGGGGCGCGCCAGACCGGCTTCCATTTCCCGCTGATCGACGGCACCGAGGTGGCCATCGCGTTCCGCGACGGCGATCCCAACAAGCCCTATATCGCCCACGCCCTTCACCACAGCCAGCACGAGGACCTGGTGACCTGCCACGACCGCTGGCTGTCGCGCAACGTCATCCGCACGCAGAGCAACAACAAGCTGCGGTTCGAGGACTGGGAGGGCGAGGAGGGCGTCAAGCTGTCCACCGACTACGGCGGCAAGACGCAGTTGAACCTCGGACACCTGGTCGATAGCCATCGCAAGAAGCGCGGCGAAGGCTTCGAACTCCGCACCGACCGCCACGGCGTCGTGCGCGCGGGCGGTGGCTTGCTGGTCACCGCGGACAGGCAGGCCAATGCCATCGGCCAGCAGACCGACACGGCTGGCGCCATGCGGCAACTGGAGCTGTCAATGGCCGGCGCCGAGGGGCTGGCCGAAGCGGCCCGGGCCGCCGTCGCCGAGGTGGCCGACCTGAGGGCCGAGAACCAGTGGCTCAAGGACAGCGTCACCGATCTGAAGCAGGCCGTCCTGGCGCTGTCCGCGCCGGCCGGCATCGCGGCGGCCACGCCGCAGCGCATCGCCCTGTCGGCGGGCAACGGCGTCGGCATCAAGACGGGCGCGGCGTTCCACGTCAACGCGCTGCGCAGCGTCGCCATCGCCGCCGGCGACGCACTGTCGTTGTTCGCCCACAAGCTGGGCGTCAAGCTGTTCGCCGCGCGGGGCAAGGTGCTGATCCAGGCGCAGTCCGACGCCATGGAACTGGTGGCCGAGAAGAACATGCAACTGACCAGCGCCAGCGGGTCGCTGATCGCCAACGCCCGGAACGGCATCGTCCTGAGCGGCGGGGGCAGCGCCTATATCAAGGTGCAAGGCGACAACGTGGGAATCGGCGGGGCCGGGCATCTCATCCTGAAGATGGTCGAGATCCAGAAGTCAGGCCCCGGCTCGCTTTCGCTGCCACGCCCGACGTTCGCCCAGACCGACACCATCAACAACGAACGGTTCGTGCTGACCGACGTCGTGACCGGCCAACCGCTGCCCAATCGCGCCTATCGGATCCGGCTCGCCAACGGCGAAATCACCGAGGGCGTCACCAACGAAGATGGCGAAACCTCGCTGCTCACCAAGGACGTCGCACAGGGCATGCAACTGCTGCGCGTCAAACTGAAGCTCTGACATGGCCGATCAAACTGGCGAAACAACGATGGACGCTGTGGCTCCCCAGGCCAAGGCGTCGCCGCAGCAGGCTCGACCCAAGGAAGCCACCCGCGTCGTACCGACCCAGCGGGACGCCCACGGCAACCCGTACTGGGAGTCGTACATGACCCCCGACAGTTTTGGCGTCCGGGCCGAAGCCCAGATCCCGCCGCATCTGCCCGGCGTGATTATTTTTGTGCACGGGGTGAATTCGGAGGGGGAGTGGTATGACGCGGCCGAGAAGGCGTTGTGTGAGGGGTTGAATGAGAGGTTGGGGCTGGGAGGGAGCGAGTTTCGGCTCGAAGAGAATAGCTATATCGATCGGGAGGTAGAGGCGCCTCACCGTATGCACGAACGCCGGTACGACTTCCACGACCCAGGCAGGTCCCCGGTGATTCGTTTTTTTTGGGGCTACCGTGAACCAGAAGCCGTCGCAGCGCAAGGGAAGTACAAAGTGCCACTTCGAAACATCAGCGGAGTGGATTTCGCCAAGCGCTCGAAAGATGACCAGGGACCGTGGTTCTGGGGCGGCGGGCCGTTCCAGAATGGCACCAACAACCTGCAACAGATGTGGAGTGGCAAGGGTTTCAGCCGCCACCTGTTCGGCGTCGTCAATCTCCAACTGCTGAATACCGAGCCGGAGCGCCAACTGCAGGACGCGCCGGCGCGAGACTATTACCCCCACGCCGCTCAACGGCTGGCCAATCTGATCGACAAGATACGCGCCCGATATCCGCACGACACGATTACCGTCATGTCGCATAGCCAGGGCACCATGATCGCCATGGCGGCTGCGGCACTGTGCAGCACCCGGGCGCCAGACGCGCTGTTCCTGATGAATTCGCCGTTTGCCCTCGACGACAAGATCACGGATTTCGCGACAAGCGGTAATGACCGCCCGACTGCAGCGGCGCGTGAAAAGACCTTCCGAAATATCGCTAATCGCATCCGCGCCGACAGGCGCATGCTCGATGACCGCCTCAAAGGGCTGCTCCAGGTTGGCAAGACCCCCGACGGCAAGCCCTGGCGCCCCGACGCCCAACTGACTCTGGAACTCGCCGAACGGGATAACCATGGGCGGTTGTACGTTTATTTCAGTCCGCACGATCGGGTGATGGGCATGTCCGCTTTGGAGAGTATCGGCTGGCAGGGTGTCAGCAGCCGGCTGCTGGAGGAACTGGGCGAAACGGTCAAGCAGCGGATGCTGGCCCGGCTCACCCCTTGCGGAGATGCGCCCGGCATCAAGCGCTTCGGCACGCTGCCCGACATGAAGGGCGGTGAACTGGCCGATCCAAAGTCTCCCAAGGAATTCTGGGATGGCAATCGCGGGCCGATTTTCAACAGTATCAAGGTATGGACCGTGCCGGCCACTGGCCAGACAGTCAGCATCAATGCCGAGACAGTGCCCCGACCGCTAACGGCGGAAGAAACGAAGAACTTCGACGTCAGTATCACGGATGAGAGTGTGCAGCCATTAGGCGCGCGGGAACCAGAGAGCGGCGATTATTTGGATCGCGGGTATCCCTACTTCGAATCCATCTACGAGCCGGAGAAATACAAGGATCGTGGCGAAGATATCTACAACGGAAATCAACGCATTCGGACGAAGGAAACGCACGCTGAAGTGCGTGAATGGTTAAAGGACTACAAGCCGGAGCCACCCGACCATAGCACGCTGCCTCTGAACAGCGAGTTCATGAGGCGCGTCGCCGCCTACGATTTGCCCGTAGGTTTCTGTGAGGCGTTTGATGATCGTAAGTTCTGGCGCGAATTAATGCTGGATGCTGACTGGACGCAAATGACAGATGATTATTTTGATAAGGGAAGCCTATTAAGACCAATGATGCCGTCCGCATATATTGACCAGGAAAAGGTTTCGGATGCTATCGAAGAGGCTCGAATCCATAATCAGAACGTAAGGAGAGGCTGATGCTACGCCTAAGTTTTTGTAGTGTTGCTATTTTTGGGCTCGCAGGATGTGTCTACGCGCCGCCCAGCGCTCAGGTCGAAAACGTTAATCCGATCGTGCCACCCCAGGTGATATACCGCATCGATGATCATCGTTTCGTCTCCCTTGAGGACTACAAGCACTGTTACTTCGGTACAACGTACTACAACGACACACGTCAGGGCATTCGCACCAAGTTCGGTAGAGGCGGCGGCATAGCCAGCTATAGAGGGCGGCTCATCAACGCAGACCCGACAGGACAGAACATCGTTATTCCGTCGTCTTATCCTCCCAATGCTGCATGTCCAGACAAGGGGTGCAATATAGCTTTCATTTATTCGACAGATGCCGGCAGAACCTTTCTTAGTGGCGGTTATTACATGCGAGATTCCCCGAATCCATTTAGGGATTCTAAGGACTACATCGTCGCCGCCACCACAGATCGAATTTATATTGCTAGGAAATGGAGAACGGATGACTACTACGTCACCCAGTATCCATTGGCTCCCGGCATTGACCTTCGACCATACCGTCATGGCGAACCGCCGCGACCTGAAGTCAAGACGACAGTCCGAGGTGAGAGGTTTTCCGCATCGCGGCGCCCCAACTACCTCGACGGCCTCCGCACCCCCTCCGGCCAGGAATATGTCAGCTGCGACGACTCGATTCGTCCGGCCAATTTGAGCAAGTGAGGAGAGCCGATTGATTGCATATCGCCACATTCTGGGCGTTTTCGCCATCGCAGCCATCCTCACCACCGGCTGCGCAAATCCGTCGTCGAATCGTTCGGAGGAAATGCGGAATGTCGAAGTGCCACCGCAAGTTATCTATCGCATCGACGATCATCGCTATATCTCGCTGGAGGACTATAAGCACTGCTACTTTGGAACTACGTACTACAACGACACGCGTCTGGGTATCCGTACCAAGTTTGGCAGGGGTGGCGGCATAGCGAGCTACAGGGGAAGACTGATCAATGCCGACCCAACGGGCCGAAATATTGTCGTTCCCTCCTCGTACCCACCTATGGGGGTGTGCCCGGACAAGGGCTGCAATATTGCATTCATCTATTCGACGGATGGCGGACGTTCTTTCAGAAGTGGCGGCTACTATATGAAAAATTCGCGTAGTCCTTTTGAGGACTCGGCCCAATACATCGTGGCTGCCACAGCAGACCGAATCTACATCGCAGAGAAGATTGCCCGCGATATTGATGACTATTGGGTCGAGCAGTATCCCCTTGTTTCGGGCATTGACCTTCGTCAGCCTCTGCCTCCAGGCATCAAGGGCGATTACTTCCGCGCATCGCGGCGCCCCAACTACCTAAACGGCCTCCACACCCCCTCCGGCCAGGAATACATTTCCTGCGACGACTCCATCCGCCCGTCCAATTTCCCGAAACCTACCCCATGAAAGATCCCGTGCTGCTAGGCGATGCCACCAGCCATCAAGGTGTTGTGAGGACCGCATCGTCGACGTTTGTCATTGGCGGCCGGCGCGTGGCGCTGGTGGGGGATATCGTGTCCTGTCCCAGGCATGGAGATAATCCTATTGTCGAGGGCGGCGAGGGGTATAGCGAGCAGGGCCGACGGCTGGTGGTGCATGGGTGTCGATCGCAATGCGGCAGTGTCGTGCTGGCCGCGCCGTCTGGAGCCAGGTTCGCATGAGTTCGGGTTGGGACATGGAAGAAATTCCGGCGCGTCAGGAGCCGCGGGCGCCGTCGGGCTGGTTGTTGCTGGCGGTGCTGGTCGCATTTGAAGCGGTTGGTGTGCTGGTTGTTTTTGCCGGATGGCCCAAAGGCGAGACGGTGTGGTCCAACGCGTTCGTTTATCAGGCGCTGTATATACCGTTGACGATATGCACGGCGCTGCTGGGTGGATGCCTGTACGCCGGCTATGAGTTGCCGGCTGACAGCGCTTGGCTCTGGAACGTGCGGCGGCAATGGCGCGCCTATTACTGGTTGAACTGGGCGCGCGGCCATGTGGCGATTGTCGACAGCGTGGTGCTGACGCCCGAGAACGATCTGGCCGAGCGGCTGCTGGGGCTCGAAGGGGCGCCGCCGGTCAATCCCGACAAGGTGCTGGCGCTCGACCTCGATGCGCCGGCGGGCAGCTCCCGTCTGGTCTGTGCGCTCGAATCCTTGCTGTCGCCGCTGTTGCCCGTCTTGACACGATTGGTCCGGTTGGGGCCCCTCGAAATCGTCCTGCAGACCGCCGACGAAGGAGATCTAAAGGAATTGCTACGCCTGATGCGCCAGCTCAGGGTGCCGGACCGCGTGTCCGCAAGGTGGACGCCGGGCAGCAAGGCGGCGTGCATGGATACCCTGTGGGGCGCCGCGCCGCCACTGGCCGGGTCGCGGCTCGTGCTGGCGTGTCAGTTGCACGATGGGCAGGAGGCGCCGGAAATTTCCGAAATCGCCGTCGCCGTGCTGCTGGCGGCGCCGCAAACGCTGGCGGGCGCCCGACCGCCGATCAGGCCGCAGGGCAACCTGTGCCGCGCCATCACCGCCGAGGCGGATGGCGTCGAGGCGGCGCTGGCGAAGCTGGTCGATGCCGGGCAGGTGCCGGCCAAGCGGATCAAGCAATTCTGGTACACGGACCTCAGCAAGGGGCTGCGGCATGCGGTCACGACTGCTGTCGGGGACTCGGCGCTGACCGTCGCCAGCCACGACATCGACCGCGCGCTCGGTCGCCCAGGTCCCGCGCATGCCTGGCTGGCCCAGGCGCTGGCGGCCAGCATGATCGGGCACGGGCAGGGCGCGCAACTGGTGGCTACGCCCTGCAGCGCGGGTGTGGCGCTCAATGTGGTCGGCCCGGCGCCGGTAGCGGCCGTTCGCCCGACTGACTACGGCCCGCTGCCGCTGTCGCTGTTCTGGACGATGGGCGCGGCGGGCTTCACGGCGCTGCTGCTCTGTCTCGATCTGCCCGGGAAGGACGATGCCCGCGACGCCGTCCTGCCCGTGTGGGCCTATCCGCTGATCTGGCTCGGGCTGACGGCCGCGCAGGTGGGGATGAGCATCGTCCACCAGCGGCAGACCTCCACGGCGTTCGATCAGGTCGACGGCCGCTGACCCACCGCCCGCGTCTCAGATAATTCCGCCGTTGGCCCGCAGTGTCTGGCCGTTGATCCACGACCCGTCCGCGCCGGCCAGGAAGGCCACGGCATTGGCGATGTCCTCCGGCTTGCCCAGGCGTTCCAGCGGTGCCATTTTTGCCATCTTGTCGATCAGTTCCGGCGATTTGCCGTCGAGGAACAGTTCGGTGGCGGTCGGGCCGGGAGCCACGGCGTTCACGGTGATATTGCGGCCGCGCACTTCCTTCATCAGCACGTGGGTCATGGCTTCGACGGCCGCCTTGGACGCCGCGTAGACGCCGTAGGTCGGCATCAGCAGTCCCACCAGGCTCGACGACAGGTTGATGATCCGGCCGCCGTCGCGCAGCCGGCGGGCGGCTTCGCGCATCGTGTTGAAGCTGCCCTTGACGTTGATGCGCATGATGCTGTCGAACAGGGCGTCGTCGCTTTCCGCCACGGTCGCCAGTTTCATGATGCCGGCGTTGTTGACCAGCACGTCCACCCCGCCAAACGCGGCTTCGGCGGCGGCAAACATGCGCGCGACGGCGGCGGCGTCGCCGACGTCGGCCTGGTGGGTCAGCGCGCGGCCACCCGCGGCCTCGATGTTGGCGGCGACGGCCTCGGCATCGCTGGCACTGCCGGCATAGTTGACGACGACGGTAAACCCATCGGCGCCCAGCCGGCGGGCGATGGCGGCGCCGATGCCGCGCGAGGCGCCCGTGACGATGGCAACGCGCTGGCCAGTCGGGGCGGAAGTGGACGAGAAAGTGGTCATGTCGGGCTCCAGTGTGGATCGTTGGTCGAACCGCGTCGGCGCGGTGTGACTGCACTATCGGCGATAGTCGGCACTGGATAATCGGCCTAGAATTGCCATCACTTGTTCTGCCAGGGAAACAATACGCCGTTAAATATGGCGTATGCGCCATATAGAGGCCAAATTGGACCGATTCGATGCGATGCGGCTCTACACCCGCGTGGTGGAGCGCCGCAGCTTCACGCTGGCTGCCGGCGACATGGACGTGCCCCGGTCGACGGTGACCAAGGTCATTGCCGATCTGGAGAAACGGCTAGGGGTTCGGCTGCTCCAGCGCACCACCCGCGTGGTCCGCCCGACGCTGGACGGCGAAGCGTATTACCGCCGCTGCCTGCGCATCCTCGACGATATCGAGGACGCCGAGGGCGGTTTCAGCGGGGCCGAGCCGCGCGGGATGCTGCGGATCGAGGTGCAGGGCACGCTGGCGCGCCATTTCCTGATGCCCGGCTTTCCCGATTTCCTGGCGCGCTACCCGCAGTTGCAGATCACGATGAGCGAAGGGGACCGGTGGGTGGACCTTGTGCAGGAAGGCGTCGACTGCGTGCTGCGCTACGGGCGGCTGCCCGACAGCGAACTGGTGGCGCGGCAGGTGGCGATGCTGGACCGGCTGACCTGCGCCACGCCCGCCTATCTGGCGCGGTTCGGCACGCCGGCCAGCTTTGACGCGCTGGACGGCCACCGCATGGTCGCCATCCGCCAGATGAGCACCGGCAATGTCACGCCGCTGGAATTCACCGTCGGTGATGACCTGAAGACCGTGTCGCTGCCGTGCCCGCTCGCAGTGACCGGCACGGAGAGCTATCTCACCGGCATCGAACTCGGGCTCGGGATGGCGCAGGTGCCGCGCTTTCACGTGATCGACCAGCTTCGGCGCGGCTCGCTGGTCGAAATCCTGCGCGACACGCCGCCGCCGTCCCAGCCCGTGTCGCTGCTCTATCCCCGCTCGCGGCAGCTTTCGCCGCGCGTGCGGGCGTTCCTGGACTGGGCGGCTGGCGAGTTTGCCCGCAGCCCGTTGCTGGCCTGAAGCCTGCCCCGGTTCAGGCCAGCGTGGCCCGCAGCCCGGCCAGTTGGTCGAGCGCGGCCTTCAGTTCCTGTTCCAGCACGAAGACCATCTCGCCGGCCGGCATCGCGCGCGCCAGCGGCACGGCCTGGCCGGCCCATTGCGCCGCGTAGTCGCTGACGCCCTTGGCCTTGGCCGCCGCGTGCAGCGCCTTGCCGGCGTCGTAGGTGACCGGGTAGTCCGGAATCGCAGGCGCGCCGGCGGCGGTGCCCAGCCGGGTGAAATGGCTGGTGAAGCCGCGTGCGGCGCGGCCGGAGATGGCGCGCGTCAGCGTGGTCGGGCGGGTTTCGGCCGCCGTTAGCGCGCTGCGGTAGGCCGCGTCGGCGGCCGATTCGTCGGTGGCCACGAACGCCGTGCCCAGTTGCGCGGCAACCGCGCCCAGCGCCAGTGCCGCCGCGATCCCCGCGCCGTCCATGATGCCGCCAGCGGCGATCACCGGCAGCCGTGTGCGCGCTACCAGCAGGCGCACCAGCGCAAACGTGCCCAGCCCTTCGTCCTCGGCCGCGGTGTCGAATACCCCACGGTGCCCGCCGGCCTCGATACCCTGGGCCACCACGGCGTCGATGCCGGCCGCCTCGATCAGCCGCGCTTCCTGCAGCGACGTGGCGCTGGCCAGCAGCACGATGCCGGCGGCGCGCAGCGCGTCGATGCGATCCTGCGGCGGCAGCCCGAAATGGAAGCTGACCACGGCCGGCTTCTCTTCCAGCAGCATCTGGTACATCTCGTCGTCGACCACGAAGCTCTTGTAGATCTCGCGCAGGTTGGCGGGCGGCGTGGCGCCGAATTCGGCAAACGCGGACGCCAGGTAGGCCAGCCACCCAGACTCGCGCTCGGCGTCGGGCTGGGCCGGCGCGTGGCAGAACAGGTTGATATTGAACGGGCGGGCGGTTAGCGCGCGCGTCTCGCGGATGACCTGGCGCGCGCCTTCGGCGTCCATGGCGCCGACGCCGAGCGAGCCCAGGCCGCCGGCCTCGGATACCGCCGCCGCCATGGCGGGCGTGCTGACGCCGGCCATCGGCGCCTGGATGATCGGCAGCCGGAGGCCCAGACGGGCCAGCAGAGGGTGGGAAGTGTGCTGCGGGAAGGCGGTGTTCATGGCGAGAATCCTTGGAAAACGGGCGAAATAGGGCAGGGCGCTAGCTACGGCGCAGCGCCTGCTGGAATGCTTCGAAGGCCGACGTGGTAAAGCCGGCCCGCTGGATCAGGAACGTGTGGACCTTGCGCACGGGCACGGTCTGCCACGCGGCGCCGTCGTCGTGCATCGCCAGCAGGGACCGCGGCACGATCGCGACCGCCGACCCGGCCGTCACCTGGGCCAGGATCGCGTGATAGGAGGGCAGTTCGATGACGGTCAGGCGGCGGCGCACGCCGTCGCCGGCCTGTTCGAGCCAGTCTTCGGCACAGCGCCGATAGGTGCAGCCCCGGGCAAAGGCGGCCAGCTGCCGCAGCGTCACGTCCACGGGGCGGCGCACCTTGGGATGGGTGGCCGGCAGCACCAGCACCAGTTCCTCGGTCTTGAGAAACGTGCCGTCCAGGCCGTCGCCCAGTTCCGCCAGGTCGATGTCCTTGTGGGCGCCGGCGCCCGGGTGCGCCACCACCGCGCAATCGAGCCGCCGTTCCAGTACCGCGTCGGCCAGCGCCTGCGACGTACCGGTGGTCAGTTCCACGTCGACGTCGGGCCACGCGGCATGGAAGCGGCCCAGCGGCCCCGGCAGCAGCGTGGCCGCCGTGCTTTCCATCGATCCCACGCGCAGCCGGCCGCTCGGGGCGTCCGCGCGCATGGACTGGCGCGCTTCCTCGGCCAGCGCCAGCAACTGGTCGGCGTAGCCCAGCAGCCGCTGCCCGGCCGGCGTCAGGATCATCTGCCGGTTCGCGCGCTGGAACAGCGTCACGCCCAGGCTTTCCTCAAGCTGCTTGACGCGGGTGGTGACGTTGGATTGCACGCGTTCCAGCGCCTTGGCCGCGCGCGTGACGCTCTGCTCACGCGCCACGGCCCGGAAGATTTCGAGTTCGGCCAGTTCCACGCTGTATCGACGACACCAGGGTGTCGTTCTCGAATAGGGATTAAAGTTGATCGAAGTATTGTGTTTGGAGAATCGATTGTCAACCCCGGCGGGCAGGGCGGCACGTGTCCTATAGTGATGTGTCAGGAACACCAGAACGGGAGACAAATGATGAAAAAAGACGCAGCGGCAGATGGCATTCCGGCAGCCGAGCTGATCGACGCCAGGATTGCCGAGCTGGGCGACTGGCGCGGCGAGCTGCTGGCGCAACTGCGAGCGCTGGTCCGCGAGGCCGACCCCGATGTCGTCGAGGAATGGAAGTGGAGCGTGCCGGTGTGGTCGCACGACGGCATCCTGTGCACGGGCGAGGTCTACAAGGCCGCCGTCAAGATGACCTTCCCGAAAGGCGCGTCGCTGCCCGATCCCAAGGGCCTGTTCAATGCCAGCCTGGAAGGCAACGTGCGCCGGGCCATCGACTTTCCTGAAGGCGGCCGGATCGACCGCCCGGCGCTCAAGGCCCTGATCCGCGCGGCCGTGGCCGCCAACCAGGCCACGGTCAAGGCCCGTACGACAGCCAAGGCGCGCCCGAAGCCGGCCCCGGCCGCCAAGGCCAGGGCCCGCGCCTAGGGCTTCAGCCGGCGACAAGCTTGTCCGGCGTCATCGGCGTGGTGCGCAGCCGCTTGCCGGTGGCGTGGTAGATCGCGTTGCTGATGGCCGCCGCCACGCCGACGATGCCGATCTCGCCCACGCCCTTGGCGCCAATCCGGCTGACGATCCGGTCGTCTTCCTCGACGAAGATGACGTCGATGTCGCGGATGTCGGCATTGGCGGCAATGTGATATTCGGCGAGATTGTGATTCATGAAGCGGCCCAGGCGGTGGTCGCTCAGCGTTTCCTCGAACAGCGCCTGGCTGATGCCCCAGACCACGCCGCCCGATATCTGGCTGCGGGCCGTCAGCGGATTCACGATCCGGCCGGCCGCCACGGCGCTGACCACGCGCGTCACGCGCACCGCGCCCAGCGCCTCGTCCACGCGTACCTCGCAGAACACGGCCGAATGCACCGCCCGCACGGTCTGCTTCTGCTTGCGCACGTCGGGCAGCAGCAGGTGCCGCACGCCAAGCTGGGTCTTGCCGCACGCCAGCAGCAGCGAATCGAGCGGGATGCTGGTATCGGGCTGCTGCCGCAGCCGCATGGCGCCGTCGGCGAACTCGACGTCGTCAAACGCGCACTGTTCAAAGCCGCGCCCCTTGACCGTGCGGGCCAGCCGCCAGAGCTGGCGGCGCAGCTTCTCGCAGGCACCGTCGACGGCCGAGCCCACCGTGGCGATATGCGACGACCCGCCCTCGATCGGCGCGAACGGCAGGTCCGAGTCGCCCAGCCGGAAGATCACCCGTTCCACGGCGATGCCCATCGCATCGGCGGCAATCTGGCTGATGGCCGTATAGGTGCCGGTGCCGATGTCGCTGGCCGCGCAGGTGATTTCCAGCCGGCCGTCGGCCAGCAGTGTGGCGCTGGCGCGGGCGGCCATCTGCAGCGCGTCCCAGGTGCCCGTCGCCATGCCCCAGCCGACCAGTTCGTTGCCGTCGCGCATCGCGCGCGGTGCCAGCGGCCGCTGATCCCAGCCGAACGCGCGCGCGCCCTGCTCGTAGCAGTCCATCAGCTGCTTCGTCGAGAACGGCAGCCCCTGGTTGCCGTCGCGCGTGGCGTAGTTGATGCGGCGCAGCGCCAGCGGATCGATGCCGGCCGCGTACGACAACTCGTCCATGGCCACTTCGATCGCGTGTACGCCATGCGCGGCGCCGGGCGCGCGCATGTCCATCGGCGTGTACTGGTCCAGCGCCACCAGCTTGTACACGTAGCGGATGTTGTCGCAGGCGTAGAGCTGCCCGGACCAGTTGACCACCACCTCGACGTAGTCTTCCTGCCGCGACGTCTCGGCGATGGCTTCGTGGATGATCGACGTGAGCCGGCCGTCGCGCGTGGCGCCCAGCCGCACGCGCTGCCAGGTCTCCGGCCGATGGCCGAACGTGAACATCTGCTGGCGCGTCAGCACCACGCGGACGGACCGCTTCAGATGCAGCGACGCCATCACGGCCAGCAGCAACTGGTACTGCGGCCGCAGCCCGGACCCGAACGCGCCGCCGACAAACGGGTTGCGCACCGTGACCTTGCGGCCGGGCAGACCGAACACGCGGGACACCATCCAGCGCGAATTCTGCGAGCCCTGCGTCTTGTCATAGATGAGCAGATGGCCGCGGCTGTCCCGGATCACGGTGCTGGCGTGCATCTCCATCGGATTGTGGTGCTCCACGCCGGCGTAGAACTGGGCGTCCACCTTGACCTCGGCGCCCGCGAACGCCGCGTCGGGATTGCCCTTGGGCTTGGGCGGCTTGGAAAAGCCCACCTTCAGCGGGCTGGGCTCGTGCGCGGCGTCGCGCCGGGCCAGCAGGTTGGTCTCGTGGGGCGCCGGCGCGTATTCCACACGCACCAGCGTGGCCGCGTGTCGGGCGGCCTCGAACGACGTGGCCACCACTAACGCCACGGGCTGGCCGCTGTAGTGGATCTCGTCGTCGTGCAGCGGCCGGAACGGCTTGCCGGCCGGAGCGGTCATGTCCTTGTAGAAGAAGCGCATCGACCGCATCGGCGGGCGATGGTCGTGCGTCAGTACGTCCAGCACGCCGGGAAAGGCGCGGGCCGCGTCGGTGTCGATCCGCGCAATCCGGCCGCGCGCGATCGTGCTGTTGACCGCCACGCCGTAGCAGAGGTCGGGCGACTGGTGCTCGGCCGCGTAGCGGGCGGTGCCGGTGACCTTGGCCAGGCCGTCGATGCGCGGCAGCGGGGTGCCGATGCCGGCCGGGCCGGCGTTGCCGGGGGCCATCGGCTGCTGGTCGGCTTCCAGCGGCGGCAGCGTGGTTTCGCTCATTGCCAGCCCTCCTCGCGGCAGGCGTCCTGCCCGGTGTTGGTGAGCACGCCGGCCGTGGCCATTTCCAGGGCCCGCACGATGGCGCGGTGCGCCAGCGGAATCTTGAACGCGTTGCCGGGCGTGCTTTCCGGCAAGGCGGGGCCGCCCCAGGCGCGGGCGTCGCGCAGCACGAAGGCGGCCACGTCGGCGAACGTCTGGGCCGTGGCCGGGCGCCCGGCCAGCATCGCTTCGGCGTCCCGGTCGCGCCAGGGCTTGTGTGCCACGCCCCCCAGCGCCAGCCGCGCGTCGCGGATGGTCTGGTCGGGCTCAAGCGCCAGCGCGGCCGCCACCGACACCAGCGCGAATGCATAGGACGCCCGCTCGCGCACCTTCAGGTAGGTACTGTGGCCCGCGAACGCGTTGGGCGGCACGCTGATATGGGTAATCAGCTCGTCGGGCGCCAGCGTGGTGTCGTGCTCGGGATGGTCGCCGGGCAGCCGGTGAAATTCCTGGAATGGAATCTCGCGCGGCCCGCGCACCGATTCCACGTGGACCACGGCGTCCAGCGCCGCCAGCGCCACGCACATGTCGGACGGATGCGTGGCGATGCACGCCTCGCTGGCGCCCAGGATGGCGTGCTGGCGCGCCAGCCCGTGCGCGGCCGGACAGCCGCTGCCGGGGTCGCGCTTGTTGCACGGCACGCCCGCGTCGTAGAAGTAGTAGCAGCGGGTGCGCTGCAGCAGGTTGCCGCCGTTGGTGGCAACGTTGCGGATCTGGCCCGAGGCGCCGGCCAGGATGGCCGCGCGCAGCAGCGGAAAACGCTCGCGCACCAGCGGATGCTCGGCCGTGTCCGCATTGCGCGCCATCGCGCCCAGGTGCAGCGTGCCGTCGTCCCATAGCTCGATCTCGTCGAGCGGCAGCCGGCCGATATCGACCAGCGCGCCGGGGCGCATGACGTTTTCCTTCATCAGGTCCAGCAGGTTTGTGCCGCCTGCGAACAGGCGCGGCAGGGCGGCCGGGTGGGCGCCGTCCGGGGCATTGCCGAGCTGCCCGGCGATGACCGCCAGCGCCTCGGGCACGGATTCCACGCGGATATAGCGAAACGGGTGCATGGCTTATCCCTCTGCGGGTGGGGTGGACTGGGGCGGCGCGTCCACGCCCAGCGCCTGCGCCACGGCCTCCACGATCTGCGGATAGGCGCCGCAGCGGCACAGGTTGCCGCTCATCCGCTCGCGGATTTCGGCGCGGTTGCGCGGGGGCGTCTCGCGCTGCAGCGCCACGGCCGAGCAGATCTGCCCGGGCGTGCAATAGCCGCACTGGAACGCGTCGCAGGCCATGAACGCGCGCTGGACGGGGTGCAGGTCGGGGCCGGGATGCAGGTCGGCCACGCCCTCGATGGTCGTGATGTCGGCGTCGTCGTACGCCACGGCCAGCGCCAGGCAGCTATTGATGCGCCGGCCATCGACAATCACGGTGCAGGCGCCGCACTGACCGTGGTCGCAGCCTTTCTTGGTGCCGGTCAGGTCCAGCTGGTCGCGCAGCAGGTCGAGCAGCGTGGTCCAGACGGGCAGGTCGAGCCGATAGTCCTGCCCGTTGATGCGCAGGTGGGTCCGGCGCCGCTGGGGCGCCTGGACGCTGTCGGGGAGGTGGACGGGGGCATCCATCGTCGTCAGCCTGAAATGTCCGGCTTGTCGCTCTGCGGGCGGTTGCCCTGCTCGTCGCGCGGAGACTGGTCCTCGCGCATGATCTCGTTGGGCGTCGGGGCCGCCTTGCCGGCGTCGGCGGGCGCCTTGTCGGCGGGGTCGCGCGGCTTCGCGGACGGGTCAGCGGCGGGCGGCGTGGGGGCGCCGGGGTTGTTCTGCGATGCCATGGCGGGCTCCTGGGGGTCGTTGCAGTGCCAGCAGGCGCGCAATTGTCGTACCCGTGCCGTCCCCGGCGCCACGCCCGGCGCGGCCGGCCGGAACGGGGCGCGGGATTGCAGTTTTCGAACCGATCCGGTGTAACGGTTGCCGATCGGCGGCGTGCTGCGGCGCAGCAAATGTCGGTGCAACACCGACAGCCATTTCGGTCGGCGCGGGGTAGCATGAGTCGCTTTGCGTTGGCGATCTGGCCGTCCGGCAATCCGGGGCGTTGCCGTGACCTTTTCGACATCCATCGGTATGCACCCGTCCTCCCTGCAACGCTTCCTGTTCGGCGTCATCATCGTCCCGGTCTCGCTCGTCGTCGTCTTTGGCGTCGACGCGATGACGCCGCTCGGCCTGGCCGTCTGGCTGTTCTACCTCGTGCCGGTCTGCCTGTCGCTCTACGGCAACGACGCCCGGCTACCCCTGATCACGGCGGCCGCCGCCACGGTGCTGATCGGTATCGGCTACGCGCTGTCGCCCTCCGGCGGCGCCAACGTCCTGTTCGCGATCATCAACCGGTCAGCCGGCGTGATCATGGCGTGGTTCCTGGCGGTGGTGGTCTACCGCTACATCGTGGCGCAGCAGGCCATGCAGCGCGCGAGTTGGCTGCAGCAGTCGCAGGTCAGGATCCACCAGGCGGTGCGCAACGCACAGTCGGCCGGCAATGTCGGCGACGCGCTGGTCCGCGCGCTGGCGGACGTGCTGCAGGCGCACGTCGGCGTGGTCTACCAGGTGGACGGCGCGCAGTTGCAGCGCCTGGCCACCTGGGCGCTGGCCGATGCCGACCGCCTGCCGCAGACGCTGGCCAAGGGCCAGACCCTGGCCGGCCAGGCGGCCGCCGAGAACCGCGTGATGGCCGTGGGCGGGCTGCCGGCGGATTACCTGCAGGTGTCGTCGGCGCTGGGCCGCTCGGCACCGACCGAGATCATCGCCGCGCCGCTGACGGCGGAGGGCGACGTGGTCGGCGTGGTGGAACTGGGCTTCATCAAGGCGCAGCGCGACACGGCCGACGTGGTGGAACTGCTGGAGCGGCTGGGCGAGTCGATCGGCATGACCGTGCGCGCCGCCGTCTACCGCGGCCGGCTGGAAAAGCTGCTGGCCGAGACGCAGCGCCAGAGCGAGGAACTGCAGGTGCAGCAGGAAGAGCTGCGCGTGTCGAACGAGGAACTGGAAGAGCGTGGCCGCGCGCTGATGGATTCGCAGGCGCGGCTCGAAGCCCAGCAGGCCGAGCTGGAGCAGACCAACGTCCAGCTAGAGGAACACGCCCAGCGGCTGGAAGGCCAGAAGCGCGAAATGCTCGCCTTCCAGGCCGAACTGGCGGCCAATTCGCGCGCGCTGGAACGCTCCAACCAGTACAAGAGCGAGTTCCTGGCCAATATGTCGCACGAACTGCGCACGCCGCTGAACAGCGCACTGATCCTGGCCAAGCTGCTGCAGGAGAACAAGGAAGGCACGCTGACCGACGAACAGGTGCGCTACGCGGCCACGATCCACGCGGCCAACACCGACCTGCTGAACCTGATCAACGACATCCTGGACCTGTCCAAGATCGAGGCCGGGCACCTGGTCATCGAGCCAGAGACGGTGGAGCTGAAATCGCTGAGCAGCACGCTGCAGAACCTGTTCGGCCCGATCGGCGAGGGCAAGGGCGTGCCGTTCCGCGTGGAGTTCATGCCCGGCGTGCCCGAATCGATCGTGTCCGACAGCCAGCGCCTGCAACAGGTGCTCAAGAACCTGCTGTCCAACGCGTTCAAGTTCACGGAAACCGGCTCGGTCACGCTGGCGCTGGCCGCCCATGGCGACGATGCGGTGCGCTTTGAAGTGCGCGACACCGGCATCGGCATCCCGAAGGATAAGCAGCAGGTCATCTTCGAGGCATTCCAGCAGGCCGATGGCACCACGAGCCGCCGCTATGGCGGCACGGGGCTGGGGCTGTCGATCTCGCGCGAGCTGGGCCGGCTGCTCGGTGGCGCAATCTCGGTGGCCAGCGAGCCGGGGCAGGGCAGCGTTTTCGCGCTGACCGTGCCGCGCGTGCTGTCGACCGATGCCGCCTCGCAGGCCGGGCTGCTGACCCAGCCGCCCGCCGCGGCCCCGATCATGGCGCCGCCGTCGCGTGCGGTGCCGCCGGCTCCGGCGCCCGCGTCGGCCCCGCCCGAGCGCGTGCAGCCCGGCTTTCCGGCGCCGATTCCCGACGACCGCGACCATCGCACGCGCGGCAACCGGCTGATCCTGGTGGTCGAGGACGACATCGACTTCGCCGGCATCCTCTACGACCTGGCCCACGAACTCGATTTCGACTGCATCCACGCCACCACGTCGGCGCAGGGCCTGGAACTGGCGCGCCAGCACCAGCCGTGCGGCATCCTGCTGGACGTGGCGCTGCCCGACCAGTCGGGCCTGACGCTGCTGGACTGGCTCAAGCGCGACCCCTCCACGCGGCACATCCCCACGCACCTGGTGTCGGTCAGCGACCACGCCGAGGCGGCGCTGCACCTGGGCGCGGTGGGCTACACGTTCAAGCCCAGCGAGCGTGAGAAGCTGGCCGCCGCCATCCGCGGACTGGAGGCCCGCATGACGCCGGGCCAGCGCCGCGTGCTGGTGATCGAGGACGATCCGGCGCTGCGCGAGAGCATCCGCGCGCTGCTGAAATCGCTGGACGCCGAGATCGTCACGGCCGACAGCGTGGCTGCCGCCACCGCCACGCTGAACGGCACGCCGTTCGACTGCGTGGTGATGGACATGGTGCTGCCCGACGGCACCGGCCACGACCTGCTGGCGCACATGGCCAACACGGCGCTGGCCGATGCCAACCCGATGCCGCCGGTCATCATCTACACGGGCCGCCAGCTCTCGGCCGAGGACGAGCGCCGGCTGCGCAAGTATTCGAAGTCGATCATCATCAAGGGCGCGCGCTCGCCGGACCGCCTGCTGGACGAAGTGACGCTGTTCCTGCACAGCGTGGAGTCGTCGCTGCCGCCGGAGCACCAGCGCATGCTGCGCGCCGCGCGCAACCGCGACGACACGTTCGACGGCCGCAAGCTGCTGCTGGTGGAGGATGATGCGCGCAACATCTTCGCGCTGTCGAAGGTCATCGAGCCGCTGGGCGCCACCGTGGAGATTGCCCGCAGCGGACGTGAGGCGCTGGACATGCTGAACCGCATGGACGACGTGGACCTGGTGCTGATGGACATCATGATGCCGGAGATGGACGGCATCACCGCCATGCGCCATATCCGCGAGATGCCGCGCTTTGCGCGCCTGCCGATCATCGCGCTGACGGCCAAGGCCATGCAGTCCGACCGCGAGGCGTGCCTGCGCGCCGGCGCCAACGACTACATCGCCAAGCCGATCGACGTCGACAAGCTGCTTTCCCTGTGCCGCGTATGGCTTCACGCAAACTGAAACCGCAGGGCCCCCGCGCCCAGGTGGCCGTGCCGGGGCTGGACGGCGGCGTGGTGCTGCCCGACGCCAACTTTGACATCGAGCTGGAACTGCTGCTGCAGGCCATCTTCCTGAAGTACCAGCACGACTTCCGGCGGTACTCGCGCGCGTCGATGCGCCGGCGGCTGCAGCAGGCGCTGCAGGACATGCAGGTGCCCACGCTGTCGCAACTGCAGGACCGCATGCTGCGCGATGCGGCCGTGTTCGGCCGGCTGCTCCAGTACCTGACGGTGCAGGTCAGCGAGATGTTCCGCGACCCGGCCTATTTCCTGGCCATCCGCGAGCACGTGGTGCCGGTGCTGCAGACCTATCCGTCGGTCAACGTCTGGGTGGCCGGCTGCAGCAGCGGCGAGGAACTGTGGTCGCTGGCCATCCTGTTCGAGGAGGAAGGGCTGGCGGCGCGCACCGTGTTCTATGCCACCGACATCAACCCGGAAGCGCTGGCCATCGCCCGCACCGGGGTCTACGACGCCGGGCGGCTGCGCGGCTTTGGCGAAAACTACCTGGCGGCCGGCGGCCGGCGCTCGCTGTCGGACTACTATCACGCGGCGTACGGCAAGGCCAAGTTCAACGCCCAGCTGATCCGCCAGTCGGTGTTTGCCGACCACAGCCTGGCCACCGACAGCGTGTTCCAGGAGGCCCAGCTGGTCTCGTGCCGCAACGTGCTGATCTATTTCGACCGCCCGCTGCAGGACCGCGCCATCGGCCTGTTCCGCGACGCGCTGGCGCGCCGCGGCTTCCTGGGCCTGGGCAGCAAGGAGAGCCTGCATTTCAGCGCGCATGCGCAGGATTTCGAGACGGTGGCGTCGCACGAGCGGCTCTACCGCAAGCTCTGAGGACCGACATGGACAGCACGACGCGGACGTATGGCGGGGTGGTGATCGGCGGCTCGGCCGGCGCGCTGGAGGCGCTGAACGCGCTGTTGCCGATGCTGCCGGCGCACATGGTGCCGCCCGTGGTGGTGGTCATGCACCAGATGCCGTCGGGCCCGAGCCTGCTGCCCGAGATCTTCACGTCGCGCTGCGTGCTGCCCGTGCTGGAGGCCGAGGACAAGCTGGCCGTGCAGCCGGGCCACCTGTACGTGGCCCCGCCCGACTATCACCTGCTCGTGGAACGTGATCCCGACGCGCCGGACGCCGTGCGGCTGGCGCTGTCGGTCGATCCTCCCGTGCGCTTCTCGCGGCCGTCGATCGACGTGCTGTTCGAATCGGCCGCCTATGCCTGGCAACGACGGGCGCTGGGCATCCTGCTTTCCGGCGCCAACGACGACGGCGCGCGCGGGCTGGCGGCCATCCGCGCGGCCGGCGGGCAAGCCTGGGTGCAGACGCCCGAGAGTGCGCTGGTCGACACCATGCCGCAGGAAGCGATCACGCGCGGCGCGGCAGACCGCGTCCTGACCCTGGAAGCGATTGGCCACGGGCTGGCCCGCCTGACTGAATGACCCCTACCATGCAACCTCCCGTCAAGATCCTCGCGGTCGACGATATCGCCTCGAACCTGACCGCGCTGGACGCCGTGCTGGCCCGGCCGGGCGTCGAGATCGTCCACGCCAATTCCGGCGCCCAGGCGCTGGAACTGCTGCTGGAGCACGAGTTCGGCCTGGCCATTCTTGACGTGCACATGCCCGAGATGGACGGCTTCGAGCTGGCCGAGCTGATGCGCGGCAGCAAGCGCACGAGCCAGATCCCGATCCTGTTCCTGACCGCGGCCGGCCACGACAGCCAGCGCGCGTTCCGGGGCTACGCCACCGGGGCGGTCGACTTCCTGTTCAAGCCGGTTGATGCGCGCGTGCTGTCCGCCAAGGTCGACGTGTTCGTGCAGTTGGCCCAGCAGAAGCAGCTGCTGGCCGAGCAGCTCGAAACCGCCCAGCAACTGCTGAAGACCAACGAGATGCTGATGGCGGTGCTGGCGCACGACCTGCGCACGCCGCTGTCGGCCATTATCGCGTCGGCGTCGTTCCTGGGCCGTTTTGGCGGGGAAGAGAAGCTGAAGCCGGCCACCGACCGCATCGCCCGCAGCAGCCAGCGCATGGCGCGCATGGTGGACCAGCTGCTGCACGTGGCGCGGCTGCACGGCGGCCGCGTGAGCCTGATGCCGCAGGCGTCTGACCTGGGCGCGATCTGCGCGGCCATCGTCGACGAATGCCAGGTGTCGCGGGGCGCGGCGGCGGTGACGCTGGAACAGCGCGGCGACACGCGCGCGACGATCGACCCGGACCTGATCGCGCAGGTAGTGCAGAACCTGATTGGCAACGCGCTCCAGCACGGCGATCCGGCCAGCCCTGTGGTCGTCACGCTGGACGGCACGGCGGCCGATACGCTGGTGATGTCGGTGTCGAACGGCGGCGTGATCGACGCCCGCGCGCTGCCCCATATCTTCGAGGCGTTCCGATCCGGCGCGGACGCGCCGGCGGGCGGCGGCACCCCGGAAGGGCTCGGCCTGGGCCTTTACATCGCGCGCGAGCTGGTGATGCTGCACGGCGGCACCGTGGTGGCCGATTCGTCGCCCGAGCAGCGCACCACCACCTTCACCATGACGCTGCCGCGCGAATGCTGCACGGCCCAGCGGGCCATCCAGCCCTGAGCGGCCGTCAGCGCGCCCAGGGTGCCTCGGCCGTCGCCTGCAGGCCGTAGCGCGCCACCGCCTCGGCATGGCGCGTGGCATCCACGGCATGCAGCGCGGCAGCCACGATGTGGTGGCGGTCGATACCGAAGAAGCGGCGCAGCGCGCCGCGTGTGTCGCTGCGGCCGAACCCGTCAGTCCCCAGTGCGATGTAGCGGGCCGGCACGTACGGCGCGATGAGCTGCGCGTAGGCGCGCACGTAGTCGGTGGCGGCCACGACCGGCGTGGAGCCGGCCAGGCAGCGGGCCACGTGGCTGGTGGCGTCGGCATCGCCGCCGAACATCTGCTGCCGCTCGCATTCCCGCGCATCGCGGGCCAGTTCCGGGAAGCTCGTCACGCTCCATATCTCGCTGGGCACCTGCCAGTCCTGCGCCAGCAGCTCGGCGGCGGCAATCACCTCGCGCAGGATCGGGCCGGAGCCCAGCAAGCGCACCCGTGGCGCGCCGTCGCCCTGCGTGCCGAAGCGGTACATGCCGCGCACCACATCGGCGTGGGCCGATTCGGGCAGCGGCGGATGGGCGTAGTTCTCGTTGTTGACGGTGATGTAGTAGAACTCGTCGCGTTGCTGTTCGAGCATCGCCCGCGCGCCGTGGTCGATGATCACGGCGGCCTCGCCGATGAAGGCCGGGTCGTAGGCGCGGCAGTTGGGCACCGTGGCGGCCACAAGCTGGCTGCTGCCGTCCTGGTGCTGCAGCCCCTCGCCGGACAGCGTGGTGCGCCCGGCCGTGGCGCCGATCAGGAAGCCGCGAGCGCGCTGGTCGGCGGCGGCCCAGATCATGTCGCCCACGCGCTGGAAGCCGAACATCGAGTAATAGATGTAGAACGGCAGCATCGGCTCGCCGTTGACGCTGTAGGACGTGGCGGCCGCCGTCCACGACGCCATCGCGCCGGCCTCGGTGATGCCTTCCTCCAGAAGCTGGCCGTCGCGGCTTTCCTTGTAATAGAGCATCGAGCCGGCGTCCTCCGGCTCGTAGAGCTGGCCCACCGGCGAATAGATGCCGATCTGGCGGAACAGGTTGGCCATGCCGAACGTGCGCGCCTCGTCGGCCACGATCGGCACCACGCGCGGGCCGATGGCGCGGTCCTTGATCAGGTTCGTGAACAGCCGCACGACGCCCGTGGTGGTCGACACCTCGCGGCCGTCCGGCGCCAGCGCAAAGCCGGCGTAGGCTTGCAGCGGTGGCACGGGCAGGGCCGGCGCCTGCGTGCTTCGGCGCGGCAGGAAGCCGCCCAGCGCGGCGCGGCGCTCGCGCAGGTAGCGCATCTCGGGGCTGTTCTCGGCCGGCTTGTAGAACTGCATCGATTCCAGCGCGGCATCGTCGATGGGCAGCTGGAACCGCTGGCGGAACGCGTGCAGCGCGTCGGTATCGAGCTTCTTCTGCTGGTGGGCCGTCATGCGCGACTCCCCGGCGTTGCCCATGCCAAAGCCCTTCTTGGTCTTGGCCAGGATCACGGTCGGCCGGCCCGTATGCCGCACGGCCGCGTCATAGGCCGCGTGCAGCTTGCGCAGGTCGTGGCCGCCGCGCCGCAGGCCGTCGATGTCGGCGGCGCTCATGCCGGCCACCAGCGCCTTCAGCTCGGGGTCCTGGTGGAAGAAGTGGGACAGGTTGTAGTCGCCGTCCTTGGCGCCCAGGTTCTGGTATTCGCCATCGACCATGGCCGCAAAGCGCTTGAGCAGCGCGTGCTGGGTATCGCGCGCGAACAGGGCGTCCCATTCGGAACCCCAGACCACCTTGATGACATTCCAGCCCGCGCCGCTGAACAGCGCCTCCAGCTCGTTGATGACCTGCCCGTTGCCGCGCACCGGGCCGTCCAGCCGCTGTAGATTGCAGTTGATGACGAACGTCAGGTTGTCCAGCCGCTCGCGCGCGGCCAGCGACAGCGCGGCCAGCGATTCGGGCTCGTCCATCTCGCCGTCGCCGAACACGCCCCAGACGCGGCGTCCGGCCGTTGGCGCGATGCCGCGGTGCTCCAGGTAGCGCAGAAAGCGCGCCTGGTAGATCGCGCTGATCGGGCCAATGCCCATCGAGCCGGTCGGGAACTGCCAGAAATCGGGCATCAGCCACGGATGGGGGTAGGAACACAGGCCGCCACCGTCCACCTCCTGCCGGTAGCGCGCCAACTGGTCCTCCGACAGCCGGCCCTCCAGGAAGGCGCGCGCGTACACGCCCGGCGCCGAGTGCGGCTGGAAGAAGACCAGGTCGCCCCGGCGCTCGGCCGTATCGGCGCGAAAGAAGTGCTGGAAGCCGACTTCGAAGATCTCGGCGGCCGACGCGTAGCTGGCCAGATGGCCGCCCAGTTCGCCATACGCCTTGTTGGCGCGCACCACCATCGCCAGCGCGTTCCAGCGCAGGATGGCCGTCAGCCGTTGCTCGATGGCAAGGTCGCCGGGGTAGGGCGGCTGGGCGTGCGCGGGAATCGTGTTCTGGTAGGCGGAGTACGGGTGGGCGCGGTGGTCCAGCCCCAGGTGGCCGGCATGCTGGCCCAGCTGCTCCAGCAGGAAGCCGGCGCGCTGCGGGCCCGCGCAGTCCACGACGCCGCTCAGCGCGTCCAGCCATTCGCGGGTTTCGAGTGGATCGATATCGCCGTCGATCTGCAGCGGTGTCAGCGGTTCGGCGCGCCCCATGGCCGGTCTCCTGATGCGGTTGTCGTGCCTACGATTCTAGGCCGCACCCGCAGGCCGGAAATGTCGGATTGCGCCGGTCGACGCCGGATCTGCAGCACGCCGTGTGGCGCTATGCCGATCCTGCGGCATGACCTGCTGCGGGACCGCTCAGGCGCCGGTACGGACCGGCAGCGCCTGCACGCCCCGGAGGTTGTTGCGCCGGTGCCAGGACAGGCCGGCCAGGTCCACCGGTTGCAGGTTGGGAAAGCGGGTCAGCAGCCCCGTGATGGCCGATTCCAGCTCCAGCGTGGCCAGCCGGGCACCCAGGCAATAGTGGATGCCGCCGCCGAACGATAGCGACGGCGCGTCGGCGCGCGACAGGTCGAGCTGGTCGGGTTGGGGGAACACCGCCGGATCGCGGTTGGCGGCGCCCAGCAGCATGAAGACGATGCTGCCGCGCGGCACCACCACGTCGTCCAGCGCGATGTCCTCGAACGCGGTGCGCACCACCATCTGCACCGCGCCGTCGTGGCGCAGGCACTCGGCCACGGCGCGGGACACCATCGCCGGGTCGGACAGGCCGGCCTTGAGCTGCTGCAGCGCTTCCGGCGCGCGGAACAGCCCGATCAGCGTATTGCCGATCATGTTCGACGTGGTCTCGTGCCCCGCCACGAACAGCAGGATCACGTTCGAGATGATTTCCGCCTCGGTCAGCGTCGCGCCGTCCTGTTCCACGCCGATCAGGCTCGAAATCAGGTCGTCGCCCGGCTGCGTGCGGCGGCGCGCCACCACGTCGCGGAAGTACGCCTCCAGCGTCAGCGCGGCGTCGTTGGCATCGGCTAGCTGGCGCTCGTCCAGCGGCGCCAGATCGAGCGCGGTGGCCATCCGGCTGGCGGCGGAGCCCAACCGCACGCCGTCCTCGACGGGGATATCGAGCAGGCGGCAGATGATCTCTACGGGCAGCGGCAGCGCAAAGTCGGCGACGACGTCGAACTCGGTGCGATGGCCCACCCGGTCCAGCAGGCTGCGCGTGGTGGTGTCGACGATGCGCGCCAGCCCTTCCACCTGCCGGCGGTTGAACGCCTGCATCAGCAGCGCCCGCAGCCGGGTGTGGGCCGGCGGATTGATCATCAGGAAGGTGCGGCTGATCGCTTGGAACACCGGTGCCTGCGTGGCGGCCTCGCCGTAGCGGGCCTGCACGCTCTGCAGGTAGGTCTTGCCCATGCGGCGGTCGCGCAGCAGGGCGTCGATCACGTGGAACCGGCCGGTCACCCAGACGTTGGGGCCCAGCGGCAGCAGCGGCCCGGCGGCGCGGATCTGTTCGTAAAGCGGGTAGGGGTTTTCGAAGAAGGCGGGGGTGGCAAAGGACTCGAATTTCATCACGGGGTGTTCTTGTTATGGCGAGGGGAAACCTAAATCGGCCTGCGGAAAACGAAAAGCCCGCGGCGGGCTTTCGCGGAGAGTTATAGCAGCCGCTCGCCGGGCCAACCACCGGGCTCTGTATCGCAATGTATCCGCCCGCTTCACCGGTACAACCTGTTACAGACCTGGCTCGGCGGGCCTGAAATGTACGAGTTTGTATCGGCGCGCATGCGCGATACACACCGATCCAAAAAGGGGCCGGGGCCGACACTTGGCGCTCGTACTCGATGCCTAGACTGCGAGGGTCCATTCAGCCCGCGCTCGTTTCTGCCCGTCAGCAGCGCCAACCAGGAGCCTTCTCATGTCTTTCGGCATCGCCCGCAGCATCTCGCCATTCCCATCCGCCGCCCGCGCCATCGCCGCCGCTTCGGCGCTGGCCGCGCTGGCCCTGTCCGGCCATAGCCCGGCCGCCCATGCCGCCGACGCCGCGCCCAAGGCCCAGGCCGCCGCACCCGCCAAGGCGGACGAGAGCATCCGCCCGTTCCGCGTGCACGTGCCGCAGGCCCAGCTCGACGACCTGCGCAAGCGCATCGCGGCCACGCGCTGGCCCGACAAGGAAACCGTGGCCGACGACAGCCAGGGCATCCAGCTTGCCCGCGTGCAGGCGCTGGTCAAGTACTGGGGCACGCAATACGACTGGCGCAAGGCCGAGGCGCAGCTCAACGCGCTGCCGCAGTTCGTGACGAAGATCGACGGCGTCGACATCCAGTTCATCCACGTCCGTTCGCGCCATCCCAATGCGTTGCCGATCATCCTGACCCATGGCTGGCCGGGCTCGATCTTCGAGTTCATCAAGACGATCGGCCCGCTGACCGACCCCACGGCCTACGGCGGCCGCGCCGAGGATGCGTTCGACGTGGTGATCCCGTCGATTCCCGGCTATGGCTTCTCGGGGCGTCCCAAGGACCTGGGCTGGGGGCCGGACCGCACGGCGCGGGCGTGGGACGTGCTGATGAAGCGGCTTGGCTACACGCAATACGTGTCGCAGGGCGGCGACCACGGCTCGGTCATCTCCGATGCGCTGGCGCGCCAGGCGCCGCCGGGGCTCAAGGCCATCCACCTGAACATGCCGGCCACGGTGCCGGGGCCGCTGATGAAGTCGATCCTGGCCGGCGACGCCCCGCCCGCCGAGCTGACCGATCCCGAGCGCAAGGCCTACCAGTCGCTGAGCACGTTCTTCGGCCGCAATGCCGCCTATGGCGCGATGATGGTCACGCGGCCGCAGACCATCGGCTATTCGCTGGCCGATTCGCCGGCCGGGCTGGCGTCGTTCACGTACGAGAAGATCGCGGCGTGGAGCGACAGCAACGGCGAGCCGGAGCGCGTGCTGTCCCGCGACGCCATCCTGAACGACATCACGCTGTACTGGCTGACCAATACGGGCGCGTCGTCGTCGCGGTTCTACTGGGAGAACAACAACAACAACTTCAGCGCTGACGCCCAGAAGACGCGCGACATCAAGGTGCCGGTGGCCATCACGGTGTTCCCGCACGAGATCTACCAGGCGCCGGAAAGCTGGAGCAAGCAGGCGTACCCGTCGCTGTACTCGTACCGGACCGTGGCCAAGGGCGGGCATTTTGCCGCCTGGGAGCAGCCGCAGCTCTTTGCCGAGGAAATGCGCGCGGCCTTCAAGTCCGTGCGATGAACTGATTGTCCTGGGGTGCCGTTTTGTGGTGCGGTAGGGCGGCCCCGGTCCCTCCCCCGGCCCGCCCTTGGGCCCAGCCTGCGCGGCTGGGCCGTTTTTTTTGGCGCCGCGCTAGCGTCGCTGCGCCAGCCAGATGCCAGCGCCGATGCACAGCAGCCCCACGCCGTGGTACCAGTGCGGCGAATCCCCAAGCAGCACCGTCGACAGCATGGCCGCGAACAGCGGCGTCAGCGTGATGAAGAACACCGGCAACTGGGCCCCGGCGCGCGAAATGGCGCGGTCCCACGCAAAGTACGCAAGCAACGACGGCACCGTGCCCACGTAGAGCAGAATCCACCCCACCTTGCCGCTCCATTGCAGCGGCGCGTCCAGCGCGCTGATCTCCCAGGCCGCCATCGGCAGGCTGGCCACCACCCCCGTGAAGATCTGCGCGAACAGCAGCACCGGCAGCGGCAGGTCAGGCCGGCTCTTGCGCAGCAGCCACGTATAGAAGCTCCACGCCACCGTGGCGGCCAGCATGTACAGGTCGCCCGGCACGAAGGCAAGCTGGGCGAGCCGGCCGGGGTCGCCGCGCATCAGCACAAAGCCCACGCCCAACAGGCAGAGCAGGGCGCCGCCGATATGCCACGGCTTGAACCGCTCCCGGAAGAAGCAGGCGCCGATGATCAGCAGGAACAGCGGGGTCGACGCGCCGATCAGCGTGACGTTGATGGGCGTGGACGTGGTCAGCGCCAGGTACTGGAACGCGTTGTAGCTGGCGATGGACAGCACGCCCATGGCGCACAGCATGCCGAAGTGCCGCCTGATTGCCGCCCGGTGGGCCACGATGCCGCGCCAGGCATAGGGCGCCAGCAGGGCGCCGGCGATCAGCCAGCGCACGAGGTTCAGCGTGATCGGCGGCACGGTGCCGGCGGCCAGCCGGCCGACGATGGCATTGCCAGCCCACGCCAGCGGCGGAAATGTCAAAAGCAACAGCGTGGTGGAATCGAGGCGGGTTTTCATCGGTCGGGGTCGACGCGGGCACGGACGCAGAAGGGAATCCCGAAATATACGGGAATTGGCCGCCGCTGCCCGACCGGGGCGTCGCCGGCGCCACCGCCTGGGGGCGGGCGATGCTAGCGGCAAAGCCTTAATGCCAGATTAACGAAGGCTGGCGGATTGCGTGTTGCCGGATCAACCTGCCGGTTTTTTGCGTTTTGGCGACAGGTACATTCCCGATACGTGTAGAGCGTTGACCTGACGGGGGCGCCACTTCTAGACTCGTCGGCACAACAGTTCCTTGCGGCACAGGGTCGGCCGGAAAGAAAGGGAGCAAGAACATGGGCAAGCATCGCCCCACGGCGCAGGTGGGCCGCGCAGGCACGCGCGCGTCCGCGTCATTCGGGAAGCAGGGGGTACACCGGGGCGGCACGCCAGTGCATCGCGCCGGGGCAGGATTCACGCTCATCGAGCTGATGGTGACGGTCGCCATCATTGGCATCATCGCGGCCATTGCGCTGCCCAGCTATACCCAGTACATCGTCCGCAGCAACCGCACGGCCGCCGAATCGTACATGCTGGAGCTGTCCAGCCTGCAGGAACGGTTCATGGTGGACCGCCGCGCCTATGCCACCGACCTGACCGCGCTGAACGCGCCCACCGCGCCGGACAGCGTATCCCCGCACTACCAGATCACGATGGCGGCCACGGCCACGCCGCCCGCCTACACGATCACGGCCACGCCGATCAACGCCCAGGCGTCGCGCGATACCGGCTGCGGCACGCTGACCCTCAACCAGGCCGGCGCCAAGACCGCCAGCGGTACCGCGCCGACCGGCTGCTGGAAGTAAGACCATGGCCCTCCATCGCATCCACGTGGCCCAGCACCGCCGCGCAGGCGGCTTCACGCTGACCGAGCTGCTGGTGACGATGTCCGTGCTGGCCATCGTGGCCACGGCGGCGCTGCCCTCGTTCTCGCAGTTCATCGCCAGCCAGCGCGTGCGCAGTGCGGCCAGCGACCTTGCGTCGGCCTTCACGCTGATGCGCAGCGAGGCCGTCAAGCGCAACACGTCCACCACGCTGGCCCCGGATGGATCCACCTGGTCGGCCGGCTGGGTCATCAGCGCCGGCACCGAGCGGCTGCGCGGCTACGGCCCGTACGCCGGCATCACCATTACCACCAGCGGCGGCAACACGCTGTCGGTCGGCAACGACGGCCGGCCCGGCAACGGCAGCCAGACGTTCCAGGTGGCGATGGCTGACGGCAGCACCGCCAACGCGGTCTGCGTGCAGATCAGCGGCACGGGCCGCGTCGCGGCCATCGCGGGAGCCTGCTCATGAGCGTCCAGCATCGCTTCCACCGGAGCCGGCGCCGGCTGGCCGCGCAGCGCGGCGGCACGCTGATCGAGGTGCTGATCTCGATCGTGCTGGTACTCGTGGCCTTGCTGGGCACCGCCGGGCTGATCGCCCGGTCCGGCCAGTCGGAGATGGAGTCTTACCAGCGCGGGCAGGCGCTGACGCTGCTGCAGGACATGGTGAGCCGGCTCAATGCCAATCGCCAGGCCATCGGCTGCTACGCGAGCGGCGCCAGCGCCACGGTCATGGGCACGGCCACGGTGCCGCCGGCCGCCTGCACGGGCGGCAGCGACGCGCAGCGCGCGATGGCCGTGGCGGACCTGGCTGCATGGAACGCCGCGCTGCTGGGCAGCGCCGAGACCGACGGCAGCAACAAGGTTGGCGCGATGATCGGCGCCGTGGGCTGCATCGAGGCCATCGACGCGGCCACCCAGACCTACCGCGTCACCGTGGCCTGGCAGGGCCTTGCCAAGACCGCCGCGCCAGCACTGCCGTGCGGGCTGAACCGCTTCGGCAACGACGCCCACCGCCGCGTGGTCAGCGTGCAGGTGCGGATCGGGGTGCTGTCATGATGGCCCGCCAGAGGGTGACACGCGGCCGGCCGCTCGCCCGCCAGCGCGGGCTGTCGCTGGTCGAACTGATGGTGGCGATGACGCTGACGCTGCTGCTGCTCACGGCCATGGCGGCGCTGTATTTCCAGACCAGCCGCACCCGCAACGCCTTTGTGGAAAGCGGCGAGCAGATGGAAAACGGCCGGTACGCGCTAGACATCATGAGCCGCGAGATCGAGCTGGCCGGCTTCTTCGGGCCGTCCAGCGTGGCGCGCGGCGCCGTGGTCGCATCGCCGGACCTGTGCGCCGCCGACCCCGCCGCGCTGGGCTTTTCCGCATCGCCGGTCACCGTGCCGCTGGGCGTGCAGGGCTTTGCGCCGGGCACCGTGGCGCCTTGCCTGCCGAACCTGTTGCCGGGCTCCGAGATCGTGGCGGTGCGGCGCGTCAGTACCACGGCCGCTGGCGCGGCCACGGTCGGCACGCCTTACCTGCAGGCGTCGTACTGCGCAGACGACGCGCAGCCGGTGGTGTTCGGCGCCAGCGCGCCGGCCTTCACGCTGCGCACCAAGGCGTGCGACAGCACGGCCCCGGCCGAACTGCGCGCCGCCGTGGTACGCATCTTCTATCTGGCCGGCTGCGACCAGTGCAGCGGCAATGGCGACGGCCGGCCCACGCTCAAGATGGCCGAACTGGTCAACGGCGCGTTCCAGGTGCACGCGGTGGCCAATGGCATCGAGGACATGCACCTGGCCTACGGGGTGGACCTGGACGGCAACGGCGCGCCCGACTGCTACGTCGACGATCCGGGCGCCAACAATGCCGCCGCCTGTCCGAACGTGCCCACCTACGACTGGTCCGTGCCGCTGACGAACTGGCGCAACGTCACGGCCGTGCGTACCCAGCTGCTGGCCCGCACCGCCAGCGTGACCGGCGGCTGGACCGATCAACGCCGCTACGACCTGGGCCGCGCCGAGCCCAGCGGCCCTTTCCGCGACGGCTACAAGCGCCATGTCTACGCACAGCTCGCGCGCGTGATCAACGTCGCGGCTTCCCGGGAATCCCAATGAAACCATTCCGCCGCCGCCAGCAAGGCGCCACGCTGCTGATCACGCTGGTGTTCCTGGTCGTTTTCCTGATGCTGACGATTTCATTGGTCGGCTCCGGCGTGGTCAACACGAAGGTGACCGCGAACCAGCAGTATTCGGTGGAAGCCCGCCACGCCGCCCAGCAGGGCATCGAAAAGGCCATCAGCCAGGACTTCACGGCGGCACCGGCCGCGCAGGCCGTCAGCGTCGACGTGACCGGCGACGGCAAGGCCGACTACATCGCGCAGGTGTCCGCGCCGGTGTGCCAGACCAGCAAGCCTGTCAAGAACGTCGAACTCGACGAAACCAACGCGGACGACGTGTCGTGCTTCGTCGGCAACGGCAACAACAACACTGGCATCCTGCCCGCCGCCGGCGGCGGCAGCGGGGGCGGTGGCAATTCGCTGTGCAACGCCACCCAGTGGGACGTGGCCGCCACGGTCAACGACACCGCCACGACGTCCGCCCGCGCCACGCTGCACCAGGGCATTGCGGTCCGCGTGCCCTACGGCACGGCCTGTCCGTCCTGACCCGACAAACGTACCGAACCCTTCGCGCCAACCCAACAAAGCCCCCATGCGCACATCCGCTCTCAGCCTCGCGTTCGCCCTCTGCATGGCCACGGCAGCGTCTCCCAGCCTGGCCGAGGACATCGATCTCTACACGGGGCTGCAGCCTGAAGCGGGCAAGCCCAACGTGCTGATCCTGCTGGACAATGCGTCCACGTGGGATGCCGACGCCAACTTCACGTGTTCCACCGCCGGGGTGGTCAGCAGCAACAACGCCGGCAAGGACGTGGGCGCGCTGCAATGCGCGCTCTACAACGCCATCAGTTCGATACGGGATTCCAAGACGCTGTTCGGCAACATCAACGTGGGCCTGATGATGTTCGGCAGCGGCAGCAACGTCGGCGGGCGGATGCGCTACCCGGCGGCCGCGCCGTACAAGCTGCCGCTGATGGACGGCAGCGGCGTGGACGGCTTCCTGACCTACCTGAAGACCATCGACCGCCAGGCCGACAACGCCAACAACTCGCAGGTCGGCGGCGGGATGCAGGAAGCCTGGGCGTTCTTCTCGGGCAACACGGGGCTGTCCGGCACCAAGTACACGTCGCCGATCGACAACCCGTGCCAGCGCAACTTCATCATCTACATCGGCAACGCCGTGAACAACGGCAAGCCGCAGGACACGGGGCAGAACGCGTTCGATTCGCTGGTCAAGGCCGGCGCCAGCACGGCGCAGCAGCAGGAGATCGTGCTGCCGATGAACGCCAAGTACCAGAGCAGCTGGGGCGACGAATGGGCGCGCTTCCTGTACCAGACCGACGTGCGCGGCAACATGGACAACCGCCAGAACGTCACCACGTACACGATCGCCGTTACCGACGACAAGAACCCCGACTATGTGCAGCTTGCCGTCAGCATGGGCACCAATGGCGGCGGCAAGTCGTACACGGTCAAGCTGGGCGCCGTGAATGACCTGGCGTCGGCACTGGTGTCGATCTTCAACGAGGTGCAGGCGGTCAACAGCGTGTTCGCGTCGGTCAGCCTGCCGGCGTCGGTCAATGCGCAGGGCCAGTTCCTGAACCAGGTGTACATCGGCATGTTCCGGCCCGACGCCACCGCTGGCCCCCGCTGGATGGGCAACCTCAAGCAGTACAAGGTGGGCTACGACAAGACCGGCAAGCTGGTGCTGCAGGATGCCGTGGGCGAGTCGGCCATCAGCAACGCCCAGACCGGCTTCATCTCGCCCAACGCGGTCAGCTACTGGACGGCCGAGGCACCGCTGTCGTATGCGGGCGGGGCGTACGGTGCCACGGTCAAGGACTGGCCGGCCAAGGGCTACTGGCAGAACAGCCCCTCCGGTGCCGGCTGGAACCTCGATTCGCCCGATGGCGAAGTCGTCGAGAAGGGCGGCGTTGGGGAGATGATGCGCGCGCAGTGGCTGACCAGCCAGGGCTCGCGCACGCTGCTCACCTGCAACGGCATCGGCAATTGCCCGGTAGGTGGCGCGCTGCCGAGCTTCGATACGTCCAACACGTGGCTGACTGGCACCAGCGGCGTGGCGGCGGCCAATAGCGGCACCAGCGGCGCGGCCGCGATCCCGGCGTCCGAGATGCCCAAGCTGATCGCATGGGTGCGCGGCCAGGACGTCAGCGCGGCCGACACCAAGACCAGCAAGAGCATGGCTGGCGCCGAAGGCGAGCCGGGGCCGGGATCGCCGGTGACGGTCCGCCCGTCGATCCATGCCGACGTGCTGCATTCGCGTCCGGCCGTGGTCAACTACGGCGGCACCACTGGCGTCGTGGTGTTTTACGGCACCAACGACGGCGTGTTCCACGCAGTCAACGGCAACCAGAAGGCCGGCATGGGCACCGTGCGGCCTGGCGGCGAGATGTGGGGCTTTGTCGCGCCCGAGTTCCTGGGCAAGCTGAGCCGCCTCTACACCAACTCGCCGGAGATCAAGCTGTCGACCACGCCGGACGGCATCACGCCAACCCCCAAGCCACGCGACTACTTCTTCGACGGCAGCACCACGGTCATGCAGGACATGCGCGACGCCGCCAATCCGCGCGTGATGCTGTACCTGACCGCCCGGCGCGGCGGGCGGCTGGTCTATGCGCTCGACGTCAGCAACCCGGCCGTGCCGCGCTTTGCCTGGAAGCGGTCCAGCGACGACATCGCGGAGCTGGGCCAGACGTGGTCGCAGCCCAAGGTCGCCCGCGTGCGCGGCTACGCCAATCCGGTCATCATCATGGGCGCCGGCTACGACCCCGCCGAGGACAGCGACCCGTCGCCGGGCGTCAACACGATGGGCCGCGGCGTGATCGTGCTGGACGCGTACACCGGCAACGTCGTGTGGTCGGCCCAGCCGTCTTGCGCCGGCGCAAGCGGCACCTGCACCGAGGTGCCGGCGATGACGCGCGCCATCCCGTCCGACGTGACCACGGTGGACCGCAACAGCGACGGCTACGTCGAGCGCATCTACGTGGGCGACGTGGGCGGCAACCTCTGGCGCGCCGACTTCGAAACCACGGCCGGCAACGCCCCCGCCAACTGGGCGATGGCCAGGCTGGCCGCGCTGGGCGGCGCCGCCAACACCAACAACGCGCGCAAGTTCTTCTACGCGCCCGACGTCATCTCCACGCGCGGCTACGACGCCGTGTCGATCGGCTCGGGCGACCGCGAGCATCCGCTGTATTCGGCGTCGGCCACACCGGGCACGGCCTACAACGTGGTGAACCGGCTCTACATGATCCGCGACGTCAACACGATGAACCTGCCGGCCACATGGACGCCCCTGACCGAAGCCAACCTCGTGGACGCTACCAGCACCCCCTACGACGGCTCGCGCTCCGGCTTCTTCATCACGCTGGTGAACCCGGGGGAAAAGGCGGTGAACGCGCCGCTGACCGTGGCCGGCTACACCAGCGTCGGCACCAACACGCCGTCGGTGCCCAAGCCCGGCGTCTGCTACCCCAACCTCGGCATCGCGCGCAGCTATTCGTACAGCTTCCTGACCAGCGCCGGCCAGAACGCCGACCGCTCGATCATCCTCGACGGCGGCGGCTTCCCGCCATCGTCGGTCTTCGGCGTGATCAACGTCGACAAGGACGGCCAGCCCACCGTGGTCCCGGTGCTGTTCGGCGCCGGCAACCAGACCGGCAACGCCGGCGGCGACGACAAGTCCGCGCTCGGCGTGCAGAAGGTGACGCTGACCGGCGTGGGCAAGCGCAAGCGGATCTACTGGTACTCGGAGACGGACCGGAAGTAGGGCGGCTATCCGCCGGCAATGACCCAGGTGCACCTGCCACTACTGGCTATGCGAGCCGGAGGTCCCACAGCGCGTCCAGCACGTGCTGCGTGGCGCGTTCGACGGGGCCGGCGCGATGCGCGATGCCGAGGCGTCGCCATAAAGCCGGGCGCAGTGGGCGCATGACGATACGCGGGTCGGGCACGGGCGTCGTGGCCTCGTGGGGCAGCAGCGCCGCGCCGTAGCCGGAAGCGACCAGGCTCTTGATGGCATCGTTGTAGTTAAGCTGGATGCGTGGCACAGGCTGGTGTCCCGCTGCAGCAAACCACTCCGCGGTCTGGCGCGATAGCCGGGTGGTGGCGTCATTCAGGATCAGCGGCTGGGTGGCCAGCCAATCGGGCGTGACGCGTTCCGGGCACTGCCAGTGCGCCGGGAGGAAGGCCATCACAGGGTCCCGACGCCATGGTTTGATCACCAGACCGGCTACTGGCGGTTGCGGCAGGGCGACCAGCCCGATATCCAGCGTGCCGTTCGCCAGTCGGGACAACGTTTCCTGCGAGGTCAGCACTGCGATCTGAACGTCGATGGCGGGATGCTGCTGGCGCAGTACCTCCAGCGCCTGCGGCAGCAGATGCGCGATGGCGCCGGTCGACGCACCCAGGCGCGCGCGGCCGGCAAGCCCTTCCACCTGGCGCCGTATGTCGTCGAACGCCTGCTCGGCATCGGCCAGCAGCCGACGACCCCTTTCCACCAGCACCTCGCCAATGGCAGATGGCCTGACCTGTCCACGCTTGCGCGAAAGGAGTGGTGCGCCGACCCGCTGTTCCAGTTCGGCGATGTGCAGGCTGACCGTGGGCGGCGCCAGATGCAAGGCGCGCGCCGCCTCGGCGAACGAGCCATGGTCGGCAATGGCGACCAGCGTACGCAGGCGGTCCAGGCTGATTTCGCGCATGGCGGCTCCAATGCTGAATTCAGGAAGGATGAATGTCACGGTTGTGAAATTCAACTTTTCCTATTCTAGCCGCCACTGCAAGATAGGACTCCTTCGACCTCAATGCTGCAGCAGCCACTGGAGATTCCGCATGAGCGCTCCCCTTGTTTTCATCGACGGCGACCAAGGTACGACCGGGTTGCAGATCCACGAGCGGCTGCGCGGCCGCACCGACCTTCGCGTGATGACGCTGGCGGCAACGGAACGCAAGGACCTGCGGCGGCGTGCGGAAGCGATCAACGGCTGCGACATCGCCATCCTGTGCCTGCCCGACGCAGCCGCGCGCGACGCAGTCGGCGCCATCGTCAATCCTGCGGTTCGCGTGATCGACGCCAGTTCCGCGCACCGGACGCACGCCGACTGGACCTATGGCTTTCCGGAGATGGCACCAGATCAGGCTGCGCACATCGCCACCGCGCAGCGGGTTACCAATCCCGGCTGCTATCCGACTGGCGCAATTGGCTTGCTAAGGCCGCTGGTGCAGGCGGGCCTGGTGCCCGCCAGCTATCCGCTCAGCATCCATGCCGTATCGGGCTACTCGGGGCGCGGACGGGCAGGGGTGGAGGCGTACGAAGGCGGGGATGCCGTGGGCGCGCCGCCGTTTCAGGTGTACGGCCTGGCGCTTGCGCACAAGCATCCGCCGGAGATCCAGCAGCACGCGGGGCTTGCGCAGCGTCCCATCTTCGTGCCGGCCTACGGCGCGTTCCGGCAGGGCATCGTCCTGACGGTGCCGTTCGACGCGCGGTTGCTGCCGCACGGCGTGGATGGCGCGACGCTGCACGCCTGCCTGGCGCAGCACTATGCAGAGTCCCGGCACGTCCACGTCATGCCGATGAATGACGGTGCCGAGTACCTCGATCCGCAGGTGATGAACGGTACGAACGACATGCAGTTGCGCGTGTCGGCCAACGCCGAGCACGGCCACATCCTGCTCTCGGCGGTGTTCGACAACCTGGGCAAAGGCGCTTCCGGTGCCGCGGTGCAGAACCTCGACCTCATGCTGACACGCCAATAGGTGGCGCCAGTCTAGGCGGGCCGCTTCGGCCTGGCCGCTGCGACGAGGACATCGCGGATGTCTGTCCGATCGCTCGGCAAGGCCAGGCCGATGCCGACCGAAAGTTCTTCGCCTTCGGCTAGCGGGCGGTACACGACCCCCGCGCGCCGGAACGCGGTGAACGATTTCGGGAGCAGGGCGATGCCCCGGCCATTCGCAACGTCGGCAAGCAGGACGTGATGGTCCGCCGGCTCTTTCAGTTTTGACGGCGCAAAGCCGTGACGGACGAAGACTGTCTGGCAGTGGTCGTAGAAGGCAGGCTGCCGCGCGCGTTCGAACCAGAAGACGGGCTGCCGCGCCAGATCCGCAAGGCCGACGGTCCGGCGCTTCGCCAGTGCATGGCTCGACGGGATCGCGGCAATCATTGGCAGGCGGTCCAGTTCCAGCACGTCCAGCCCGTGCACTTCCGTAGGCAGTGCGATAAACGCCGCGTCGAGCTTGCCGGCGCGGAGCTGCCTGATCAGCCGTGGCGACGTGTCGGAAGCGGTGGACACCATGGTTTCGGGATGGCTGGCTTGCATGCGCTGAGCCAGGCCGCGAAACCAAGCCGGTTCCACCGCGCTGGTCAGGCCGACCCGGAGATTCGACGGAAGGCCCTTCGTGGCCAGCGCTGCCTCCGCTTCGCGCAGCATTCGCGCGATGTTTCGCGCATACGGCAGCAGCTTTTCCCCGGCAGCGGTGAGCGTCACGCCTTTCGTGTTCCGGTCGAACAGTCGCACGCCAAGTCGCGCTTCTAGCTCTCGGATCGCCCGGCTCAGGGGCGGCTGTGACAGATGCAACGTCTCTGCCGCCTGCCGGAAGCTCAGCGCATCGGCTACGGCAAGGAACAACGTCAGGGATCGGGAATCAAGGCGCTCGGACATACCAAAAAGGTATCACGAACTCGGTCATTCCGTTCCGCCGGCGTGTGCCATAGAGTGGCCACATCAACCCTCTGGAGAACGTCATGCACCTGTTCCACCGTACTGTCCGGGCGAGCGTCGCCCTTGATTGCCGGGGAGATGCCCGATGAACGCCGATCGTTACGCACGCGGAATGCGCATGCTGGAAGCCGTCGATGGCGCCACCGGTCAGGAAGTGGTCAAGAACCTCGCCCGGTCGTTCCCCGACTTCGCCCGCTACATCGTCGAGTTTCCGTTTGGCGATATCTACGCCCGCGATGGACTGGGCCTGCGCGAGCGCGAACTGGCGACCGTTGCGGCGTTGTGCGCGCTCGGCAATGCCTCGCCGCAGCTCCGCGTACACGTGCATGCGGCCTTGCACGTCGGCTGTCTGCCGCGCGAGGTGGTGGAAGTCGTCATGCAGATGGCGGTGTACGCGGGGTTTCCTGCCGCCTTGAACGGGCTCTCCGTGGTGCGCGAGGTCTTTGCCAAAAGCGGGATTGCGCTGCCGCTGGACTGACGCTACCCCGGCAACGCGCCTTCGACCTGCGCTTGTTCCGCGTTCCTGCAAAATAAGCAACTTTCCGGCACCCTTGGCACGGCATGCGCCGTGCGTCCCACGCCCCCTTGAAGATGGCCATCCTTACCAACCTGCGCGCCTGGGCGCGACGCATCAAGCGCGACGGCGTGACGCTCTGGTTCGCCTGTCGGCATCCGGGGACGCCCGTGCTGGCCAAGGCGCTGTGCGTCTTCGTGGTCGCGTACGCGCTCAGCCCGATCGACCTGGTGCCCGATTTCATGCCGGTGCTGGGCTACGTCGACGACGTCCTGCTGCTGCCCGGCCTGATCTGGCTGGCGGTCAAACTGATGCCTGACCACGTGCTGGCGGACTGCCGCACACAGGCTGACCGCTGGTTCGAAGCTCGGCGCGACAAGCCGACCTCCTACTGGGGGATCGCGCTGGTGGCCGGCGTCTGGGCGGCCGTGATCTATGCGATCTGGTCGGCCCTCCGCTGAATCCGGAATCCAGCGTCGGCCGCGACCACGGCCGCCCCGCGTTACTCAGGCTGCACGCCCGTGTCGCGCGTGACCTTGCCCCACTTTGCAATTTCCGCTTTCTGGAATGCGGCAAACGTGGAGGGCGTCATCGGCTGCGGCTCGACGCCAAGCGCACGCAGCCGCTGCAGCACCGCCGGCGTATTGACGACCGCCGAGATCTCGCTCGACAGCCGGTCGACGATCGGCTTCGGCGTGCCGGCCGGCGCGAAGATGCCTTGCCACGACTGCATCTCGAAGCCCTTCAGGCCCTGGTCAGCCAGCGGCAGCACGCCGGGCAGGCTCGCCAGCGCATGGCTGGACGACACCCCCAGTGCGCGAACGCGCTTGCCATCGAGCATCGGCTTGGCCGCCGCCACCGTCTCGAACACCAGGTCGATCTGCCCGCCGATCAGGTCCGTCATCGCGGCGGCGCCACCCTTGTAGGAGATCTGCTGCAACTGCGTGCCGGTGATGCTCTGGAACAGCTGCCCCGACAACTGCTGCGAACTGCCGGGCCCGGCCGTGCCGAAGGTCAGCGAACCGGGCTTGGCCTTCAGCGCCGCGACAATCTGGTCCACCGACTTGTAGGGGCTGTCATTCGCCACGACGAGCACGTTGCTGACCGTGCCCACGAGGTTCACCGCCACAAAGTCCTTCAACGGGTCGTAGTTGAGCTTCTTGTAGAAGAACGGGTTCACGGCGTGCGTCGTGATGGTCCCTTCCATGATCGTGTAGCCATCGGCGTCGGCACGCGCCACCAGTTGCGTGCCCAGGATGCCCGAGACGCCGGGCCTGTTGTCGATGACGACCGGCTGTCCCAGCCGCTTCGACAAGCCTTCGGCCACGATGCGCGCGGTGGCATCGGTGACGCCGCCGGGCGAGAAGGGCACCACAAGCTTGATCGGCTTGCTAGGCCACGTATCGGCCCGCACGCCGGTGGCGACACTGGCTAGCGACAGTCCGGCAATGGCAAGCGCGATGCACGCGGCACGGTGGGCTAGGGCTTTCATGATCAGTCTCCATGTTGTTCTGGGAAGGTAAGGCGAGGCAGGGCGTCAGTACAAGGGCCGCCCGCCGTCGACGGGAATTGCCACGCCAGTGGTGAACGGCATCGCGCCAGCGGCCACGAGTACCGCCGTGGCCACTTCAGCGGGGTCGGCAAGCCGGCCGAGCGGTGTCAGCCGCGCCTGCATGTCGCGCCAGGCCGGGTCCATCGCCCGCACGAAATCGGTGTCGACGAGCCCGGGCGAGACCGACAGCACGCGGATGCGTGGCGCCAGTGCGCGGGCCAGCGACGCCGTCACGTTGTCCAGCGCCGCCTTGGACGCACAGTAGGCGATGTTGCTGCCCATGGCCGTCCGCGCCGCGACGGACGAGATGTTGATGATGACCGGGCTGTCCGCCGCCTCCAGCAGCGTGCGGAATGCCCGCACCATCGCGATCGGCCCGCGCACGTTGGTGGCCAGCACCATGTCGATGAGCGCATCGTCGAGCCCGTCGAGGTCATCGTGCCGCACATACCGCGTGGTGCCCGCGCAATTGACCAGCACATCCACACGGCCGAACGCTTCGGCTACTTGGGCGGCGCTGCGCGCCAGCGCGGCGCTGTCGGTCACTGGCAACGGCACGGCCACATGGCCGATCTGGCTGACCTGGCCGGGGCCGGGCACGGGCAGGGCGCGCGCCAACGCCAGGGCGTCGTCGGCCGAGCGGTTGTACCCGGCCACCACCGACGCGCCCATCTCGGCGAATGCGCGGCAGATGGCGGAACCGAGTCCGCCGGTGGCGCCGGTCACGACGACCACCTTGCCCGTGAAATCGATCTGCCCGCTCATGGCCGTGCGCGCGGCGTTGCTCATGCTGCGTGGCGCGGCTTGCCGTAGCGGCGCACGCGAATGTCGGCCTGTTCCTTGTGCCCGGCAAAGCCTTCGAGCGCACACAGCCGCGAGCAGTACTCGCCGATCATGGCCGACGCCTCGTCGGTCGTCACGCGCTGGTACGTGCAGGTCTTGATGAACTTGCCCACCCACAGCCCGCCCGTGTAGCGCGCGGCGCGCGTGGTCGGCAGCGTGTGATTGGTGCCGATGACCTTGTCGCCGTAGGACACGTTGGTGCGGGCGCCCAGGAACAGCGCGCCGTAGTTCGTCATGTGCTGCAGGAAGTAGTCCGGATCGCGGGTCATGACCTGCACATGCTCCGACGCGATGCGGTCTGCCTCGGCCACCATCTCCTCGTACGAATCGCACAGGATGATCTCGCCGTATTCCTCCCACGCCACGCGGGCGATCGGCGCCGTCGGCAGGATGGCCAGCTGGCGCGCGATCTCGGCCGGCACGGCTTCGGCAAGCGCGCGCGAGTTGGTCAGCAGGATGGCGGGAGAGTTGGGGCCGTGCTCGGCCTGGCCCAGCAGGTCGGCCACGGCGAGTTCGGCATCGCAGGTATCGTCGGCGATGATCAGCGTCTCCGTCGGGCCGGCCAGCAGGTCGATGCCCACGCGGCCGAACAGTTGGCGCTTGGCTTCGGCCACATAGGCATTGCCGGGGCCCACGATCATGTCGACGGGTTCGATGTGTTCCGTCCCCAGCGCCATCGCGGCGATGGCCTGCACGCCACCCATGCAATAGATCTCGTCGGCGCCGGCCAGATGCATGGCGGCCACGATGGCCGGCGACGGCTTGCCATCGAACGGCGGGGCGGCGGCAATCACCCGCTTCACGCCGGCCACCTTTGCGGTCAGCACGCTCATGTGGGCCGATGCCACCAGCGGATACTTGCCACCGGGGATGTAGCAGCCGACGCTGTTGACGGGCAGGTTCTTGTGGCCCAGCACCACGCCCGGCAGCGTCTCCACCTCGACATCGCGCATCGAATCCTTCTGGATCTGCGCGAAGCGTCGAATCTGGTCCTGCGCGAAGCGGATATCGGCCAGCACATCGGGCGACAGCGACGCCACGCACGCTTCGATTTCCGCCTGCGACAGGCGGAATTGCTTCGGTTCCCACTTGTCGAACTGCGCGGAGTACTCGCGCACCGCAGCGTCGCCCCGGCTGGCGATCTGCGCCAGGATGCCGGCGACGGTGTCGCGCACCTGCGCCTGGATTTCGGTCTTCACTGCCTGCGGCTTCGACGTCTTCAAGTATTGGGCCATGCTGTATCTCCTTGGATGAGTGCCAGGCGCGCACGACGCCGGGACGCACTGCGCCCGGTCGCGGCTGCGATCCTGCGATGTCTTGAAATGGTTGGATGCCGGCGGGCGCACCAGAACGCGCGCGGGCCGGCGCGACGCGCTAGTAGCGCAACGCGGGTGAGACGACGTCCTGCCCGCCCTGGGCGGCCTGACGGAACGCCTGGGTGATCAGGCTGGTGGCGACCGTGGCGAAGTAGCGGGCACCGAACGCGCCATAGCGTCGCTCGTCATCGGGGCTGAGCGCGATGATGCCGGCGCACTTGCCCTGCGACTGGACCGCACGCAGCGCCTGCTCGATGGCCGCGGCCACGGCGGGCGTCTTCCAGTCGTTGCCATAGCCCATCGCGTGGGCAAGGTCGTTGGGGCCGACGAACACCGCGTCGATGCCATCCACGGCGGCAATGGCCTCGGCATTGGCCACGCCCGTGGGCGTTTCGATCATCGCGATGAGCGCCACGCCCGCATTGCTGCGCGCCGTATGCGCCGCGCCGGGAAACGCGCCGTAGCCGGCGGCCCGCCCGCTGAAAGCGCTGCCGCGCCGGCCGATGGACGGGTAGCGCACGCGCTGTACCAGCTCGCGCGCATCGTCGGCGGTCTCGATCATCGGCACCTGCACGCCGCTGGCACCCATGTCCAGCACGCGGGGGATGTCTTCCATGAAGCAGCGCACCACGGGAATAATGCCGCTGGCCCGCGCCGCGCGCAGCATATGCTCGGTGGTTTCGAAATCCGCGGCGCCGTGTTCGTTGTCGATGATGACGAATGTGAAGCCGGCATAGGCGCACATTTCCACGAGGGCCGGGCTGGGCATTGCCGTGAAGATGCCGCGCAGGGGCTGGTCGCCGCGCAGCAGCGCCGGCAGGCGGTCGTCGATGGGGTGCTGGATGGTCATGTCTCGCATCTTGTCGTTGTCACGGCGCATGGGGCGGCCGGGTGAAGACATTCTGCGACCAGGCGAGTTATATTTCCAATATTACTTCTGTATCTCATTTATACAGCGCCTGTATATGTACAACCCGCTCGAACTCCGTGTGCTGACCTCGTTCCTGGTGCTGGCCGACGAACTGAATTTCACGCGCGCCGCGCGCCGGCTGAACATGACGCAGCCGCCGCTGAGCCTGCAGATCAAACAGCTCGAAGCCCAGATCGGCGCGCAGTTGTTCGAGCGCACCAAGCGCAGCGTGCGGCTGACGCCGGCAGGGCAGGTCTTGCGCGCCGAGGCCGAGAAGCTGTTCGATATCGAGCATCGCGCCCGCCAGATGGTGACGCAGGCCAACCGGGGCGAGGACGTCGGCCATCTCAGCATCGGCCTGACGGCAATCTCCGCTGTGGAACTCGTGCCAAACATCCTGCGCCGGTTTTCCGCGCGCGTGCCCGGCGTCCTGTACTCGCTGCGCGAGATCAGCTCCGAGGCCATGCTGCAGGCCCTGCTGCGCAACGAACTCGACGTCGCCATCCTGCGGCCGCCGGTTACCGATCCGCGCCTGCAGGCGCGGCGGCTGATGTCAGAGCCCTACGTGCTGGCCGTGCCGGTCGATCATCCATTGGCCACGCAGCGCAAGGTCCACGCCCGCGACCTCGACGGCCAGAGCCTGGCCACGCTGGAACGGCGATTCGGGCAGTACGCGCACGACCTGATGATGACCTGGCTGGCCGAGCACAACGTGGTGCCGCTGCGCATGCACGACGCCGCGCGCCATCACGCGATGATGTCCATGGTGGCGGCCGGCATCGCGGTGTCGCTGGTGCCGGCGTCCGCCGCCGCGCAGCCCATCAAGGGGGTGGTCTATCGCCGCCTGGCGGATCGGGACGTTCCCGCGCTGGAACTCTGGGTCGCCTTCCACAAGGAAATCGGCAATCCGATGACGTTGCCGTTCGTGACGCAGGCGGTGGAATCCGCCGCGGGCTACAAGATCGGGGCGGAGTGTTTTGGGGGGTAGGGGGGCTGAACAAGGCGTCGATGAATCCCGCAGAGGTGAAGGCGGAGATCCTGCGCATGATGGGGCAGTGGCTGCAATAGCCTCTGCACGAAATCGGCTCCTCTAGCCTCGTGCCAGCCGGACCCCTCACCGCCGCCCGGCTGGCACGCACCCCGATTCAGAACTTGTGGCGAATGCCGGTCGTCACGCCAATCCGCGTGCCATGGCCGTAGAACGGCGTGACGAAGGTGGGCTGCGCGGCCAGCGTGCGCCATGTGCCGTTGAGGGTCGTGTAGTCGGCTTCGATGTAGACGTCGGTGCGCTTGCTGAAGTTGTAGTCCAGCATGACCGCACCGGTGAAGCGGTTGCCGCTGTCGCCGTTGATCTTCATGCGGTCGTAGGTGCCGGTGACCAGCAGCATCCATGCGTCGCTGAACGAGTGTTTGGCGCCCGCGTAGAACGCGTTGTCGCGATAGCCCGCGTTGTTGTACGTGCTCCGGGTGAAGCCGGCGTTGAACTGCGTCCTGCCCAGCTTGTACGTGCCGCCGACGGACCAGACCTGCTGGTCGCTCCGGGGCACGACCGTGCCGAAGTAGGTGCTGGTGTCGCGCATGACCTGGTAGCCGCCGGCCAGCTTGAGCGGGCCGCTGGCGTACGTCACGCTGGCCCCGGTGGACGAGGATGTCTTGAAGCTGCCGGCGACTTCGCCGAAGGCATGTTGCGCGGCCAGCGTCACGGGGCCGAACGTGCCCGCGTACTTCAGCATGTTGTCCTGCCGCACGCCGCCGGTGTAGTTGCCGCTCTGGAAGGCGACCAGGCCCAGGTTGGGCAGCGCCATGGTGTCGTAACTGGCGATGACTTCGTGGATCACGGTAAAGTCGCGGCCCAGCTTCAGCGTGCCGAAGTCGCCTGACAGGCCGACGAAAGCCTTGCGGCCGAACAGGCGCCCGCCCTGCGAGGCCATGCCCGTGTCGGGCAGGAAGCCGTTTTCCAGCACGAACAACGCCTGGTAGCCACCGCCCAGGTCTTCCGTGCCGGCCAGGCCCCAGCGCGTGCCGGTCAGCACGCCGTCGCCCATCTGGACCTTGCCGCTGCCGTTCGCATTCTCGTGCGTGGTGTAGCGGATGGTGGTATCGACCAGGCCGTACAGCGTGACGCTTGACTGCGCCAGGGCCAGTGTCGGGCTCGCACCGCCGCAGGCCACGCATAGCGGCAGGATGATCTTCCTCATGTTGTCTCCGTGATTTTTTGGATGGATGTAAGGCGGCGGCCGATTGCGGCGCGCCACCGTGGGACTGCGAAAACGTGTGTTGGCGCGCCGGTGTCAGGCCCGGATGTATGCGGTCTTGCTCGTTGTGAAGAACTCCCGCGCTGCCCAGCCTTGTTCGTGGGGGCCCGATGAGGAACCTTTGGTGCCGCCGAACGGCACGTGGTAGTCGACGCCCGCCGTGGGCGCGTTGACCATCACCATCCCGGCCTGAAGCCCGCGGCGAAAGCGCGTGGCCCGCGCCAGCGATTGCGTGCACACCCCGGCCGACAGGCCGAAGCTGGAGTCATTGGCCAGCGCCAGCGCATGGTCGTCGTCGCGGGCGCGCAGCACGGCCGCGATGGGGCCGAAGATTTCGTCCCGCGCGATGCGCATGTCCGGGTGGCAATCGGCAAAGATGGCTGGCGAGAAGAAGAATCCCTCGGTATCGGTACGGAGCCGCTCGCCGCCGACCACGAGCCGCGCCCCTTCGACCTGCCCGATCGAGACATACCGCAGGTTCTTGTCGAGCTGCACCGCATCGACGACGGGGCCGATATCGGTGCGGTCCTCCAGCGCATGGCCCACCCGCAACTGGCTTGTCGCTGCCACGAAGGCGGAAAGAAAGCGGTCGTGGATGGCGTCGGCGACGATGATCCGGGACGCTGCCGTGCAGCGCTGACCGGTGGAGTAGAAGGCGCCCTGTACCGCGGCGTCGACGGCCACGTCCAGCGCGGCATCGTCCAGCACCACAAGGGGATTCTTGCCCCCCAACTCCAGTTGCAGCCGCTTGCCGGCCGCTGCCGCGGCGACTGCAATGCGTCGTCCGGTCGCCTCCGATCCCGTGAAGGAGATGGCCGTCACGCGCGGATCGGTGGTCAACGTGGCGCCCAGTTCCGCGCCGTGGCCCATCACGAGGTTGAACACGCCGTGCGGCAGGCCGCTGCGCGACAGGATGTCGGCCAACGCCCAGGCGCAGCCGGGCACCAGCTCGGCCGGCTTGAACACCACGCAATTGCCGAAGGCGAGGGCAGGGGCGATCTTCCAGGCGGGAATCGCGATCGGGAAGTTCCAAGGCGTGATGATGCTGATGACGCCGACAGGCTCGGCCGTGACTTCTACCTCGATGCCGGGCCGGGTGGAGGGCAGGTGCTGACCATGGGGGCGCAGCGCTTCCTGCGCGTAGTACTTGAAGATGTGGCCGGCGCGCGTGACTTCGCCAATCGCCTCGCGCAGCGTCTTGCCTTCTTCACGGGCCAGCAGCCGGCCCAGCTCGTCCTTGCGGGCGAGGATTTCCAGGCCCACGCGCTCCAGTACGTCGGCGCGCTGCTGGACGGGGCTCTGGGACCACATGGGAAAGGCACTGGACGCGGCGGCAATCGCCTGTTCGGCCATGTCCGGCGTGGCCAGGGCCGCGTAGCCGACGACCTCCGTGGTTTCCGAAGGATTGATGTTCGGCGCCCACCGCTCGGCGCCGATCCATTGCCCGTCGATCAGGTTCTCGTATCTCATTGGATTTTGGATTTTGGAAAATCCAATGTATAGTAAGGTCACGTTCCACCAAACGCAACCGGGTTTCCACGACCATGCAACGTATCAACACCCCCACGTACGTCCGGCTCCGCGAGCAGATCCGGGCCGATATCGCGGCTGGCGTCTGGCCGCTCGGCGCGCATATCACGCTCGCGCAGATGGTCGACCGGTACGAGGTGAGCCTCAATCCGGTTCGCGAAGCGCTGCTGCACTTGCAGGGCGAGGGGATCATCGACATGCAGATGCACCGTGGCGCCGTGATTCCCACGGTCGACGCCACCTACATCGCCAACATCTACGACATGCGCGGCGCCATCGAGCAAATGCTGGCCGCCAAGGTAGCCACGCTGGCGACGCCCGAGGACCTGCAGGCCATCGACGCCGCGCGGCTGCGGCACGAGGAACTGGTGACGGGCACCGACATCGGCGCGTGCGTGGCGGCCAACCGCGAATTCCACCGCGTCTTCAACGGCGTGGCGGGCAACCAGCCGGCCGTGGACGTGCTGGGGTCCCGGTCTAGCCTGGTGGATGCGCTGCGGCGATCGCTGGGCTACGGCGCGCAGCGCAAGGACGCCGTGATCGCGCAGCACCGGAAGCTGGTAGCCGCCGTGCGCAAGGGCGATGCGGCGCTGGCCGCGAAGGTTGCCCTGGAACACGCCGAGTCCGCCCGGGACGACCTGCTGCGCATGATCGACAAGCCGCACTAGCCGTGCGCGCCCGCCCGGGCGCCACGAGAAAATTTCCAATCAACAAGGAGACAGCCGAAATGACATTCGGTAAGGGCGTCCTGCGCCTTGCGTTTTTGATGACCGCCAGCCTTGGGCTGGCCGAAAGCGGCGCCGCGGCGCCCGCACCCTATCCGTCCCGCCCCATCCAGCTCATCGTGGGCTTCGCGCCCGGCGGTGCCGCCGACACGGTGGCGCGTGCCGTGGCCGAGCAGATGGCCAAGTCGCTCGGGCAGCCCGTGGTGATCGACAACCGCAGCGGCGCGTCCGGCAACATCGCCACCCAGACCGCACTGGCCGCGCCGGCCGACGGCTATTCGGTCATCTTCGCCGCGATCCACCTGGCCACCAATCCGTCGATGATCGGCGTGCCCTACAACCCGCGCACCGATATTGCGATGGTGGGCCAGATGACCAGCGTGCCGGTGCTGATGCTGGCTGCGGCGTCGTCGCCGTACAAGACGGCGGCCGACGTGGTCACGGCTTCGCGCCGCACCGATGGCGGGCTGCGCGTGGGCAGCGGCGGCATCGGCACGTCGTCGCACCTGGCGCTGGAACTGTTCAAGCGGGCGGAACACGTGCCGGCGCTGCACGTGCCTTACCGCGGCGGCACGCCCGCGCTGCAGGGGCTGATGTCGGGCGAGGTCGACGTGATGTTCGACCTGGGGTCCGGCACCCTCAAGTCGTATATCGAAGCCGGCAAGGTGCGCCCGCTGGCGGTCATGCAGGCCGAACCGGTGGCCAGCATTGCCGCGCCCACGGCACCGCAGGCCGAGCTGCCCAAGGAGACCTTTATCCGTAGCTGGCAAGGCCTGGCCGTCAAGGCCGGCACGCCGCCGCAGGTCATCGCCCGGCTGCACGACGCGCTGAACCAGGCCCTGCAGCAGCCGGCCGTTCGCGCGCGGGTGCAGGCGCTTGGCATGGAGGTCAAGCCCAGCGCGGCCCCGGCCGATTTCCAGAAACTCTATGTCGACGAACTGGACCGCTGGTCCGCGCTGATCAGGTCGGCCAACATCAAGCCGCAGTAAGCGCATTGGCAACCATGAAAATCACTCGGGTCAACGTTCATCTGATGCAGGCAGGCGCGCCCACGCATACCGCATGGGGCGGGGCGGGCAAAAGCGCACTGGCATCGGGCCGCAACTGGTTGTTCGCGGAGATCCATACGGAAGAGGGACTGGTCGGCCTGGGCGAAGGCTCCGGCTGGCCACGCGTGGTGGCCGCCGCGCTGCCTGACCTGGCACCGCTGCTGGTGGGCGAAGATGCGTTTCAGACCGAACGGCTGCACCAGAAGCTGCGCGTGGCGACGATGGGCCACGGCCATCTGGGCGTCGTCGGTGGCGGGGCGCTGGCCGCCATCGACACTGCGCTGTGGGACCTCAAGGCCCAGGCACTGGGGCGCCCGCTCTGCGACTTGCTGGGCGGCCGCGTGCGGGACCGGGTTCCCTACTACGCGCACGTCAAGGACGCGGACACCGCCCGTGCCGCCGTGGCACGCGGCGTGCGGGCGCTGAAGGTGGGCGGCACCCGGCAGATCGTGGAACGTGCCTGGGCGATTCGGGAAGCCATCGGGCCGGATGTCGACCTCATCGTCGACCTGCACGGCCCGGCGTGGCTCACGGGTGCCGACGCTGTGGCGGTGGGCCGCGCGCTGGAAGGGACGAACCTGCTGTTCCTGGAAGAGCCGGTGGCGCCCGACGATGCGCTCGGCTGGCGCCGTGTGCGCGACAGCGTGGCGCTGCCGCTGGCATCTGGCGAGCGGCTGGGGACGCTGGCCGAGTTCGACCAGCTTATCGGCAGCGGTCTTGTCGATGTGGTGCAGCCTGACACCGGACGCACCGGCGGCCCGACGCAGCTCAAGAAGATCGCGGCGCTGGCCGAGGCCAGGGCGCTGCTGGTGGCGCCGCATTCCGGGTCGCTCGGGCCGGTGGCCGAGTTCGCGGCGGTCCACTGGATGGCCGCGTCGCCCACGGGGCTGATCCTGGAGCGGCTGGAGCCGGACTGGGATGGCAAGCAGGCCGCCGTGACGCGGTCGTTGCAGGCCAGCGATGGATATATCGACGTGCCCGCCGAACCGGGCCTTGGCACCTCGCTCGATCACGCCTTCGTCGCCGCGCATCCCAGCGAGCGCAACATCGCGCTGCCAGCGGGCGGCTGGGAGCCCGGCACCGAGCACGAAATCCCGTATCTGCAGGCGCGGCGCAGCCGGGCCCGCCTGACCGACTGATAACCTCAAGATCACAGAACCATGGAGACGACCATGCCTTTGTCCGAAAAATCGCGCGAGATCCTGATGCGGGTCTCCACTGCCACGCTGACCACCATCATGTTCAAGCGCGGCTTTCGCAACGTCTTCCTGCAGGGGTTGAAGCCGCTGAACCCGCAGGCGTGCCGGTTTGTGGGGCCGGCGTTCACGCTGCGCTACATCCCCGCGCGCGAAGACCTGGACCCGATGAGCGCCTTCGAGGACCCGCGCCACCCGCAGCGCGTGGCCATCGAGGAATGCCCGGCCGGCCACGTGCTCGTGATGGACAGCCGGGGCGACGCCAGCGCGGCGTCGTCGGGCAACCTGCTGGTGACCCGCCTGTGGAAGCGGGGCGGCGCCGCGGTAGTCACGGACGGCGGCTTCCGCGACAGCCCTGAAATCGCGGACATGGCGTTCCCGGCCTGGCACACGCGCCCGTCGGCGCCGACCAACCTGATTCGCCACCATGCGGTCGACCTGCAACTGCCCATCGCCTGTGCGGGCGTCAGCGTCTATCCCGGCGACATCATGGTGGCGGACGAGGAAGGCATCGTCTGCATCCCGCAGCACCTGGCCGAGGAAGTGGCGCAGGAGTCGATCGGCCAGACGATGTACGAGGACTGGGTCAACGAGAAGATCCTGGCGGGCAGCGCGCTGCCGGGCCTGTATCCGCTGCTGAACCCGGCGCTGCAGGCCGAATACGCCGATTGGCAGTCGCGGGAGCGTCATCGCTATGCCTGAGCAAACCTTGCCAGTCGTGGTGCTGACCGGCGCGGCGGGGCGCCTGGCGCAGCACGTGCGGCCGCTGCTGGCGCAAATGGCCGGTGAAGTGCGGCTGTGCGACCAGCGTGCCGTTGCCACGCTGCATCCGAACGAGACGGCGTGGCAGTGCTCGCTGGAAGACGCCGATGCCTTGGGGCCGATGCTGCAAGGCGCTGACGCCATCGTGCATTTTGCGGGCTATCCGCGTGAAGCCGCGTGGGACGTAATTCTGCCGGCCAACGTGGCGGGCGTGGCGAACCTTTGGGAAGCGGCCCGCGCGGCCGGCGTGCGCCGCATCGTCTATGCGAGTTCCAACCATGCGGTCGGCATGTATCCCCGCTCGGTCATCATCGGGAGCAACGATGCGGCGCGTCCGGACTCGCGTTATGGCGTGTCGAAGGTGTTCATGGAGGCCGTGGCCAGCCTCTATGCGCAGAAATTCGGCATCAGGGCCTTCGGCATGCGTATCGGCCATTGCTCCGATGCGCCGCTGGATGCCCGCATGCTGTCGCACTGGATCAGCCCGCGCGATCTGGCGCAACTGGTGCGCGTCGGCCTGACGGCGGCGTTCGATGAGGCCCTGGTCTACGGCGCGTCCCACAATTCGCTGACGTGGTGGGACAACTCGCGTGCCTACGCGCTGGGCTATGCGCCGCAGGACTCGGCCGATGCCTATGCCGAGGCGCTGCGCGGCAAGACATCCCAGGACCCGGTGGCGGAGTTCTACCAGGGCGGCAGCTTTGCCGCGGAGGAGTACGACGGTGATCGTTCGGCATTCGACGCGCCTCGTTGAAGTCCGCGAACGGCGTACCGCCGACGGGCTGCACCTGCGGGAATTCCGCGTGGGCAACCGCGTTGGCGAGTGTCCGGTGTGGGATGCCGGTCAGCTCGCGTGGATCGATGTGCGCGCGCCAGCCTTCCATGTGCTGGACCCGCGCACGCGGCTGATGACCACCTGGCATCTCGACAAACCCGTCGGCGCGCACTGCCGGCGCGTTGACGGCCGCATCGTGCTGGCGCTCAGCGACGAACTGGCCGTGCTGGACCCGGTCACCGGCAAGCTCCGCACCGTGGCGCATCCCGAGCCGGACCGGCCGGGCAACCGCCTGAACGAGGGGCGGGTATCGCCCTGTGGCAACTGGTTCCTGTTCGGCTCGATGGACGACACCGGGGCGCGCCAGCCCACGGGTCGCATCCATGCGCTGCATGCGTCCGGCCGCTGCCATGTCGTGCACGATGGCCTATACATCGCCAACGGCTTCGCATGGGCGGCCGACGCGCAAACGTTCTACTTCTCCGACAGCCTCGCCGGCGTGGTCTATCGGGCGCGATGGCAGGCCGATACGGGGACGCTCGACGCCATCGCGCCGTGGATCAAGGCCGGCGAGCAGGAAGGGCGGCCCGATGGCGCCTTTGTGGACGACGCCGGCAACTACTGGTCGGCAGGCGTGTCGGCCGGGCGCCTCAACGTCTATGCGCCTGGCGATGGGGCGCGGCGCTTCACCGTGGCGCTGCCATGCCAGGCGCCCAGCATGCCGTGCCCGGGGCCGGACGGCTCGGTGTTCGTGACATCGCTGGTCCGCCCGCAATGGCAGCCCGATGACATCCGTCCCGAAGATGGCCAACTGTTCCAACTGATGGACGTGCTGCACACCGGCGCACGGCCGTCGCCCCGCCTTTCCATTCTCTAGGAGCTTTTATCGCCCAGCTATCCCAGGCACGCGTGCATGAATTATGGATTATCCAAAATTCATGCCGCAGCAGGTCACGTTGAACAAACCCAAAGAGGAGACACATGTACCAACGAAACTTGACCCAACTCGCCAGCCTTGTCGCAGTGGCAGCGCTGACCGCCGTCATGGCCGGCTGCGGGGGCGACGACTCCCCGGCATCGGCTGGCACACCGCCAACCAGTTCCCCCACGGCGCCACCGCCGGCCAATTCACCCACCCAGCCCGGCCCGACGCCGTCCATCAATCCGCCGGTCAGCGCCGAAACCCGCGCCATTCTCGATGCGGACCCGGCCAGCTACGCCGCCTTGCAGCCGGTGGCCGCCAGCGGCTACACGCAGCTTGGCCGCATCAAGCCGCGTACCACGATGGAACTCAAGGCCCAGGGCCTGAGCAGCACGCTGATGATCGGCGGCGAGACCACCGACCGCGACTTCAGCGTGTTCTCGAACTGGCGCGAGTACCTGAATCCGCTCGGGACGACAAAGGTGCGCGTCCAGTCGGGCTGGAACGACATCGAACAAACCATCACCACGCCCGCCACCTACAACTTCGCCAAACTCGACGAAATCGTCGACGGCGCCATCGCGCAGGGGCAGGCGCCGCTGGTCTTCCTGGGCTATGGCAACGTGCGTCCCGGCTGCACCGACTGCGGCACCGCAAGCCTGGGCGGCGCGTTTCCGACCGGCGAAGGCAAGGAGCGCTTCCTGAACTTCGTGGCCGCCACGGTCATGCGCTACAAGGACAAGGTGAACGACTGGCAGATCTGGAACGAGCCCACCAAGGACCTGGACACCTACAAGACGCTCATCGTCGAGACCGCCAGGCTGATCAAGCGCATCCAGCCCGAGGCCAAGCTGACGATCGGGTCGTGGTACACGGTGCACTACGTGCTGGGCTGCCTGGAAAACTGCAATGACAGCGCCGCGAACCAGGAGGCGCGCAACTACATCCTGACGTCGCTGAAGTACTTCTACGACAACAAGGGGCCGAGCGTGCCGAGCGGGGACGTCTACGTGGCGTTCCACCCCTACACGACCGCCGTGGATTACGACCACTCGGCCTGGGACAAGCAGAGCATGGACAACTTCCTGGCACTGGTGGCGGGCTACGGCTTCCGCGTGCGCATGGACGAGAACGGCGCCCCGTCCACCCCGTGCAACACCTACGCGATGTGCAACCAGGGCGCGCTGGTCTGGACCGAGAAGAACCAGGCGAAGTACAACTTGCGCCGGGTGCTGGGCGACCTGGCCCGCGGCATCGAGACCAGCATGTTCACGATCACCGACCTGCACTACAACGACGCCAAGAACACCAAGGGGCTGCTTACCACCGGCGTCTGGGACCCGAACAACGATTCGCCGTTCCTGAATGGCGACCAGCGCGTCCACGGCAAGAAGATCGCCTACGGCGCGTTCCAGAACGTCACGGCCCTGTTCGACAACCGCATGCAGCCCGTACCGGATCACGGCTGCGTGGCGCCGGCCGGCTATACCGCCCACGCCTGGAAGCAGACCAGGAACGGCGCGGCCTCCACGGTCATCGGCGTCTGGAAGATGACGAAGTTGCCTGTGGCCGACGACGCGGAGCCGCGTGCCGTGGTGCAGGTTACCTGCAGCAAGATCGGCTTCACCGAAATGGCCGCTGCCGGCAGCCAGCCGCGCTATGTCGACATGATGGACGGCAGGGTCTATGCAGTGCCGGCTGGTGGCATCGCCGCCAACAGTCCGAACACCGTGACGTTCTCCGTGCCGGTTGCAGACTGGCCGGTGCTGATCGCCGACGCGTCGGTCGTGCCGCAGGCTGCCCTGCGCTGAGCGCCCAGGGACGCCAGCCCGCTTCAGTTCCGGCGGGCCGGCGCCGCCGACAGAAACCCCAGAATGCCGTCGACGATGGCGCCCTCGACGTTTCGGGCGTCCTTGCCGTCCACGGTTTCCAGCACGGCGGCGTGCACCAGCGCCTCCGTCATCTTGATCGTCATCCAGGCTGCCATGTCCAGGTCGTCGTGGCGCAACGCGGCACGATGCCGGTGCAGCAGCTCGACCACGTGGCGATGGATGCGATCCCCGGCCGCGCCCATGTTGGCCTCCAGCAGCGGCCGTTCCCTTTCCAGCAGACGATGCAGTTCGGGCTCCACCTCATGCGCGGCCATGGTGGCGCGGATCAGGCTGGCAACCGCCCCCGGCAGGCCCTCTCCATGGGGCGCGGCCAGCACGGCTTCGATCGACTCGGCCATCTCGGTGGCGTGCCGCTGGTGCAGCGCGGCCAGCAGCGACGCCTTGTTGGGAAAGTACTGGTAGAGCGATATATTCCCATGTCGATCGGCACAGTCAAACACGGGGCATGGCCCCAAACAGCGAGGAAACTCACGTGAAGGAAATCGTAGTCATCGGTGGGGGCTTTGCCGGGCTGTGGGCGGCTGCGGCGGCGGCGCGCATGGCGCAAGAACTGGACAAGGCCGTCCAGATCACGCTGGTCAATCGGGACGATCAGCACAGCATCCGCGTGCGCAACTATGAGGATGACCTGGCTGCCACGCTGGTGCCGCTGCACGACGTGCTGGACCCGATCGGCGTGGCGCTGCAGGTGGGCATCGTGGCCGATATCGATCCCAGGGCGCGGTCCGTGGCCATCGAGCGCGATGGCCGGACGATCTTGAAGCACTATGACAAGCTGATCCTGGCAAGCGGCAGCAAGCTCGTCCGCCCGCAGATCGCGGCCGTGGATGTCTGTTCGTTCGACGTCGACACCTACGCGGAGGCCCGCCGCCTGCAGGACCACATCGCCGCGCTGACGGGCCGTGCACCGTCTCCCGGCCAGTGGACGGCCGTGGTGGTTGGTTCCGGCGCCACGGGCGTGGAACTGGCCTGCGAGCTGCCGGCGCGCCTGCGGGCCGTGGCCGTGGCTGCCGGCCAGCCCGATGCGGCCCGGCAAGTGCGCGTGATCCTGGTCGACAGTGGCGCCCGGATCGCCGGCCACCTTGGCGGCGCCCAGCCCGTGATCGAGCAGACCTGCCGGCAACTGGGCATCGAACTGCTGCCGGGCACAACGGTCAAGTCGCTGGACGCGCAAGGCCTGACACTGTCCGATGGCCGGCATCTGGACACGTCCACCGTGGTCTGGTGCGCCGGCATGCGTGCAAGCGAGCTGACCGCGTGTTTCGGTGCCGAGCGCGACGCGCAGGGCCGGCTGATGGTCGACGCCTACATGCGCGTGCAGGGCGTGGACGACGTGTACGCGGCGGGCGACGTCGCGCACGCGCTGATAGACGGCGTGCATCCGTCCGTCATGTCTTGCCAGCATGCCCGGCCGATGGGTCGCTACGCGGGCCACAACGCGGTGTGCGAACTGTTCGGCAAGGACCTTTTGGCGCTGAACATCGACTGGTACACCAACATCATCGACCTCGGCCCGGCTGGTGCCGTCTACGCCCAGGGCTGGAACCGCGAAGTGGTTGCCGTGGGCGAGCAGGCCAAGCAGACCAAGCAGGTCATCAACCGCGAACGCATCTATCCGCCCCGCAATGGCGTGCGTGCCGACATTCTCGCGGCGGCGTCTCCGGACCTGCAGCGGCCACCGGTGTTGCGTCCGCTGTCGGCGGTGTAGTCACTGCGCGGCGTCGTCCGGTGCTTCGGTGTTGCGGATGAAGTCCGCCGGCACGTCCGGGCCCCACTGGTAGAGCGAGTCCTCGGGCGCGAAATCGCCGGCCGGCCAGGGGTGGTCGGCGGCGACGAAATCGATGTCGGCCGAGTACTCGTTGAACGATCCCCACGGGTCCTGCACGTAGTGGAAATAGTTCGAGCCGAGCACGTGGCGGCCCGTCCCCCAGCCCCGCGTGTACCCGGCGGCCGCCATTTGCGCCGCGCCTTGCCCCACCATGTCGAGGTCGCGGACATCCCACGCGGCGTGGTGCCAGCCGCGGGCGGTGCTTTTGGCGAACGCCACCAGGTGATGGTCGCTGCCGTGCGGGGCGTGCGTGAATGCGATGATGTCCAGCGACTTATCGGACAGCCGCAACCCGATGGCGCGTGCGTAGAAATCGACCGCCCGCAGCACATCGGGCGTGAACAGCAGCACGTGTGACAGCCGCTCCGGATGGACGGTCTGCACCTGCGAGCGCACCACGGCGCCACGCGCATTGGCGCCAGCGCCCACGGTCACGTGCGGCGCTTTGGCGCTGGGGCTGGTCTTGGGACCCACCCGCACCTGCAGCAGATTGCCGTCCGGATCGTGGAACCACAGACCTTCCGGGTCCGCACCGGGCGGGGGGCTGGCGAGCGTGGCGCCGGATGCGTGGACCTGGCGCGCCAGCGTGTCGATATCGCGCGCGTAGCCATTGAAGCTCAGGTAGGCGAGGGACTTGGTGGAAGCCGGCAGGATGCGCGCCCAGCGGTGTCCGTCGGCCGCGTGCAGGGCCAGCTCGGCGCCACCGGCGGGCTCCCTGACGTCGAGCCCGAACGCGCGGTAGAAGCGGGCGGCGTCGGCAAGGGAGGGCACGTTCAGCGCGAAATGGTCGATCGAATGGACGGCCGCGCGGGCCCCCGCCACCTGTGTATCGGGCATGACTGTCTCCGGGATTGGCCGCCGGCGCGTACGCTGGCGGCCTGTTCTACATGCGCTGGCGGCGGGTTACTTTGCTTCGTCGACGATCGGATTCGACAGCGTGCCGATCTTTTCCACGATCACCTCGCACACGTCGCCCTGTTTCATCAGCAGCTTGGGCTCGCGGGCCCAGCCAATGCCTGCCGGCGTGCCGGAGACGATCACGTCGCCCGCTTCCAGCGTGATGGCTTGCGAGATGATGGAAATCAGCGTCTCGACGTCGAAGATCATGTCGTCGGTACTGGCCGACTGCACCACCTGGCCGTTCAGCTTCGTCTGCAACTGCAGGCCGCGCGCACCGGGCGGCAGTTCGTCGGCGGTCACGAGGTCCGGCCCGAAAGCGCCGGTACCGTCGAAGTTCTTGCCCACCGTCCACTGCGGGGCCTTGAACTGGTACTCGCGCACCGAGCCATCATTGAACAGCGAATAGCCCGCCACGTGCGACAGCGCGTCCTGCTTGCGGATATGGCGGCCGCCCTTGCCCAGCACCACGGCCACTTCGCCCTCGAAGTCCAGCCCGGCGCAGTCTTCCACGGCGGGCCGCACCAGCGGCTGCCCGTGTGCCACCAGGCTCGTGTGGACGCGGAAGAACAGCGTCGGGTAATCGGGCTGCTCGTACGGGCTTTCCTTCGTGTGGTCGGCGTAGTTGAGCCCCACGCAGATGATCTTGGGCGGGCGCGACAGCGGCGGCAGCAGCTTGACCTCGCCAATGTCCAGCCATTCCCCGCCACTGGCCTGCGCGGCATGGGCCACCAGGTCCACGCCGCGCGCCAGCAGCGACTCCAGCGATTCGTCGCCCAGCACGCGGATCCTGCCGCCTTCCCGCACGCCCACCGCATGCTTGCCCTGAAATTCAACACTGACGAAACGCATCCTGGAGTCTCCGGTTTTCATCTTGACGAACTTGTCAGGTAGAATTCTAGTCAAGTTGACGAATTCATCAATATGGAATTGACTAGGGGAAACCCGCGACGGTCGCGCTGCTAGAATCGAGCGCCATCCATGGAATGACAGATATGTCAGCTAAAAGCGAGATCGACGTACCCGAGTCGCCCACCGAAGACCACCGCACCCGGGTGGCGGCCATCCGGCGGGAGAACACCCGCAACCGGCTGATGGAGTCGGCCCTGGCCGTCTTTGCCGAAAAGGGCCCCGATGGCGCGATGATCGACGACTTCATCGCCGCCGCCGGGGTAGCGCGTGGCACGTTCTACAACTATTTCCGTACCACGGGCGAGTTGCTGTCAGCGGTGGCGGGCGAGGTGAGCGACGAGGTGCTGGCCGTCATCGACCCCGTCGTGCGGCGGTTCGACGACCCGGCGATGCGCATGGCAGTGGGCTGCCGGCTCTACATGCATATGGCGATCCGCTACCCGCTGTGGGGCGCGTTCATCACGCGCGTGGGCACGCGGCGGGGTTCGCGGGGGCGCCTGCTGGACGCCTACATGACGCGCGACCTGGAGATCGGCATCGAGAGCGGCCGTTTTCCGATCGCGCAGGTGGACGTGGCGCGCGACCTGTCGCTGGGTGCGCTGGTGTATGGCATCGGCACGATGCTGCGGCCCGGCGCGGCCGCCGACTATCCCGAGCAGGTGATCCTGGCCATTCTCCGGGCGCTGGGATTGCCGGAAACGGAGGCCACGGCGTTTGCCTATGCGCCGTTGCCTGACACGCAGCCGCCGCAGGGCGTGATCTTCGAGCGGATTGCCGCGAATCCGCCAGCCGCGGACTGAGCGTCGCGGCTAGCCGGGCAGGGCGTGCCGCGCCGCGCGCTGGCGGGCGTAGTGGCCGGCCTCGCGCTCGAACAGCGTGGCCAGATGCGATGCCGCCGGCGTCAGCGGCAGCCCGGCACGGGCGATGCGCACGATATCGGCGCTGTCCATCCGTTCCTCGATGGCGATCATCTCCACCACGCCGGCGAACAGCGGCGAGTCGATCCACTGGCGGGGCAGCAGCGCCAGCGCGTCGGTCATCGACAGCAGCGCCGCCACGCCGATCATCGATTCGGCCTGCACCATGGCCACCGGCGGATTCAGGCCGTAGCCGGCGAACACCTCGGCAAACTCACGCTCCAGCGGCTCGCGCGCGCCCGTCAGGATCCATTCCGCGTCGACCAGCTCCGCCAGTTGCCGGGCCTGGCGCAGCGGGTGGCCGCGACGCCCGGCGACCACCCGATCGTTCTGGAACAGCAGGTCCACGCTGTAGCGGTCGGCGTCGATGCGCTCGGGCCGGGGGCCGATGTAGAAATCGAGGGTGCCGTCCGACAGGCGGCCTTCCAACGCCGGGAAGAAGCCTTCCACCATGCGCAGCCGGACGGCCGGATGCGATTTGCGGAAGGCCGGAAACACCTCGGGCACCAGCCCCAGCCAGGTGGCGCCGGACAGACCCACCGCCACGGTGCCCGTCTGCGTGCCACGCATCTGGGCCACTTCCTCTTGTGCGCGCCGAATCTCTTCCATCGCGGCATGGGCGCGGCGCAGGAACGCCTGCCCGATGGGCGTCGGCACCACGCCGCGCGCGTGCCGCTCCAGCAGCGGCGCGCCCAGTTCGGTCTCCAGTTCGCGCAGGCTGCGCGTCAGGGCCGGCTGGGTCAGGCCAAGCTGGCGCGAGGCGCCCCGGATGCTCCGTGTCTCGGCAATCGCAACAAAGTCGCGCAGGTGATGCAGTTTCATAGGATGGCCTTGGATTCGCGCGGACTGATGCCAACCAGGCATCGATGGGGCAATTCTGCCATCTGTTGGTTGTCAGTAGGGCTTCCTACGATGGCGTACACATACATAAGAACCACACGGAGACAATTCATGACTCGCCCCCACGCTGGCCGCATCGTGCCGGCCGGCGCCCCCGCGCCCACCACGTACTTACCCCGCGCCTTGCTGACGCTTGCGGCCGTCTCCGCTGGCGCGGCGCTAGCGCTGCTGGCGGCGCCGTCGGCACACGCGCAGGCATTTCCGTCCCGCGCGGTCCGGCTGATCAGCCCCTTCCCGGCCGGCAGCGGCCCCGACGCCGTATCGCGCCTGCTCGGCGAACAGCTCGGCAAGGTCTGGAACCAGCCCGTCATCGTCGATTCCCGCCCGGGCGGCAACGGCTTCATCGCGATGGAGGCGGGCAAGCGTGCGCCGGCTACCGGGCACGAACTGGTCGTGGCGGATGTGGGGCACCTTGCCATCAATCCCGGCCTGTTCAAGCGGCTGCCCTATGACCCGCGCCGCGACTTTGTGCCGGTCACTGGCCTGTACCGCACAGCCTTCTTCATCGTGGTCTCGCAGCAAAGCCCGATTCGCACGGTGCCCGAACTGATCGCTGCGGCCAGGAAGGCACCCGATGCGGTGACGTACGGCTCGTGGGCGGTTGGCAGTACCGGCCATCTGGGCGCGGCGCAGCTTGAGGCGGCCACGGCCACGCAGATGCTGCACGCCCCGTACAAGGACACGGCGCAGCTCTACACCGCCGTGGCCAACGGCGAAGTCACGTGGGCGCTGGGCACCTATGCCACGGCGGGCCCGCTGATCCAGGCGGGCAAGCTGCGCGTGCTGGCCGTGGCCGACAGCGCGCGGTCGCCGGTGCTGCCCAATGTGCCGACGCTGGCCGAGGCGGGTGGCCCGGCAGGGCTGGAAGCATCGAGCTGGGTGGCACTGCTGGCGCCGGCCGGCACGCCGCCGGCGACGGTCAACGCCATCGGCAAGGCCGTGCGCACGGCGCTGGGCGACCCGGACGTCAAGGCAAAGCTGGCCACCTTCGGCTTTGCGCCAGCAGCCGGCAGCAGCGACGAGGTTGCCGAGTGGGTCGCACGCGACAGCCAGCGCTATGCAGAGCTGATCAAGCGCACCGGTGCCACGGTCAATTAATCCGAAGCAGACAGGAAGATCAGTTGTGAACACGTCAGTTGCAAACACCGTGGATACCGACGTCGTGATCGTCGGGGGTGGTCCGGCCGGATTGATGCTGGCCATCGAACTGGGCTGTCGCGGCGTGCGATGCCTGGTGCTGGAAGAGGATGTCGATCCGCCGGATTTCCCGAAGGCCAACGCGACATCCGCCCGCACGATGGAACACTACCGCCGCCGTGGCTTTTCGGCGGATGTGCGCGCGCTGGGCCTGCCGCCCGACTATCCGCAGGACCTGGTCTACTGCACGCGCCTGGCCCATGCCGAGTTGTCGCGCTTCCGCGTGCCCAGCCGGGCGCAGGCGGCCAGCCGCGCGGTGTTTGGCGACTATGGCGCGTCCGCCTGGCCCACGCCCGAGCTGCCGCACCGCGCCCAGCAGATGTATATCGAGCCCATCCTGCGCCGCGAGGCCGCCAGGTATCCGAGCGTCGACCTGCGCTTCGGACATCGGGCCGTCCGGGTGGCCGACCTGGGAGAGGGTGTGGAGGTGGACGCCGCCCCGCATGACGGCGGAGCGCCGTGGCGCGTGACGGCCCGCTACGTGGTCGGGTGCGACGGCCCGCGCAGCCTGGTGCGCAAGACGCTCGGCATCCAGTACGAAGGGCAGGGCGGCGAGAAGCGCGATTTCTTCGGCGGGCAGATGTTGTCGATCTACTTTCGCTCCAGCGACCTGTACGACGTGCTCGGCAAGGAGCGGGCGTGGCAGTACTGGGCCGTGAACGCCAGCCAGCGCGGCTTGCTGATCGCCATCGATGGAGTCGACACGTTCCTGCTGGCCGTGCAGTTGAAAGACGGCCAGCAGCCCAGCGATATCGACCCGCGCGCCACGGCGCTGGCCGTCGTGGGCGCGCCGCACGATTTCAGGCTGATCGGCATGATGCCGTGGGTGGCCGGCTATACGCTCGTGGCCACCCGCCTGAGCGCGGGCCGCTGCTTCCTGGCCGGCGATGCCGCGCACCTGTTCACGCCGACGGGCGGCATGGGCTACAACACGTCGATCGACGACGCCGTGAACCTGGGGTGGAAGCTGGCTGCTGTGCTGCAGGGTAGCGCGCCGCCGGCGCTGCTCGACAGCTACGACCTGGAACGCCGGCCCATGGCGGTGCGCAACACCGCGTTCGCGCGCCGCATGGCCGACAGCATCGGCAACGTGCCGATTGCCCCGAGCCTGGAACTGGCAGGCGCGCCGGGCGACGCGGCGCGTGCCGAACTGGGGCGCGCGCTGGCCGTGCATGTCGCGACCGAGATCAATATCCCGGGCCTGCAACTGGGCGTGCGATACCTCGACAGCCCCATCGTCGCGCAAGAACCGGGCACGCCGCCGCCAGACGATCCCAATCACTACGTGGCCAGCGGCTGGCCCGGCTCGCGGGCGCCGCACGCGATGGTCGACGGCATCCCGCTGTTCGACCGCTTCGGGCGCGACTTCACGCTGCTGTCGTTCGATGGCCACGACACCACGGCGTGGTGGCAGGCCGCGCACGCGCTCGGCATCCAGCTCGACGTGCTGCAAGTGAGCGATGCCGACGTCCAGGCGCTCTATGGCGCGCCCACGGTGCTGATTCGTCCCGACCACCACATCGCCTGGCGCGGCAATGGCGCCACCGACGCCGCCGCGGTGCTGGCGAAGGCCACCGGAGGTGCGCGCCCCGCCTGACTTCCAGCGGTACCCGGCCTTGACGCCGGCACACTAAAAGACGAAGGAGGAGACCCATGAAGTTCCGCAATCTGGTGCTGGCCTGTGCCAGCGCCATGCCCGCACTCGCGTGCGCGCAGGCATCGCCGTCGTCGGTCACGCTGTATGGGGTGGTCGATACCGGCATCGAGTACGTCAATCACGTGGGGGCCGCGGGGAACAGCGTGGTGCGCATGAACTCGCTTTCCGGCATGGTCCCGTCGCGCTGGGGCCTGCGCGGCACCGAAGACCTGGGCGGCGGGACGAAGGCGAACTTCGTGCTCGAATCGGGCTTTGCGTCGGACTCGGGCGTCATGAACCAGGGCGGCCGGCTGTTCGGCCGGCAGGCATGGGTCGGCCTCTCGGGCAACTGGGGGCAGGTTTCGCTGGGCCGCCAGTACACGATGCTGTTCTGGGCCATGCTCGACCCCGACATTCTCGGGCCCAACACGTTCGGCTCGGCATCGATCGACAGCTACATACCGAACGCCCGGGCCGATAACGCGATCGCCTACAAGGGAAAGTTCGGCGGCCTGACACTGGGCGCCACCTACAGCCTTGGGCGCGACGTGGCCAACGCAGGCCCTGGCCCGGCCGGCACGAACTGCGCCGGCGAGAACCCCGCCGCGCGGTCCGACTGCCGCGAATGGTCGGCCATGATCCAGTACGAAACACCGCGCTTTGGCGTGGCGGCTGCCTACGACTCGCTGCGCGGCGGGCCGGGCGCGTTTGCCGGGCTGAACTCGGGCGGCAAGTCCGACGACCGGCTGTCGCTGAACGCCTACGCGCTGTTCGACCGCACCAAGCTGGGCGCGGGCTGGCTGCGGCGCGACAACGACGGCAGCCTGACCCGGCTGAGCGACCTCTGGTATGCCGGCGCATCGTACGACCTGACGCCCGCGTTCAACGTGGCGGGACAGCTCTACTACCTGCGCTACCACGGCAGCGACAACAAGGCGATGCTCTACGCGCTGCGCGGGACGTACAGCTTCTCCAAGCGCACGGCGATCTACGCCACGGCGGGCTACATCAACAACGATGGCCAGCTCGCACTGTCGGTCAGCAGCGGCTCGCCCGGGGCCAACCCCACGCCGGGCGCATCGCAACTGGGCGCGATGGTCGGCGTCCGGCACGTGTTCTAAGGCGAAGTTGTCGCGGCCGCCGTGATCGTCCGCAAGCCCGTTTAATCCGCACACAGGCGACTGGTCCCGCAGTCGCCTGTGTCACTTTCTGCCCTCGCGCCACTGACAGATTGTCAGAGTGACGGCGGTCAGCGCCCGGATGCGGGCAATTCCCGAGGAGATTGATCTTGTCCCACAACCACTGCCGATCTACATTAGACATCAATGTCGTTCTGACATATTCGTACAAGAACTGGAGACCACATGCCCCGCATCCCGCCGCGCCGACGGCGCCACACCGCCCGCTAACCGCCGGCGCCTCTTCCCTGAGCCTATGACGTTCGGCCCGGTGTGACCCGGGCCGGGGGAGACGCGCACGCCTGCGTTTTTGCTTCCCAAGCCATCACACCCATTTACAGCCGAGATTAGCCATGTCCCAATCCGCCGCCGTCATCGAAGCGTTCTACCCCTCGCATGCCACGCCCTCGCTGGAGGAACTGGTGCGCCGCGCCGAAGCGTTGCAACCGCTGCTGCGCGAAAATGCCGTCGCCTCCGAGCAGAACCGCCGCGCCGCCGAGCAGAACATCGAAGCCATCGCCGACGCGGGGCTGTTCCGCCTGATGGTGCCCAAGCGCTACGGCGGCTTTGAAGGCACGACGCGCGCCCATCTGGAAGTCACCGCCGCGCTGGCCGAGGCATGTGGCGGCACCGCGTGGGTGGTGGCGCTGACCAATGTCTGCGCGTGGTTCACCGGCCTGTTCCCTCGGCAGGCGCAGGACGACGTGTTCGGCGCCAATCCCGACGCGCGTGTCTCGGGGGTGTTCACGCCGTCGACCCAGTGCCGCCGCGTGGAAGGCGGCCTGCGGATCTCCGGCAAGTGGTACTTCTCGTCCGGGTCGCTCCATGCGGACTGGGCCATGGTGGGCGTGATCGAGTCGGACGCCAATGGCGCGTTCAAGGCGCAGCACCTGGCGCTGGTGCCGATGGAGGACGTGACCATCGAGGACACGTGGTACACGGCCGGCATGCGCGCGTCGGGCAGCAACTGCATCGTGGGCAATGACGTCTTCGTGCCTGAGCACCGGCTGATGAACATCCTGGACGCCGTGGACGGCGTCTATCCCACCGAATTCAAGGACGAGGCCGCCTACCGGGCCGCCTTCGTGCCGGTGGCGGCGCTGATCCTGGCCGGCGCGCAGCTCGGCATGGGCCGCGCCGCGCTCAAGTACGTGATCGAGAAGGCCCCGCAGCGCGCCATCGCCTATACGTCGTACGACAAGCAGAGCCATTCCACGCTGTTCCAGGGGCAGATTGCCGATGCCGCCGTGCGGATCGATACCGCCCACGTGCTGGCCTTCGCGGCCGCCGACGAGATCGATCGTGCCGCGCAAGAGAACCGCGAGCTCGACTACCTGACCAAGGCGCGCATCCGCGCCCACACCGGCCAGGTCATCACCCATGTCACCGATGCGCTGAACGTGCTGCTGTCCGCGCATGGCGCTGGCAGCTTTGCCGAGGCCAGCCCGATGCAGCGGTGGTGGCGCGACGCCAACACGGCCGCCCGCCACGCGGTGGCGTTGCCGGCAGTGGGTTTCGAGGTCTACGGCAAGGCGCTGCTCGGTGTGGAAAACACCGTGACGCGGCTGGTCTGACGGAGACGTAGCCATGCATGACGCCGCCCGCTCCCATCCATCCGCCGCCACGCTCGACGCCCGCCTGCTGCGCGCGACGATGGCGCAGTTCGCCACCGGCGTGACGGTCATTTCCTACCTGGCCGATGGCGCGCCCGCCGGCATGACGGCCAACGCTTTCATGTCGGTATCGCTGGAGCCGCCGCTGGTGCTGGTGTCGGTGCGGGCGGCGTCGCGGTTCCACCAGCATATGCAGGCTGGCGTCTGCTACGGCGTCAATTTCCTGGCGGACGACCAGCGCCACCTGAGTGGCCATTTCGGCGGCCGGCCCGTGGACGGCATCGAGCCGCCATTCATCCACCGCAACGGGACCCCGCTGCTGGACGGCAGCCTGGTGCACCTGGTGGCGCGCACCGTCGACGTGCACCCGGCCGGCGACCACCTGCTCTACATCGCGCAGGTCGAGGACATCCGCTTCGGCTCGCCGCGCGGTCCACTGCTGTTCTACGGCGGCAGGTACCACCACATGCCGACACGGCACCCGGTAATCGATCACCGCGACGCGGCCGACTGCTGCTGAACCCGCATTCATTCCAACGTTCCCATCCCGCCATGCAAGCCCAACCCATCGATCCGACCGACTTGATCCCTTCGAGCGGCCACCACCCCGACGACGCCGACCGCCAGGAAACCGGCGAATGGCTCGACGCCCTGGCTGGCGTGGCCCGCCAGGGCGGCGCCGAACGCGTGGGCTTTCTGCTGCGCCGGCTTGCCGAGCACGCCAGCCATCTGGGCATGGCACCATCAGCCCATCCGTACCAGCTCTACCAGAACACGATTGCGCTGGAAGAGCAGCCGGCCTATCCGGGCGACCTGGCGATGGAGGAGCGCATCACGTCCATCCTGCGATGGAACGCGCTGGCGATGGTCGCGCGCGCCAACAAGGCGTATGGCGAACTGGGCGGACATATCGCCAGCTACGCGTCGGCAGCCGAAATCTTCGAGATCGGCTTCAACCACTTCTTCCGCGCCGACAGCGAAGCGGGCAAGGGCGACCTCGTCTACTTCCAGCCGCATTCCGCGCCCGGCGTCTACGCGCGCGCCTTCCTTGAGGGGCGTCTGGACGAGGCGCAACTGGGCCGCTATCGGCAAGAGGTCAATGGCGGCGGATTGTGTTCGTACCCGCACCCGTGGCTGATGCCGGAGTTCTGGCAGTTTCCCACCGGTTCGATGGGCATCGGCCCGATCAGCGCGATCTACCAGGCGCGGTTCCTGCGCTACCTGGAACATCGTGGCATCGCGCCCACGGCCGGGCGCCGCGTGTGGGGCGTGTTCGGGGATGGCGAGATGGACGAACCCGAGTCGATCGCCGCGCTGTCGCTTGCCGCGCGCGAGAAGCTGGACAACCTGACGTTCGTCATCAACTGCAACCTGCAGCGGCTGGACGGGCCGGTGCGAGGCAATGGCCAGATCATCCAGGAGCTGGAATCGCTGTTCGCCGGCGCGGGCTGGAACGTCATCAAGGTGGTCTGGGGATCGGACTGGGACGCGCTGTTCGCGCGCGACCATCACCACGCGCTGCTGCGCCGCTTTGCCGAAACGGTCGACGGTCAGTACCAGACGCTGGGTGCCAACGATGGCGCCTACAACCGCGCGCATTTCTTCGACCTCGATCCGGAACTGCGGGCGCTGGTGTCGCACATGACGCCAGAGGAGATCGACGGCCTGCGCCGCGGCGGCCATGACTTCCGCAAGCTGTACGCAGCCTTCGATGCCGCCCGGCGCCACGCCGGCCGGCCGACCGTGATCCTGGCCAAGACCAAGAAGGGCTACGGCATGGGGCAGGCGGGCGAGTCGCGCAACACTTCGCACCAGCAGAAGAAGCTCGACGTGGATGCGCTGCGCGCGTACCGCGACCGCTTTCAGTTGCCGCTGAGCGACGAGGCCGTCGAGACCATGCAGTTCCTGAAGCCGGGCGACGACAGCCCGGAACTGCGCTACCTGCAGGCGCGCCGCGCAGCGCTTGGCGGCTATCTGCCACGCCGGGTAACGACGGCGCCCGCGGTGCCGGTGCCGGGGCTGGAGAGCTACGCGCAATTCGCGCTGCAGCCCGATGGCCGCGAGGTGTCCACCACCACCGCCGTAGTGCGCCTGTTCACCAACCTGCTGAAGGACAAGACGCTGGGCCCGCGCATCGTGCCCATCGTTGCGGACGAGGCGCGCACGTTCGGCATGGCCAACCTGTTCCGGCAGGTCGGCATCTATTCGCCGCATGGCCAGCTCTACGAGCCCGAGGACGCGGGCTCGATGCTCTACTACAAGGAATCCCGCGACGGGCAACTGCTGGAGGAAGGCATTACCGAGGCGGGCGCGGTGTCATCGTGGACGGCGGCCGCCACGTCGTACAGCGTCAACGGCGTGGCGATGCTGCCGTTCTACATCTATTACTCGATGTTCGGCTTCCAGCGCATCGGCGACCTGATCTGGGCCGCGGCCGACCAGCGTGCGCGCGGCTTCCTGATCGGTGCCACCGCCGGGCGCACGACGCTGTCGGGTGAGGGCCTGCAGCATCAGGACGGCACCAGCCACCTGATTGCGTCGACCATTCCTAACTGCCGCGCCTGGGACCCCGCCTTTGCAGGCGAGGCCGCCGTCATCATCGATCACGGTGCGCGCCGCATGCTCGAACAGCAGCAGGACGAGTTTCACTACCTGACCGTCACCAACGAGAACTACGCGCAGGCGCCCATCGATCCGGCGCAGCACGCCGACATCCTGCGCGGCATGCGCCTGCATGCGACAACGGGCAGCGGCCAGCCCCAAGTGCGGCTGCTGGGCTCGGGGGCGATCCTGCGCGAGGTCATCGCCGCCGCCCATACGCTGGCCGACGACTGGGGCATTGCCGCCGAAGTCTGGAGCGTGACGAGCTTCTCCGAACTCGCCCGCGCGACGCAGGAGGCGCAGCGTCTGCGCGTGTTCTCGGCCGGCACCGTGACACCCAGCCATCTGGAGACCTGCCTGGCAGGCGACACGCCGGTAGTGGCCGCCACCGACTACGTACGCGCCTACGCCAACCTGATCGCGCCCTACGTCCGGGCGCCGTACACCGCGCTGGGTACCGATGGATTCGGCCGTAGCGACACGCGGGCGGCCCTGCGCAGCTTCTTCGAGGTGGACCAGCGCCATATCGTGCTGGCGGCGCTGGCCGCCGTCGACGCGGAGAAGCATCGGGCCGCCCTGGCGTGCGACGGTGCCACCGATCCGAAGCCCGCGCCGTGGCATTGCTGATTCCATAGACCGAGATAGTCATGCAGACGATTACGATCCCCGACATCGGGGACTACAGTCAGATCCCCGTCATCGAAGTGCTGATCCGCGCCGGCGATGCCGTGGCGGCCGAGCAGCCCGTCGTCACGCTCGAATCCGACAAGGCCACGATGGATGTGCCCAGCGACCGTGCAGGCACCATCCGCGAGGTGTTGCTGAAGCCGGGCGACCTGGTGTCGAAGGGCACCCCCATCGCGCGGATCGAGTTCGGTGAGGTGCCGGTCGCCGGAGCCGCCGCGCCGGAAGTCGCCAAGCCGGCCGTCCCACGCGTGGCGGCACCGCCGGTGCCGTCGTCAGATCGCGTGGCACCGGCTGCGCCCCTCACGTCGGCTGTGCGCGATGACACCGGCCACGCCGGCCCTTCCGTGCGCAAGCTCGCGCGTGAACTGGGCGTGTCGCTCACTGACGTACGGCCGTCAGGCCCGAAAGGACGTGCGCTGCGTGCCGATGTGCTGGCCCATGCAAAGTCGCTGCTGACCCGGCCGGACACCGCGGCGCCGGCAAGGGGAGGGGACCTTGACCTGCTGCCTTGGCCGAAGGTCGATTTCGCGCGTTTCGGCGCGATCGAACGGGAGCCGCTGAGCCGCGTGCGCCGCATATCGGGCGCAAACCTGCATCGCAACTGGGTCAGCATCCCGCACGTGACCAACTTCGACCAGGCCGACATCTCGGCGCTCGAAGCATTCCGCGTGGCCCTGAACGAGAAGGCGAAGCCCGAGGCCGCGCGGGTTACGTTGCTCGCCTTCCTGGTACGCGCTGCCGCTGCCGCGCTGCGGACGTTTCCGCAGTTCAACGTCAGCCTCGAAGGCACCGACGTCATACGCAAGCACTACGTCCATATCGGCTTCGCGGCCGACACGCCCAGCGGCCTTGTGGTGCCGGTGATCCGCGACGCCGACACGAAAGGCGTGCTCGCCATCGCCGCCGAAATGGCGGACCTCGCGGCCACCGCGCGCGCGGGGAAGTTGAAGCCCGACCAGATGCAGGGCGGCTGCTTCTCGATCTCGTCCCTCGGCGGCATTGGCGGCTCGCATTTCACGCCCATCATCAACGCCCCCGAGGTGGCGATCCTTGGCGTCGGCAAAGCAAGCATGCAGCCGTGCTGGGATGGCAGCGCATTCCAGCCGCGCCTGCAATTGCCGATGTCGCTGTCCTGGGACCATCGCGCCGTCGATGGTGCCGAGGCCGGCCGCTTCCTTGCCCACCTGGCCGGCTTGATTGCCGACTTCCGCCGCGTGCTGCTTTGACGGCGTTCCGACTACATCATCAGGAGACCTGACATGACCACCCTGCAAGCGGCGCAAGCCGACCGCGTCGTCCCTTTCAAGATGGCCCACCTCGTGTACCGCTGCGCGCGCCGCGCGGAGACCGTCGCGTGGTACCTGGCCGTCTTTCAGGCAAAGCTCGTCTTCGAGGACGACGTGCTGACCTTCATCACCTACGACGAGGAACACCACCGCCTGGCGTTCTTCAACATGCCCGACATTCCGGCCAAGCAGCCGGAGGCTGCGGGCGTACACCACGTCGCCTACAGCTATCGCTCGGTCGGCGAACTGCTTGGCACGTACAAGCGCCTGAAGGAAGGCAACATCCTGCCGGTCTGGTGCATCAACCACGGCCCGACCACATCGCTGTACTACCGCGATCCCGAAGGCAACAACATTGAGCTCCAGGTGGACAACTATCCGGATCCGGCAGACTGTTCCGGCTTCTTCCAGACCGAGGCGTTCGCCAGCAACATCATGGGCATCGAGTTCGACCCCGATGCGCTGGTCGCCATGTGGGAGGCCGGCGCCAGTGACGCCGAACTCTGCGCGCTCGGCGCCGCGCGTGCGGCCGAGCAGAAGGGCCCGCAATAACACCAGGGATACACCATGAAACTCGCGACCTACCAGAACGCTACCGGCAGCATCCATATCGGCCTCGTCGTGCCCGGCGGCCTTGTCCAGATCGACGCGGCGCTGCCCGACGCCCCCCGTGACATGATTGGCCTGATCGACGCCTTTCCTGTCTGGCGTGAACGGCTGGAAGCGCTGGCCGCCAGCGGCCGCGTCGACACGGCGCTATCGGCCGTCACGCTGCTGGCGCCCATCCCGCGCCCCGGCAAGATCATGGCCATTGGCCTGAACTATGCCGACCATGTGGCCGAATCCGGCATGGCAAGGCCGGCCGAGCAGCTATGGTTCGCCAAGATGCCGACCGCCGCCACCGGCCCCTACGCACCGATCGAGCGTCCGCGCGTGTCGGAGCAGCTCGACTACGAGGCCGAGCTGGCCTTCATCATCGGCCGACGCTGCAAGCACGTCAGCCGCGACAACGCCAGGGACGTGATCTTTGGCTACTGCGTGTCGAACGACGTCAGCGTGCGCGACTGGCAACTCCGCACGTCGCAGTTCACGCTCGGCAAGTCGTTCGATACGCATGCCCCGTTTGGCCCGTGGATCGTGACGGCGGACGAGGTGCCCGATCCGCATGCACTGGGCATCCGCTGCTTTGTGAACGGTGAGAAGCGCCAGGACTCCAGCACGGCGCAACTGATCTTCGATTGCTACGATCAGGTCGCCCATCTGTCGGCGGCCATGACGCTGGAGCCTGGCGACGTGGTCATGACTGGCACGCCGGGCGGGGTAGGCGTGGCGCACAAGCCGCCGTCGTGGCTGCGTGCGGGCGACCGGGTGCTGGTCGAGATCGACGGACTGGGCGAGATCGAGAACCGCGTGGAAGAGGAGGGCGCACGATGAACACCATCACCGCGACGCTGGATACGTCCGCTGTGGCTGCCGAAATCCGCCGGCTGGAAGCGGAACGCTGCAAGGCCCTGGTGGCGGGCGACATCGACACGCTGGATGCGCTGGTCGCGGATGACGTGATCCATATCCACGCCAATGGCCAGGTCGACGACAAGCCAACCTACCTTGCCATGGTGCGCGACAAGATCGCATTCCTGTCGGCCAGCCGCGACCACCTGGAAGTGCGCATCCAGGGCGACATGGCGGTGGCGGTGGGCCGTCTGCTGCAGTCGATCGAGATGCGCGCCACCGGGCAGCGGATCGACATGGACGTGATGACCTCGCAGGCATGGCGACGCGAGGCCGACGGATGGCGGCAGGTCACCTTCCAGGCGACCAACCGCTGAGCTGGCCGGTCCGCGATTGTCGTGCCCGCGCGTGCCCCCGCTATCCCATCGGTAGCGGGGGCATTTTCCACGCCGAGGCGCATGCTTCAGGGTTGCGCGGCGGCGGGGCCGGGCTCCAGCGCGTTCTCGCCCAGCAGCATTTCTTCCAGCCCGCGCCCGCCGCGAATCATCGGCCAGACGTTCTCGCTGCCGTCCACATGAATGTCCAGGAAGACCGCGCGGTGCTTCTGCGCCAGCGCTTCGCGCAGGGCCGGCTCCACGTCTGCGGGCGTGGTGACCTGGATGCCGACGTGCCCGTAGGCGCGGGCCAGCGCCGGGAAGTCGGGCAGGGCATCCATGTACGACTCGGAATAACGCCGTTCGTACTCCACGTGCTGGAGCTGGCGCACCATGCCCAGGTAGCCGTTGTTGAGCGAGACGATCTTGACGGGAAGGTTGTACTGGCGGCAGGTGGACAGTTCCTGGATGCACATCTGGATCGAGCCATCGCCGGTGACCGTAATAACGTCGTGCTCCGGAAAGGCGTGCTTGACGCCCATGGCATACGGCAGGCCCACGCCCATCGTGCCAAGGCCGCCGGAATTGATCCAGCGGCGCGGGCGGCCGAAACGGTAGTGCTGGGCCGCCCACATCTGGTGCTGCCCGACATCCGAGCAGATGAACGCGTCGTCGCCGGCGATCTGGCACAACGTCTCGATCACGAACTGGGGCTTGATGCGCTGCGCATCGCGCTCGTACGCCAGGCATTGCGTGGCACGCCAGGCGGCAATGTCGCGCCACCAGGCCTCGCAGTTGCCCGGTGCGGGTGGCGTGTCGCACAGCACGGCGATCAGGCTGCGCAGCACGCGCCGCGCGTCGCCAACAATCGGAACGGTCGGCTTCACGCGCTTGCCGATGCTGGCCGGGTCGATGTCGATATGGATGATCTCGCGCGGCGTGGCGGCAAAGCTGGCCACGTTGCCGATGACGCGGTCGTCGAACCGTGCACCGATGGCGACGAGCACGTCGCAGTCCTGCATCGCACGGTTGGCCTCGTAGGTGCCGTGCATGCCCGGCATGCCGACAAAGCGAGGATCGCTGGCAGGAAAGCAGCCCAGCGCCATCAGCGTGGTGGTCACGGGTGCGTCGACCAGCCGCGCCAGTGCGGCGACTTCGGCTGCGGCTTCAGCGGCGACCGCGCCACCGCCCACGTACAGATAGGGACGGCGCGCTGTGCGCAGCAGCCTTGCCGCCTGGCGGATCTGGCCTTCGTGGCCGTCCAGCGCGGGGCGGTACGACCGGATGTCGATGGTGGCCGGGTAGTCGAATGCACCGCACGCCAGTGCCACGTCCTTCGGAATATCGACCAGTACCGGACCGGGCCGGCCCGTGCGGGCGAGATGGAAAGCCTTTTTCAGCGTGACGGGAAGCTCGGCTACGTCGCGCACCAGGAAGTTGTGCTTGACGATGGGCCGGGTGATGCCGACGGCGTCGCACTCCTGGAACGCGTCCTCGCCGATCATCGCGGTGGGCACGTTGCCGGACAGCACGACCAGCGGAATCGAATCGAAATACGCGGTGGCAATGCCCGTGACCGCGTTGGTAACGCCCGGGCCAGAGGTGACGAGTGCCACGCCAACTTGGCCGCTGGCGCGCGCAAAGCCATCGGCGGCGTGCACCGCAGCCTGCTCGTGACGCACCAGCAGGTGGCGCAGGCCGTCCTGCGCGGCGATGGCGTCGTAGATCGGCAGTACCGCGCCGCCCGGATAACCCCAAACCGACGTCACCCCTTCGGCCAGCAACGCCCGTACCACCATGTCGGCACCGCGCATGACGGGCGACGCTGCGGCGCGCGGCGCAGCAGGAACGTTGTTGGGGCGAAACTCGGGGGCCGGCATGTTCATGGCGTGATCTCCGTCGAAGCTCGGAATCTTGAAGAAAAGAGGTGCATCGATTCTAAGAAGAAGGCCCCGGCAGAGGCTGCTGCAATCGCGGGCGCCAGATGCGCATCGCAGTGAAACGTACTGCGGCAGGCTGCGCAGGCAGCCGATTCTGCGGGGGTGGCGCGACGCCTGAATCCGGTGCAAGAATGCAGCCAGCAAAGAGGCTGCAGAACAAGGCGTGATGGCCACGACCGTCACCGCGGAGACGACATGATGATGACAACGACCCCACATCCGCCCGCTTGCGACGGGGCCGGCGACGCGCCGGACCATCGCTCGCGCGTCGCGCAGGCCAAGCGCGTGGCCACGCGGGCACGTATCGTGTCCGCCATTCTGGACCTGGTGTCGGACCCGTCGAACCTGACGGTGTCGATCGAAGACGTGGTCAAGGCGGCCGGCATCGCTCGCGGCACGTTCTACAAGCATTTCGCGTCGCTGGACGAAGCGATGCTGGCCATGGGGCGCGAGGTACGCGACCAGTTCACCGCGCAGATCCTGCCGGCCCACGATCTGCTCGCGGACCCGGTGCAGCGCTTCAGTTGCGGCATGTACTGCTTTCTGGCGCACGCCCATGGCGACCGGCGGTGGGCCGGCTTTGCGCTGCGGGAAGAACTGGTGCCGGGCCGCTCGTTGCTGCTCGATTGCGTGTTGGCGGACCTGCGGGCAGGCGCGCTGCAAGGCCGCATGGAGATCGACGATCTGCAGGCGGCGGTCGATCTCGTGCTGGGCACCGTTCTCGAAGGCATCCGCACGTTGTACTTCCGCCGGACACGGTATCCGCAGCAGTACATCGACACCAGCATGCGCATGGCGCTTCGCAGTCTCGGGGTCGACGCGAAAGCGGCAGCGTTTGCTCGCGCCTACGCAAGCCGATGTGAAGCAGCAGGGCCTGAAAGCGCTGACAGAACGTCAGAGTGACGGACATTAACGTGGGAATCGGGGGCAATTCCTGACGCGGGCGGCCTTGTGGCGGCAATGGCTGATCTCTAGAGTGGACATGATTGTCGATATGACAGATTCATATAACTCTGGAGACAAAGATGAACAGCATTCCCCGTGCGTTCCGCGCTTGCTTGTTGGCCGCGGCGCTGCTGCCCGCCACGGCCTTCGCAACGGAAAACGGCCTGGGCACCTATCCCATCGGCGTGAATACGGTGCTCAATGGCGTGCTTCCGCCACCGGGCGGGACACAGTTCTACAACTACTCGCTGTTCTATGTCGCGAACAAGTTCGCGGGTCCCGACGGCAACGCTGCGGTACCCGGCTTTCGCAGCGCCGTGTTCGTGGACGCGCCGCGCGTGGTGCACACGTGGGGCACGATGCTGGGACCGTTTGCGATATCGAGCGGCATCGTGGTGCCCGTGGCACGGGTCAATGTGGATGCGGCCGGGAGTTCGGGTACCCGCACCGGACTGGGAGACATCATCCTGCAGCCGTTCATGATCGGCTACACCAATCCGGACAAGACCTTCTTCACGTTCCTGTCGCCAGATGTCAGCTTGCGGACCGGGTCGTACTCGTCGACGCGCCTGGCCAACATCGGCACCAACTACTACGCATTCCAGCCCAACCTGAACGCGACGTGGTTTCCCTCGCCCAAGTGGGAGCTGTCGGCCACGGCGCAACTGGAAGTGCATTCACCGAACCATGCCACGCAGTACCACTCGGGAACGATCGGGTCGATCGACTGGCTGGTTGGCTACGCGATTGGCAAGAAGCTGCAAGTTGGCGTGCAAGGCTATTACCTGAAGCAGGTGTCGGACGACAAGCAGAACGGGCAACGCGTGGGCCCGGATGGCTTCCGGGGACAGGCGGCCGCGATCGGGCCGCAACTACGTTATGTCTTTGGCCCCGCGGCTGCCGTTGTCCTCAAGTATCAGCATGAGTTTGCAGTGCGCAACCGGTCGAAGGGGGAGCGCATCTGGATCGAGTTCGCGTTCCCGATCTAGTCAGGCCGCATCGTGGGCCAGGAAGCGGTGGCCATCCTTTGAATTCAGGTTCAGCGCCCAGAGCGGGCGGCTTGCGGTCAGCTCACCGCTGGCCCAGGCCTTCAGATAGGACTGCGAGAAGGCCACGCCGTGGTCGCACAGGTCGTCGGCACAACCGACGGCTTGCAGCGCCATGCGCGTGGCGGCGTCCATATAGGCGGGCGGGTCGTCCACACCGTGACCAATCGCCTGGATGCAGCGCGCCGATGCGCCCATCAGGAAATCGGTGGCGGCCTCGATGTTGTCGATGCGGAACTGCCCGCGCGCCTTGCCGGCGGCAAGGTCGCCGGACATGTATTTGGCAAGCTGCGCGGTGTGCGGCCAGGCCTCGATGCGAATCACGAACCCGGCCCACTTGCGGTCCAGCAACGCGCGCACCATGAACAGCCGGAACCCGACGGCCGCTCGCTGCCAGGGTTCCTCCAGCACGTTGTAGACGGGCAGGATGTCCGTCACCATCTGGTTGTTCATCTCCTGCCCGATCGCGTTTATGACATCTTCCAACGACGTGAAGTAGTTGTAGAAGGTGCCGCGAGAAACTTTCGCCTCGCGAATGACGTCGTCGATGACCGGTGCGGCGCCGGTCTGTTCGCCGATCACGCGCATCGCCGCGTCCAGCAGCTTTGTGCGCATCAGCAGACGCTTCTTCTCCGCCACCTTGGTGCGATGGTCGCTCACGTTACCTCCGTCATTTTTGACAGATCGTCATACTGACAAGTATAGCCAAACTGTGACGTTGAGAATCGTCCGCTCGCACGCAGCATCGCTTCCCGCCAAGAACGTGACAATACACGGCGCGCGGCGCGCGAAGTCCGGGGCATTGCTCCACATCGGGTATCCTCCGCGATGCGTTTCGTGTTGCTTTGAGAGGAAGTTGTGTCGCGCAGCAGTTGGGCCGTGGCTGTTGGGCCACTTTTAGGGTTGTTCATTGTGAGTTTGGGAAGCGGTTTCATGTCTTCCCTCACGTCTCTCCGCCTCGACGCCGCGAACGTTTCGGCAACGATGATCGGTGCCATTTCGTCGGCATATTTTGTAGGGCTGACGCTCGGCGCGGTTACCAGCGACCGGCTGATCTCCCGGATCGGGCACATTCGCTCGTACAGCAGCTTTGCCTCCCTTGTCGCCATTACCTACCTGCTCCAGGGATTGGTTTTCGATCCCTGGGTCTGGCTCCTGCTGCGTCTTGTGAATGGCTGGGCGATGGTGGGCATCTACCTCGTCGTGGAAAGCTGGTTGCTACTCGTCGGGGATACGAAGTCCAGGGGGCGGTTGCTGGCGATCTATATGATCGCGCTCTACGGATCGACCATGCTTGCCCAGATGAGCCTGGGCGCCATTGGATCCGTGGCGGCGAGCGCGCCGTTCATGGTGGCCGGCGTGCTCGGGTCCATGGCGGTATTGCCCATGGCCGTCCTGCCGAAGACTGCACCGGACGTGGCCCATGCCGCGCCGCTGATGCCACAGGATCTCGTGCGCATGACCCCCGCAGGTGCCATCGGCAGCTTCGGTTCCGGCGTGGGCATCGCGGCGGTCTATACGCTGCTGCCGATCTACCTGCAGCGAGAGGGCATGAGCGTTGCCCAGGTCGGGCAGTTAATGGCCTGTGCCATCTGCGGCGCCATGGCATTGCAATACCCGGTAGGTCGATGGTCCGACAGGGAGGACAGGCAGACCGTCCTGCTTGCCTTGAGCGTGGGGTGCGCGGCGGTTTCCTTGGCCGTGCTGATCCTTCCGAGTTATCCGCCATTGTTGATGGCGCTGATGTTCCTGATCGGTGGCGGCATTTTCGCCATTTACCCGGTGGCGGTGAGCCACTCGGCGGATCGTGCGGAGGCCAGCGAGCTGGTACGCGTCATCCAGGGCATGCTGTTGATCAACTCGGTTGGTTCGGCAATCAGTCCGTTGATCATCTCGCCGCTCATGAACCGGTTAGGTGCCAGCGGGCTCTTCTGGGCGTTTCTCGTCCTGCACGCCGGACTGGCGTCGTTCTTCCTGTGGCGACGCAATAGCCATCCGTCTCCGACTTCGGCCGCGCCATTTGCGGCAACGGCGCAAATGACGCCGATCGGGGCAGAGATTCGTGTGACCGAGGAACTGGTGCAAGCAGTCGCGGACGCGAGAACGGAGGAGGTTGTCTCGTAATCCTTATCTTGTGCCGCGGAGGCAGGAACCTTGTTTGCCTGACGAACTCTCACGCAACGGCCCCTTATGCGGCATCACCAGATCGAGCCTCCCGCCGCGCCAAGCCGAGCATGATTGGCGGGAGCAGTTGGCTGACCAAGCGCTTTTGATATGAACAGCAAGCAACGCCGCAAAGCGTACCGACAAAGTCCCTACCAGGTGGAGACGACTTGGATCTTCCGGGGCGCTCCCGTGACCATCACCCGCGTTGCGAGCCCCACTGCGGTCATCGTCGAATTCGAAGGGGCCGGAGCACGTACCCATGTTCCGACACGAGCGCTGGAGCCCCGCAGCCCCATCGGCACCGGGGGCGAGCCGCTCGTGTAGGCGCAGGCGCTTAGTCGAGCTTGGCGCCCGACCTTTCCACGATGGGTTTCCACGCCTTGTATTCCGATGTCACCAGTTCCGCGAACTGCGCCGCGCTCATCAGCTTCGGCTCGGCGCCTTGCTCGTGGATGGCACGTATGACGTCAGGCCGGGCGAGCACCTTGTTGACCTCGGTTCCGATGCGCTCGACAACATCGGCAGGCGTTTTGGCCGGGGCGAAGATTCCGTACCAGGTGCTGACGTCCACGTTCCTGTAGCCGCTCTCCGCGACAGTCGGCACATTCGGCAGCGACGTGCTGCGCGTTGCCGACGTGACCGCCAGCGCGCGCAGCTTGCCAGCCTTGACCTGCGCCAGCGCGGAGGGCACGGAGGCCACCATCAGGTCGACGTTGCCGGCCATGGCGTCCATCATCGCGGCATTGGAGCCCTTGTAGGGCACGTGCAGCAACTTGATACCGGCCGCCTGGCTGAAGATCTCGGCGGCCAGATGGATGGTCGTGCCGTTGCCGGGCGACCCGTACTTGATGGATTCCGGATGTGCCTTCGCGGCGGCTACCACGTCAGCCAGGGTCTTGAAGCGCGAATTGGCCGACGTGACGATGGCGATAGGCGTGTAGGCGACGTGGCTGATCGCAACCAGATCGCGACCCGGCACATAGGACACCGACTTGTAGAGCCACGGCGCGACCACGAGATTGTCTTTCTGTCCCATCACCAGTTCGTAGCCGGTAGGCGCCGCGCGGACGATTTCCGCGATGCCGAGCGTGCCGCCGGCCCCGGGCTTGTTGTCCGGCACAAAGGTCCATTTGGTCTCCTGCGACACCTGGTTGGCCACCAGACGCGCAAGAATATCGGTGCCGCCGCCCGGCGGGAACGGAATCACCAGCCGGATCGGCTTGGTGGGCCATTGGCTACTGGCGGTTTGGGCGAGTACGGGCGTGGTGGTGAAACCACAGGCCACCAGCGCGGTGGCCAGCATTGCCTTCAGCATTGCGAGGATCCTTGTAAAGCGAATCCTGGGCCGAGCGTTCGCCGTCTTTTAGCGCGGGCTGGTTGGGGGTAGGTGATGACGCCGCTGCTCACGCGTTCATTTCGCGCTGCGGGTGGCACAGGCGCGCAGAATCGAGACATCACTTCAGACAACAGGAATTCGGGATGAGATGCGGCCCGAATTATACCGGTGAAGCAAAACCGGCCGCCGGAAAGGGCAGCCGGGGTGTTGGCACTATCTGGCTGCCACGGCGGCCAGTGCGTCAGTCGCCAGCCGCCGATGGCTTGAAGTCATGACGGTTTCCTTCCCAGGCGTGCCGGTTGCGGAAACGCTCAGTACGGGCTGGCGGTAGGCCGTACGACGATCTCACTGACATCGACATCGGCCGGTTGCTCCACGGCGTAGGCGACGGCACGAGCGATGGCGTCGGGCGTGATGGCAACGCGGCGGAACTCCTGCATCGCCGAGCGCGCGGTGTCATCGGTAATCGAATCGGCAAGCTCGGACTCGACCACACCCGGGCAGACCACCGTCACGCGGATCTTGTCCGTCTCCTGGCGCAGCCCGTCGGAAATGGCGCGCACGGCAAACTTGGTGGCGCAGTAGACGGCGGCCGTCGGCGACACGGACAGGCCGCCGATCGAGGAGATATTGATGATCTGGCCCTGGCCTTGCTGCTCCATCGTCGGCAGGACGGCAGCGATGCCGTGCAGTACGCCACGGATGTTCACGTCGATCATGCGGTTCCATTCGGTGACCTTCAGCGCGTTCAGCGGCGAAAGCGGCATCACGCCCGCATTGTTGACCAGCACGTCGATGCGGCCAAACGCATCGAGCGCAAAGCGTGCAAAGGCGGCCACGTCCTCTGCCGACGTGACATCCAGTTCACGATAGCGGGCGTGGCCGCCGGCTTGCTTCAGCGATTCGGTCAGCGCGACGAGCCTGTCGGTGCGCCGTGCGCCAATCACCAGGCGGTGGCCTTGCGCGGCAAGCAGGCGGGCGGTGCCTTCGCCAATGCCGCTGCTGGCGCCGGTGATCAGGATGACTTTCGATTCGGTGGTTGAGGTTGCCATCTTGCTTACTCCTATTGTCGGTTCGGTTCTGGCGGTGCCTGCCCGCGATTGCTCGAGGAAGACGCACGCCGGCTGCGGCCTGCAATGAAGCGGAAGGGGTTCGTCAGCCGGTGAATGAATGGTAGGGAAGGGGCGCCCGGAAGCGAATACACGGTCCGATGCCGTTATTGCCTATTACTATTGAATGCACTGGCACGGCTGGCTGAGGGCCAACTACAATGTCGTCCATCGCGACAACAGGAGAGTGCGGTGTCGAACCTCCGCAATCCCGCTTTCACCCGCATGGTCAGTCTGCTGGAGAGACTGGCGCCCAACGAGGGATACACCCAGTCGGCGCTTGACAGCGTGCGGCTGATGCGTTCGGACCGGCCGCTTGGGCGCACGCCGGTGCTGTACGAGCCTTGCATCGTGATCGTTTGCCAAGGGCGCAAGCTTGGCTTTCTCGGCAACGAGGTCTATGTCTATGACGCACAGCACTACCTCGTGCTGTCCGTCCCGCTGCCGTTCTCGACGGAAACGGAAGCTTCGCCGGAGGAACCCCTGCTGGCGGTGTCCATCCGTCTGGACCTGATCGAACTGAGCGACCTGATCACGCAGATCGGGGCCGCCGGACACCACCCCGAAGCGCAGCCGACCGGCATCGTTTCCACCTTGCTTGACGGCGATCTTGCCGGCGCCACGATCCGCTTGCTGGAGGCATTGACGGTGCCGCTGGACGCCCAGGTGCTGGGGCCAGGGATCGTGCGGGAGATCTGCTATCGAGTGCTCACCGGCGAGCAGGGGGCGGCGATGCGTGCCGCGCTGGCGCATCACGGCCGGTTCGGACGCGTGGCCCGGGCACTCAAGCGGATTCACACCGAGTATGCGACGCCGCTCAACGTCGCGCGCCTGGCCGAAGAAGCGGGCATGAGCGTGCCGGCGTTTCACGCCAACTTTCGCACCGTGACGCAGACATCGCCAATCCAGTACATCAAGTCCACGCGGCTGCACCAGGCGCGCCTGATGATGATCCGCGACGGCGTGACCGCGGCTGCTGCAGCGGGACGAGTCGGCTACGAAAGCGCATCCCAGTTCAGCCGGGAGTTCAAGCGGCTTTTTGGGCGGACGCCAGTCGAGGAAGTGCGTGACATGCGCGAATCCTTCACGCTTTCGCCGGCCGTCCGCTTCGGTGGCTAGGTAGTGGCTTGCCGAATGCCTATTTCCCGTGGCACTTCTTGAACTTCTTGCCGCTGCCGCACGGGCACGGGTCGTTGCGGCCGGGCTGGTCGCCCCTCACCAGGGCCTCCACCCGCGGGCCGAGGCTCTTCCAGATCTGACGCAGGTCGTAGACAGCCCAGATTGCCTCACCGAAGGTTTCCAAGCGCGCCTGGCTGGTGCTGGGCGGGCCATCCTCGTCGTACATGCAGACCGCGGGCTGGCCGGTGTCGTCCTCGGTCAGGGCGACAATGGCTTCGAGCGCGTCGTCCAGCCATTGGGCAGCTTCCTTGTCGCGTGGGGCGGCCCATTCCTCGGGCCAGTTCTCCACCGCAAACATGAAGCCCAGCGCCCACACCTGGCCAAACGCCGGGATCTCCCGGCCATCCATCTCAGCGCGCTCTTCCTGCGGCAGGCTCAAGATGGCGCCGCGCATGTCCATGACTTCGGGACAGAAGGAGCGTTCGTCCTCCAGCCTCTCCACGGGCTGATCGAGTTGATATTCCACCTCGTTCCATCGACGCTGCCACAGCTCCATGAAGCGGGCCTGCTGGGCCGCTTCATGGAACGCGGGCAGCAACGGCAGAGGGCTGTCCTCGGCCACGTCCAGCGCCGCGCCGTCTCCCAGCAACATGGGCAAGTAGTCGGCAGCCGGTATGCGGCGGCGCGTGCAGACCAGGGCCGTGAGAAAACCGTCGCAGAACTCCCACTGCGGGATTTCCTCAGCGCGCTGGCGCAGGTCGTCCAGCATATCGTCGAGCTCCTGGAGTTCGTCGGGCGTCAGGGAGGTGATTTCAGTCATAAGGCAGATTCGTGCGGTGCAGGGTGGGGATACGCTAGACGCGTCGCGGCGAAGTATAGCGCGGCCTTTTTGGAGAAGTGCATCGCACGATTTTCGCGGCCGCGACGTTTCGGTGCCGCGACAAGTCGCGTGCATCCTCGCTGCCGTTCGCGGGAGCGACTGCCGTTCTTAAGTGGTTCCTGTTGGCTGATCCCGGCTCTCTGCGCAGACGAGGCGCGGGCTGCTGGGCGGCAAAGGGGCAGCTACCGACCCTGAAAGGACAGTCCCAGACGCCCAATGCGGACTGTCGCAGGTCGCTACCGACCACCCGTCAACGTATGACACAATGGCGGAGTTGCGGTTGACGGTGAAACAATATGACAAACACCCGCGCAGCGAACAATAGTGTTCAAGACAGCCCTTGGGCGGCTGCTTTCCCCGCAGTGCTTCGCTCGGAAGTAACCGTCGTTACGGACTTAATTCGACCCAGCACGGCGACTCATCCCGGATCGCCTGTCTTTGTTCGAGGCGAATCACTCAACATCCCGTATCGAATTCACCACGAATGCGATGACACGCTATTTCGTCGGCTGAACGATGCTGAAGCGGATATCTATTCGTGCGTGCTGACGCGGCACCATGACGGACATGTGCGCCAGCGGCATGTCGGGCGGCTCGTCACTTCCCCGGAGCCTTGGATTGTGCCGTTCGTTGTGCACCTCTGCGGCGAGTATGTAATTGAAATCCTCGCCGAGATCGAAGCGAGCCTGCCTTCGATGGATCAATGCGTTTACGGAGCGTTCTTCCGGGAGAACCCGGATTTCTTGAAACGAACGCACGATCGAATGATCAGTTATTGGGATTGCTACTATCGTTGGCTCTACAAGCGAAAACTCGATTACGTTGGGTTTCGGGTGTTTGAGCAGTTCCGCGAATGGTATGTTGCCGGCTAACGCCATTGGCGCATCGATCTTGCTCAAGCACGGACGATTCTAAACAATGCGGATGCTCACGTCGGGTGTCCGCTTCTGGCCGGCGACCGACCGCTGGCGTGCCATCCCCTTGCGGCCACGACGCCACGCTTGATCTCCAAGTATGGCGTCGCGGGCCAACATTGCCTCGCTATCCTCAGACTTGTGCCTGTCCACCGTCCACGAACAATTCTGCGCCGTTGACGAAGCTCGAGTCGTCGGAGGCGAGGAAGAGGGCAGCACCGGCAATCTCGTCAGGCTCGCCTACACGCCCCATCGGGATGCGCGATGCAAGATAGTCGAGCAGCCCCTGCTGCTGCGAGGCATCGGGACCCGCCAGGTCGACCAGGCCGGGCGTACGCGTGGCACCCGGGCTGATCGTATTGACGCGAATGCCGCGGTTCTTCAGGTCCAGAATCCAGCTACGGGCGAACGCCCGAATCGCAGCCTTCGAGGCGGAATAGACGCTGAAAGCGGCGGTGCCTTCAATGGTCGTGGTGGAACCGGCCAGAATCACTGACGCGCCGCTGGAGAGCAGCGGCAACGCCTTCTGCACGGTGAACAGCGTGCCCTTGACGTTGCGGTCGAAGGTGTCGTGATAGTGGGCCTCGGTGATGTCGCCAAGCGGCACCATCGTGCCGCCGCCGGCGTTGGCAAACAGCACATCGAGCCGGCCCTTCTCGGTGCGGATCTGCTTGTAGAGCAGATCCAGCTCTTCAGGCTTCGACGAGTCCACACGCACGCCGGTGGCGTTGCCAATGGCTACGACCGCTGCATCGAGTTCGGCCTGCCTGCGGCCGGTGACATACACGTGCGCGCCTTCGGCGGCGAACCGCTTGGCAGTGGCCAGGCCGATGCCGCTCGTGCCACCGGTAACGAGTGCAATCTTGTTTTCGAGTCTGCGGGTCATGGTGATTCTCCTTGCCTGATATCGGTTGATGTCGTTGAAATTTAGTCGCGGGAGGCGATGTAGGAAGCATATCGACGGACGCACCATTTCGAAATAGAATTGATCGCAAATCATCGTTGCGAAAATGAAATGATCAAGTTCCCTGATTTCGAAGGGCTGGCGATGTTTGCCAAGGTGGCGGAAGAGGGGTCGTTTGCCGCGGCGGCGCGCGTCATGGGCGTGTCCGTGGCCACCGTGTCGCGCGGCGTTGCCAGGCTGGAGGAGCGGCTAGGAGCACGGCTATTCAATCGCACCTCACGGCAACTGGCGTTGACGGAGTTCGGCGCGACGATTGCCGAAAAAGCGGGCGACATCTACCGGCAGGCCGAAGAGGCAGAGAGCGCCGCTAGGGAAATGTCGACGCAGCCACGTGGCCTCATCCGCCTTGCTGTGCCGATGTCCTTTGGCGTGCGCTGGGTAGCGCCTCTGCTCCCGGCGTTCTTCCAGGCCTATCCCGAGGTCTCCATCGATCTACACTTGTCCGATGCCACCACAGACATCGTCGCCCAGGGATTTGACGCGGCATTGCGCATTGCCGCACTACCGGATTCCTCGCTGGTCGCCCGGCGGTTGTGCCGGGTCTCACAGATCTTGGTGGCGTCGTCAGCGTACCTGGACGTTTTCGGTCGCCCGGCCCATCCCCGCGATCTCGTTGGCAGACCATGCTTTTCGTATGCCTACCGGGCGCGTGGCGACGTCTGGCGCTTCGCCAATGACGCGGGTGAGGAGCACCCGGTGACGCCGGTGGGGCCGCTGCGCGTGACCAACTCGGAAGCGTTTCTACCGATGCTGCTAGCGGGGCAGGGCATTGCAGAGTTGCCGGAATTCATGGCGGGCGAATATCTGGCCGATGGGCGGCTGGAGGCGATCCTGCCTGGCTGGAGCCTGACACGGGGCGGACTGTACTTCGTCACGCCATCGGCACGAACTCGGCCTGCAAAGGTCACCGCGCTAGCCGATTACCTTGCAGAACACTTGTCCTCGCCTCCATGGTTGCGGCCGCCGGCTGATGGATCTGGCACTCCAGAGCTAAGGAAACAGCGTTAAAAAGACTCTTGCCGACCCTTAGCGGTCCTTCACGTGCGGGCAATTTTGGGTACAGGCTCGCAGAGAATCGTGATGCAAAAGTGCAGACGATCCGTCGAATCTGGATGATCCCTCGACCATTCGCGCGCCGCAATCGGGATGGTTTGGCGGCAGAGTTCCGCAGCGTCCAGTGGCGAAAGGTCTTCGAGATTCGTCGTGCCTTGCGGTGCGCTGCCATGACCGACCCGTCCATCCTCCGCCAGAATCCACCCTTCCCACCCCAGAATGTGAATCTGTTTGCTGGCGAAATAGTCAACCGCTTCAATGGCTGCATTGAGAGGTAAGACAATTTCGCGATGGGAGATTGATTGCAGCGCGAGTTCAGGGGGTAGAAATGTCAACGACCTCATTGCGAGCGTTTTCGCTATTCAAGCTAGCAGATTAGCCTGATCTCGTCCTGGCCGTCGAGTGTCTGCTCATGGCTGAAAAGAGCCATCCCTCAGCCACACTACCAGCTCCAGCCTTCCGGGCGTCGCACGATTCAGACGGTCGTTCCTGGCGACGGCCGGCGGGCCAGGAAGCGATCCAGTTGGGCGGCGAATGCCTTGCTATCTTGTGCGGCGTATGGCGCCGGACCGCCGGTATCGATGCCCGAGCCGCGAAGCTGGTCCATCACCTCACGCATCGTCAGGCGTTCCTGGATGTTCTCGCGGCTGAACCAGTTTCCGCGGGGGGCGAGCACATAAGCGCCCTTTTCAAGGGCAGCGGCGGCAAGAGGTATGTCCGCCGTGATCACGAGGTCACCGCTACTTGCGAGTTCGACGATGCGGTCATCGGCGGCGTCGAAGCCGGCTGGCACTTGCAGCGCCTTGATAAAGCGAGAGGGCGGCGTGCGCATGTACTTGTTCGCTACCAGCGTCACGCACACCTCGACACGCTGCGCGGCCCGGAACAACATTTCTTTGACAACGACAGGGCAGGCGTCTGCGTCAACCAGTATTTGCATCGCGGTATTTCCAGTCCAGGGAGGAGTGTGCTCATGCTACTGCCCGCCGGCGTCTCGCACGCTTGCGCGCACAATCCCAACCTCAGGCAGCAAACACCCCAACAACACATCAAACGCCGCCTCGGCGCCTCCCGGTCGTTTCAACGTTCCAGGAACAGCCTCAGCTTGTCAGCACGGACGGGATGCTTCAGCTTGCGCATCGCCTTGGCTTCGATCTGACGGATCCGTTCGCGGGTCACGTCGAACTGTTTGCCGACCTCTTCGAGTGTGTGCTCGGTGTGGGTGTCCAGCCCAAATCGCATGCGCAGTACCTTGGCTTCGCGCGGCGACAACTCGGCGAGCGCTGCTTCGATCTGCTCGCGCAGGCCGGACATTACGGCTGCCTCCGCAGGTGAGCTCGTCGCGCTGTCTTCGATCATGTCGCCCAGCGTCGTGTCGCCCTCTTCGCCAACGGGGGTCTCAAGCGAGATGGGTTGCTTGGCGATCTTCAGGATGCCGCGTACCTTTTCCTCGGACATAGCCATGCGTTCGGCCAGTACGGCAGGATCGGGCTCCTGCCCAGTCTGCTGCAGGATCTCGCGCGAAATCCGGTTCAGCTTGTTAATCGTTTCAATCATGTGCACTGGAACACGAATGGTTCGTGCCTGATCGGCCAGCGCGCGCGTCACGGCCTGGCGAACCCACCACGTCGCGTACGTGGAAAATTTCCAGCCGCGCCGGTACTCGAACTTGTCGACGGCCTTCATCAGGCCGATATTGCCTTCCTGGATCAGATCCAGAAACTGCATGCCCCGGTTCAGGTACTTCTTCGCGATGGAAATCACGAGCCGCAGGTTAGCCTCGATCATTTCGCCCTTGGCCTGCCGCATCTTTCGCTCGGCGGCACTCATCTCGCGGTTGATCTGCTTGAGCTGCGTGAGAGGCAGGGCGACTTGCGTCTCGATGTCGATCAGCTTCTGCTGGCTTGCCTGGATGGAGGGCAAGTGGCGCGCGAGGGCAGGGCCAAACTGTTTCGACGTTGCCGCCGTGCGGTGGGTCCATTCGAGATCGGTCTCGTGGCCCGGGAATGACTCGATAAAGGCCTCGCGAGGCATGCCACACCGTTCCACGGCAATTTCCAGGATGCCGCGTTCGATGGTGCGCACCTCCGCGACCTTCTCGTGCACGCTGCCACACAGGCGGTCGATCATTTTCGCGGTGAAGCGGATTGGCGCGAGTGCCTGCTGAATCTCGGCTCGCACCCCTGCAATCGCTGCCGATCGCGCTTTCCCCGACACCACACCCGCGGGCACTTGCTCGAACAGCGCGCGCACCCGCGCAAAAATTGCGAGACTGTCGGCCGTCAGCTGTTCCAGGCGGGCTGCGTTTGCTTTCTCTGAGTCCTCGGCACCGGCATCGCCATCATCGTCGTCCGACGCATCGTCTTCGGCATCGGCCGCAACGCTGTCAGCGCCATCGTCGTCGGCGCGCGATTCGTCTGACGTAAGCGCTGGAATGTCGCCTTCGTCCGTGGCATCGCTGATGCCGTCCACGATGTCGTCAATGCGCAACTCGCCGGCGACCACGCGGTCCACGTCGGCCAGAATCATGGACACCACCGACGGACACGCCGCGATGGCGCGAATCATGTCCTGAAGGCCGCTTTCGATGCGTTTGGCGACTTCAATCTCCCCGGCGCGGGTGAGAAGTTCGCTGGAACCCATTTCGCGCATGTACATGCGGACGGGATCCGTAGTACGGCCGAATTCGGAGTCGACGGTCGACAGTGTCGCTTCCGCTTCTTCATCTGCCTGGTCATCGGATGCCGTGGTCGGGGCGTTGTCACTCAGAAGCAGTGTTTCCGCGTCGGGCGTCTGTTCGTAGACGGCCACGCCCATGTCACTGAACGTGCTGACGATGGTGTCCATCGCGGCCGGCGTCACATTGTCCGGCAGATGGTCGTTGATGTCCGCGTGCGTCAGGTAGCCGCGCTCGCGTCCGAGGGCGATCAGCGAGCGCATCTGGCTCTGACGCTCTGCATCCTGGCGAGCGTTGGACGTGCTGTCGGGGGTTGTCGCTACAGCTTTGGACTTCCCGGCTGTCTTGCGGCGACTGGGTTGGCCGCTGTCAGGTAACGGGTTCGACGAATCAACGTCACGATCCGGATGAGTCAATACATACTCCTGTGGGCAGGCGGCTGATGATTTGGCGTTCTACCGCTATGCACGACATTGCTGACCGCTTGCCAGTACACAAGGCTCCTACAGCGAGAACCTTCTGCCGGTCCACAGTGTGCGCGAAAAATGGGGATCGCGCATGATACTGATCGCGATGATGCAGTGCAACGTGAGCTTGGCTCGCGCTTTGCGATTGTGGACGGTGGGTTGCATTTCAAGCGGCCGCCACGCTCATCGCGCGTTTCAACGGGCCTGCAACGACCCTGGACATCAGGCGGAAGGGGCTTCGGCCAGCAAGACCAGGTCTGCCAAGGCTCTGCCGCCTGCCGAAATATGGATGCGCATCGCTTCGGCGGCGGCATCCGCTTGTCCGCTCAGTATCGCGTCGACAACCTGGCTGTGTTCGCGATAAGACGACGCCAGGCGCGCCTCATTGATAAGGTCCTTGCGCTGCCAGTAAATGGCCAGGCGCCTTCTCAACTGGACGATCTGCTCGGTCAGAAACGGATTGGCTGCGGCCTGGTACAGCACGTCATGGAAGGCGCGATTTGCCTCGGCATAGGCGGCCGCATTGCATGCACGGGCCGGGATACCCGCGGCTTCGTGCGCGGTTGACAGTGCTTTTCGACCCTCTGTGGAAATTCGTCGCGTCGCCAGACGGGCGACCACCCCCTCCATTTCCGCCAGCGTCTCGAACATGGCCACCAGCTCCGCCGCACTGGGCTTGTGGACAAACATGCCGGCACGCGGCGCGATCGATACCAATCCTTGGGCTGCGAGCATCAGTAACGCCTCGCGGACAGGCGTGCGCGAGCTGTCGAACTGTTCGGCCAAGGCCTTCTCATCTATCTGCGCGCCAGGGCGCAACTCGCCGGCCTGGATCGCGGCGATAACGTTTTCTCGGATGCGGTCTTGGAGCGATTGCACGGGTTAACCCTCTACTTTCCCTTGGAAAATATCTGTAGCCTGTTTTGATATATCAAAAGGCCAACGAAATATATCAAGATGAATGATAACTTGCCCTCGCTCTCCGTCGAAGGTCGCATTGCCACGATTACGCTGCGACGACCCAAGGTGGCCAATCGCCTAAGTCCAGCCGACCTCGACGCATTGCGCGATCACGTGGCGGCGGTCAACGGCCGGCCAGAGGTGCTTGTGCTCCGATTTGCCGCCGAGGGCAAGTATTTCTGCAGTGGCTACGACATCGGCTCCCTGGGTGGCAAAGCGGAAGAGGGCGCCGCAAATTTCGGCGACGTGATGGATGCCATCGCCGTGGCTCGGCCGGTCACGATCGCTGCGATCCAGGGCGGGGTCTACGGGGGAGCAACGGACCTCTGCCTGGCATGCGATTTCCGGGTGGGGGTACCGGATTGCGACATGTTCATGCCGGCTGCTCGGCTCGGCCTGCATTTCTATCGCGGCGGCATGGAGCGCTATGTCTCGCGTCTCGGTCTGAACGCGGCCAAGAGGCTGTTTCTGACAGCCGACCGTATTTCGGCGGAAGAGATGCTGCGCGTGGGCTTTCTGACAGAGCTGGTGGCAGCCGAGGCGCTGACTTCCCGTGTCGAAGCACTGAGCGCGCAGCTTGCCAGCATGGCGCCCATTGCGCTGCTGGGCATGAAACGCCACCTCAACGACATCGCCTGCGGGCGCCTTGACATTGACGCCTTGCAGGAGGACATCCGTCACTCGGAGTCATCGGAAGACCTGCGCGAGGGCGCAGCAGCATGGCGGGAAAAACGGATCCCGGCGTTCCACGGCAGGTAGCCTGCCGCGGCCATTCACTCAAGTGGCGATACAGCTACGGAGGAGACATCATGATGAAGACCACCCCGACCCGTCGTACTGTGCTTGCCGTGATCGGCACGGTGATGGGCGCCTTGCCCATTGCCGCCTCGGCGCAGGCCAACTATCCCACCAAGCCGATACGACTCGTGATCGGCTTTCCCGCCGGCGGCGGCGCCGACAATACCGCGCGCCTCTACGGCGATGCGCTGAGTCGAGAGCTGGGCCAGCCGGTGGTCGTCGACAACCGGCCGGGGGCGGGCACGACTATCGCGGCGGAGTATGTCGCCAAATCGGCCCCCGACGGCTACACGCTGTATATTGCCACCGCCAGTCTGATGGGTGGCGACAAGGTGCTGTACAAGAACATTCGCTACGAGCCGTCAGACTTCGCGCCCATCACGAAGCTGTCGGCGGCGCCGCTGATCCTGGCCGTGAACAAGGACGCTGGCATCCGGAACGTGCAGGACCTGATTGCCCAGGCCAAGGCCCATCCGGGCGCCATCAACTATTCGTCATCGGGCAACGGCGTGATCACGCACCTGGCGGGCGTCTATTTCACCAAGCTGGCCGGCGTGCGCATGACACACGTGCCGTACAAGGGCGGCGCGCCGTCGGCACAGGCTGTCGCAGCCGGAGACGTGCAACTGACGTTCGGCACGGCGCCGTCCGTCAAACCCATGATCGACACCCACAAGGTGATTCCGATCGCCGTCACGTCGGCCCAACGCTCGAATGCAAACCCGCAGTTGCCGACCATTGCAGAAAGCGGCCTCAAGGGCTACGACCTTTCCGCCTGGTACGGGCTTTTTGCACCCGCCAGGACCCCGCCGGAAATCATCGACAAGCTGTTTGCGGCGACGGCAAAGGTCATGGCCGATCCCGAACTTCGCAAGCGCTTCCTGGCGCAAGGCGACGAGGTGTCCGTATCGGCTTCCGTGGCCGAGTTTCGCGAATTCGCTGCACGCGAAGGCAAGATCGGCGTGGACCTTGCGCAATCGAGCGGGGCGAAGATTGACTGATGCCGAAGGGTAAACCAAGCATGAAGGAAACCGGTATGAACGTCCTGCAGGGCCCGCTGCACGGCATTACGGTCATTGACCTGACCCGGGTGCTGGCCGGCCCCTACTGCACAATGATGCTGGCCGACCTGGGCGCCCGCGTCATCAAGATCGAAAACCCCGGCAAGGGCGACGACTCGCGCCAGGTGGGGCCATTCGTCGACGGCGAATCCGCATATTTTGCGTCGGTCAACCGCAACAAGTCGTCGATTGCGCTTGATCTGAAGGCCGACGTGGACCGGGCAGTCCTTGAACGGATGCTGGAAGGGGCCGATGTTCTGGTCGAGAACTTTCGCGCCGGCGTGATGGACAAGCTGGGCTACACCTGGGAGATGCTTCGGCAGCGATATCCGCGCCTAGTGTACGCGTCCATATCCGGCTTTGGCCAGACAGGTCCCTATCGAAACCGGCCGGCCTATGACATGGTAGTCCAGGCGATGGGCGGACTGATGAGCGTGACGGGCGAGCCGGATGGAAACCCGGCGCGCGTCGGCGTGTCGATCGGCGATATTGGTGCCGGCCTATATGCCACCATCGGCATCCAGGCCGCGCTCCTGCGCCGCGCGACAACGGGAGTGGGGGAGCGGGTCGACATCTCGATGCTCGATTGCCAGGTGGCGCTGCTGGAAAATCCCATCGCCCGCTTCTCCGCGACGGGCACGGTGCCCAAGCCGCTCGGCACCCGCCATCCGTCGATTACGCCGTTCGACATGTTCGCCACGCAAGACGGCTTCGTTGTCATCGCTGTCGGCAACGACGCGCTGTTCGAGCGGCTTTGCAACGCGCTGGACCGACCCGAGTGGATCGCAGACCCGAGATTCGCATCCGTACCGGCCCGCAACGAACATCACGCTGCACTGAAGGCATGTCTGGAAGGCCGATTGCGGGAGGCCAGGACGGCGAATTGGGAAGCCGTGCTGGAGGCAGCCGGCGTACCGCATGGACCCTTGAACGGTGTGCCGGAGATCATGGAGAACGCCCACGTATCTGCCCGACACATGCTGTTGGACGTCCCGATCGGGGGCGACAGGACGCTGCGTGTGTCTGGAAACCCCATCAAGATCGGCGAAGCGTGGCAGGGTAGCGCTGTACGCCGCGCGCCCCGACTGGATGAAGATCGTGAAGCCCTGCTAGGGGAGTTCGGCACCTGACGGGTCGTCCACGGGAAAACTGGCCATGGCCAGGTGTGGAGGCTGCCCGGCCGGACGACAAGGTTATCGCCGGATCTGACCGAATCCACCCTCCGCCCATCGCGTCGCGCTGTCCACCGTCAAACGAAAGTCCGCGGGCACGCTGACGCTCGCCACGACCTCACCATACGGATCGATTGCGGTCAGCGTGCCGAACGGTTCGAATTCGTCCGGCGTGATTGCGAGTTTGACGGTCAGCATCTGCAAAGCAGTCGTAATGGTGACTTCCTTGTTCAGTCGTGCATGCAACTGCTGCTCGTGCCGGCGGATGACTTCGGACGCTGTCTTGACCAACGTCTGGTGCGCAGCCGCGTCGAGCGGCTTGGGATCGACCTTGTTCCGGCCCATTGTCCACGGGCCGACGAGTGCAGGCTCGACATGACCGTCGCGAATCATCTCCACAGCCCATCCTTCGCCGTCCTCGTTCTTGATGACCCTTGCCGTCCAGCCTTTGTCTCGCCAAATCCTCGGTTCGTGGATGTGCGGAACGTCGTCTTCCAGGGGGGTGGGATTCGAGGACATGGGCGAAGCGTCAGGAGTCAAGGTGGCGGGATTATACTGTATGAATATACAGTGCAAGTGATCAGCAGCAAACTAGCATCCAATCATTGTTATGTTAAATACCAGATACCAGTAAAAATTGCCTCCCCAAGCATCCCTGCCACCCACAACCGCCTCCCGAGTGCCGCCCCAGCCCCACGAGGCCCTCCCACGCCCCGGCACCATCCTTGCAACCGACTGAGACACGCCGCTTGCCGCCCCAGGCGTCATAGCGGTCCATGCCACCCGACACGTTGAGGTTTTCATGATCAAGACACTCCTGCACAGCGTTATGGCAGTCGCCGTCGTCGCCGCGCCGTTGGCGTATGCCCAGACCAAGTCGGTCGATCCGTACACCCAGGGCGCTAAGACGGCCAAGCCTGATCCGTATCTGGACGGGGCCAAGACCGGCAAGCCGGATACGTTCACCGATGGTGCGAAGTCTGGCAAGTTCGACTCCTATACTGAAGGCGCCCGTCAGCCGACCGCTTCGAGCCTGGCGCCGGGCAAGACGGCGGATCCGTTCACGGATGGCGCGCGCAAGGCTGATCCCTACACCGATGGCGCGAAAAGTTCGCGATAGCCTGCCAGTGCGCTAGCCGATCGTCACCGCACTTTCGGACATGCCCGCGCGGCCTGCACCGCGCACCGCCCGGCGGCCCCAGCGGCCATCGGGCCCGGCCGCTGCGGCTGGCCCGATCGCAGCCGGCCACAACGAGCCGCGTCAACTGCACCCCGGTGGGATAGAATCGCCCAATCCGGGGTCGCCCCCGTCCCTGCACTCCCCTTCTGGGCCAGCCTTCGCGGTCGGGCCTGTTATCGATCCAGTTATGACTAAACAGCTCGTGCGCGTCCAAAGCGGTGTACCGGGGCTTGATACGATTCTTTGCGGCGGCCTTGTGCAGGGGGCGACGTACATCGTCCAGGGCAGTCCCGGCGCGGGAAAGACGATCCTGGCCAACCAGATCGCGTTCCATCAGGTCAAGGCCGGCGGCCGCATTCTCTACGTGACGCTGCTGGCGGAGTCGCATGACCGGTTGTTCCAGGCGCTGGCGACGTTCGATTTCTACGATGGCGCAGCGGTCGGCCGCGACGTCTTCTACATCAGCCTGTTCAAGATCCTGCAGGAGCAGGGGCTCCAGGCGCTGGTCAAGGCGCTGCGCCAGGAAATGGCGCGCAACCAGTGCGACACGCTGGTGCTGGACGGCCTGCTGATTGCCAAGGACAAGGCCGAGTCCGCGCTGGACGTCAAGACGTTCGTGGCCGAATTGCAGAGCCACGCGGCGTTCACCGGCTGCACCGTCTTCTTCCTGACCAGCGCCGGCATCGACGATGTCAGCCCCGAACACACGATGGTCGATGGCGTCATCCAGCTCAAGGAAGAACTGGTCGGCATCCGGACCGTGCGCCAGATGCGCATCTCCAAGTCGCGCGGCAGTGCCGCGCTGGGCGGCCTGCACCAGTACCGCATCTCCGACCACGGCATCGACGTCTATCCGCGCCTGGAGGCGCTGCACGACACTCCGTCCAGCGACGAATGGCTCGAACACGCGCGCCTGGAAACCGGCGTGCAGGGCCTGGAACCGCTGATCGGCGGCGGGCTGCCAGCCAGTTCGGTGACGCTGCTCATGGGCGCGGCCGGCAGCGGTAAGACGACGTTCGGCATCAATTTCCTGAGCCTGGTCACCCCCGAGTCGCCCGGGCTCTATTTCGGGTTCTACGAATCGCCGCTGCGGTTGAAGGCGAAGGCGCGCGCGCTGGGCATCGACCTCGATGCGCTGGAGCGCTCCCGCGCGCTGTACATCCTCTGGAATCCGATGACCGAGAACCTGCTGGACCTGCTGGGCCACCAGTTGCTCGCCGCCGTGCGCGAACATGGCGTGCGCCGGGTGTTCATCGATGGCGTGACGGGGTTCCAGCGGTCTGCCTTCCACCAGGGCCGCCTGGTCGAGTTCTACACGGCCGTGACCAATGAACTGCGCGCCGCCGGCGTTTCCACCGTCGCGACGCTGGAGGTGCCGGATTTCAACAGCCTGACGGGCACCGATCCCCTGCCCGACTACAGCAGCCTGATGGACAACCTGATGCTGCTGCGGCACGTCAGGCTGGGCGGCGAGCTGCGGCGGTTCGTGGGCGTCGTCAAGATGCGCGACAGCGCGTTCGACACCACGTTCCATGACGTCGTGATCGGTCCCGGAGGCCTGCGGGTCGCCAACCGCCTGATCGTGTCCCAACATCCAGGCGAACCGGATTCTGTTTCAGTTTTCACAGGCGCCCAACCCCAAACCAGGTCCTAAGCCATGGCAACGGTAGTCGTCATTGACGATGAAACCATGAATGCCGATGCGCTGGCGTTCATGCTGGAGGCCGAGGGGCTCGAGGTTCGCACGGCTGCCGATGGCGAGGAAGGCATTCGCCTGGTGGCAGACCTGGTGCCGGACGTCGTCATCACGGACTTCATGATGCCTGTGATGACCGGCCTGGAAGTCGCGCAGGCGCTGCGGGCGGACCAGGCGGTGGCGCACATCCCCATCATCCTGCTCACCGCTGCGCAGGCCGAGATCGGTCGCCAGCATCCTCACCTGTTCGATGTCGTGCTCGAAAAGCCCTGCCTGCCCGTCGACGTGATCGACATTGTGATGCGGCTCGCCAGGGACGGCCGCGGCAACTAGCCAAAAGAGCCGGGCCGCCCACTGGCGGCCCGTCCCGTACTGCCTTACATCCGGTAGCGCAGGGTCGCCATGACGCTGCGCGGTGCGCCCGGCAGGTTCAGGTTCGGGCTGGAGCCGTGCCCGGACACGATGTAGCCCTGGTTGAAGATGTTGTAGAGGTTCAGTTGCGCCTCGAACTTGCCCCGGCGATACCAGGCCACCATGTCGGCCGTGACGTAGCCCGGCAGCGTCACCGTGTTGGCCGGATCGGCCTGCCGCGCGCCCACCAGGTTCAGCCCGCCGCCCAGGCCAAAGCCGTGGCCCAGGTCCTTGGTCAGCCAGACATTGCCCGAATGGCGCGGCGTCAGCGTTGCCTGCTTGCCCTGCAGCGCCGGCGTGGACTGCGTGACCACCGCATCCAGATAGGCGTAGCCGCCCAGCATGCGCCAGCCGCCGCCCAGTTCCGCCGCGCCGCTCAGTTCCAGGCCGTCGGTCCGCTGCTCGCCAATCGGGATCAGCGCCGTGCCCGTGGCGTTGGCCACCTTGATGTTGGTCCGTTCGATCCGGAACAGCGACACCGTCGTGCTGGCCTTGCCATCCAGGAAGTCGTACTTGGCGCCCACTTCGGTATTGCGCGTCGTCTCCGGCGCCAGCTGCGCGTTGTTGGCCGCCAGCGAGAACGCTTCACCGGACGGCTGGAACGACCGGCTCCACGACACGTAGTACGACTGCTGCTTCGACGGCTGCCAGACCAGTCCGGCGCGCGGGCTCCAGGCATTGTCCGTGCGCGCCAGGTTCGGCTGGCCCGGCAGGCGCTGGATGGTTTCCTGCTCGAAGCGGTCGTAGCGCACGCCCACCAGCGCCTTCCACTGTTCCGAGAACTGGATCATGTCCTGCGTGTAGAGCCCCAGCGTCTTGAACACGCCCAGGTTGCTCGTGGCCGGCGTGCCGCCCACCAGGCGCGGCAGCACCGGCAGCACCGGGTTGAACAGGTCCACCGACGCCACGTTGGCACGCGAGTAGTTGACCAGGTCCTTGTTCTGCTGCCCCACTTCCACGCCATACAGCAGCTCGTGCTTCATGCCGAAGAACTCCGCCTTCTGCGTCAGGTCGGTCTGGTTGAACCAGCCGTGTTCCTCGCGGTAGACGTTGCCATGCGTCAGCGATGCGCGCCGCGTGGTCTCGTTGACCGAGCCCACCAGCGTGTTGTTGCGGTCGAGCGAATAGTGGTAGTAGCGCGTGGCGTTGCGGATCGACCAGTTGTCGTTGAACCGGTGGTTCACGGTGGCCGTGCCCGAGTAGACGCGGCTCTGGCTGTAGTCGGCATCGCGCGCGTTGGCGGCGCCGTAGTACGTCGACGGGTCCACCGGCACGGGACGGCCCCGGTACGCCGGCACGCCGAAGTCGGTAACGCGGCGGTCTTCCAGCCAGTCTGCCTGCAGCAGCACGGTGGTCTGCGGGGCCAGCCGCAGCTCCAGAGACGGCGCCACGGCCGTCCGGTTCAGGAACTGCTGCGACCGGTAGCTGTTGGCTTCCTCGTGGGCGGCGGTAATGCGGAATGCCGCGGCGCCGTCGCCGAACGTGCGGCCCACGTCGCCCTCCACCCGGCGGTCGGCCCACATGCCGTAGCTGAGCGCGAAATCGGTGACGTCGATGCCCGGCTTCTTCGTGACGCGATTGATCAGGCCGCCCGACGAGCCCCGCCCGTAAAGCACGGCGGCCGGCCCCTTGATGACCTCGATACGGTCGACGTTGGACAGGTCGCGGAAGTACAGCGCGTCGTCGCGGATGCCGTCGACGAACTGGTCGGCAATGGCGCTGAAGCCACGGATCGACACCTGGTCGCGCTGCCCGTCGCCCGACGAAAAACTCACGCCCGGCACGTTCTTGAGCGCGTCCTGGATCGACGTCGCATGCTGGTCCTGCATGACCTGCGCGGTCACCACGTTGACGGTTTGCGGGACGTCGCGCAGCGGTGCCTCGGTCTTGGTGGCGCTGACCGTCGACGTGGGCTTGTAGCCGGTGCCGAGGTCCTTGTCGCCATCGGCGCGGACCGTCACGGAAGGCAGTGTCTGGGGTTCGGCGGGCACGTTCTGGGCGTGCGCGACATGGAAAAGCAATGCGGGTCCGATCGAAACGCTGACACGGACGTACTTCTTGTGCAGATAACGGCTCATTTCCCTGACTGTAATGGTTTTGTAATTCTTTGAATGGGAGCGATTATCATTTTCGATACCTGCGCCGTCAACGAATTTGCTCCAAACGGGTGAAACTGTTGCGCGATCCGGCGGCGTTAAGGTTTTTTTAAGGTCCGTCGGATACTCTGCGCGACGGCGCTTGGCCCGTCCTCCACGGGCAGGCGCCGGCCGATCCACCGCCTGACGCAGAGACGATCTCCATGCCTCACCACAAGCCCCGGCCCCCACACCTCCGGCCGGCCGGCGTACCGCTGTATGGCCAGGGATCGATCGCCCCCCATCTGTCCGGCGCAGGCTGGGCCGCCCTGTGGGTTGCCGCCGCCCTGCTGCTCTGGTTCGGTACGCTGGGCCTGGGTCACCTGCTCGGGCCCGACGAAGGCCGCTACGCGGAAATCTCGCGCGAAATGCTGTCCACCGGTGACTGGGTCACCATCCGCTACAACGACCTGAAGTACTTCGAGAAGCCGCCCTTCCACATGTGGGCGACGGCCGTGGTCTACGCGCTGTTCGGCATCGGCGAGTGGCAGGCCCGGCTGACGGTGGCGCTGGCCGGCCTGCTCGGCATGGCGATGACGATGCTGGCCACGTGGCGATGGTTTGGCCTGCGGGCCGCCGCCTTTGCCGGGCTGGCCCTGCTGGCCGCGCCCATCTGGAGCATCGCCGCCCACTACAACACGCTCGACATGACCCTGGCCGGCGTCATGTCCTGCGTGCTGGCCTGCATGCTGATGGCCCAGCACCCGGACGCCGCGCCCGCCGCGCGCCGCAGGTGGATGCTGGCCTGCTGGGCCGCGATGGGCGTGGCGATCCTGACCAAGGGGCTGGTCGGCATCGCCCTGCCGGGGCTGGTGTTGCTGGTCTACATGGCCGTGACGCGCGACTGGCGGCTGTGGCGGCGCCTGCATCCCGTGCCGGGCGCGCTGGTCATGCTGGCCGTCACCGTGCCGTGGTTCTATCTGGTGGCCAGCCGCAACGCGGAATTCCTCCATTTCTTCTTTATCCACGAGCACTGGCAGCGCTACACGACCAACCTGCACGCCCGGAGCGGCCCCCTCGCCTACTTCGTGCCGATCCTGGTCGGCGGTTTCCTGCCCTGGATCGGCCTGTGGCCACGGATCTGGGCGGCCGTGCCCCGCACGGACGGGCGCCAGCCGCCCGCGTTCCGGCCGGCACTGATGGCCGGCCTCTGGGCCGCATCGATCTTCGTGTTCTTCAGCCTGTCCCATTCCAAGCTGCCCGGCTATATCGTGCCGATCGTCCCGGCGCTCGGCCTGCTGGCCGGCGTGGCGCTCGACAAGCTCGACCCCGCAGCGTGGCGCAGGCAACTGCGGATCATGGCGGCGATTGCCGGCTGCGGGCTGCTGGCCGCGCCGTTCGTGGCCACGCTGCATGCCAACCACACGCCCAACGCGGTCTGGCGCGTCTACGCCGTGTGGGTCGCCGCGGCCTTCCTGATCATGCTGGTGTCGATCGCCATCGCCGGCGTGCTGGCGCGCCGCGGCGTGCTGCGCAGCGTGGCGGTGTACGCGATGGGCATGTACCTGGGCTTCAGCACGGCGCTGGTCGGCTACGAGACCGTGGACGGCCCCGCGTCGGGCGCCACGCTGGCCCCGGAACTGCGGCTGGTGCTGACGCCCCGGATGCCGCTGTACGGCGTGCAGATGCTCGACCACACGCTGCCGTTCTACGTCGGCCATCCGCTGACGATGGTCGGCGCGGCCGACGAGCTGACGTTCGGCACCGACATCGAGCCGGACCGCGCCGTTCCCACCCTTGACGCGTTCGAAAAGCGCTGGGCCGGCCCCGAGGCGGCGATGGCCGTCATGTCGCCGGAGACCTACCTGCAACTCTCGCCGCTGATGCATACCTATGTGGTCTACCGCGACTGGTACCGCGTCGTGGTCAGCAACACCCCGCTGCCGGCCGCGCTGGCGGGCCATCGGGGCGCCCCCCGGCCCGTCGATTCCCGCGAGATCCGGCTCGGCATGCGGCACCCGTAGCGGGGCATTCAGGCGTCCGACAGCCGTCGGCGGGCGGTCTTACATTTGCGAGCAGAGCCGTGTATAAGTCGGTCTGGCTTGATTCCCGCGCAACAATGAAGACGACGATCGACGAACTGCTGGCCTTTGTGGCCGTCGTGGACACCGGCTCGATCACGGCGGCGGCCGATCACCTGTCGCTGACCGTATCCGCCACCAGCCGCACGCTGAGCCGGCTGGAGGAAAAGCTGCAGACCACGCTGCTGCGCCGGACCACGCGGCGGCTGGAGTTGACCGAGGAGGGCGCCGCCTTCCTGGAACAGGCACGCGCCATCCTGGCGATGGTGGACGCGGCCGAGGAGCAGATGGCCGCCCGCCGCCTGCGCCCGGTGGGCCGCCTGCGCGTCGACGCCGCCACGCCATTCATGCTCCATGTCATCGTGCCGCTCGTGGAAGGCTTCCGCGCGCGCTACCCCGACGTCGAACTCGAACTCAATTCGAACGAAGGCATCATCGACCTGCTGGAAAAGCGCACGGATGTGGCGTTCCGGATCGGCACGCTCAAGGATTCGACGCTGCATGCCCGCCCCATCGGCACCAGCCGTATCCGCGTGCTGGCCAGCCCCGACTACCTGAAGCGGCACGGCACGCCGACAAAGGTCGAGCAACTGTCCGGCCATGCGCTGCTGGGCTTCACGCAGCCCGAATCGCTGAACGACTGGCCGCTGCGCGCCGCCGACGGGGGCATCGTCCACATCAAGCCGACCATTGCCTCATCGAGCGGCGAGACGCTGCGCAGCCTGGCGCTGGCCGGCCAGGGCATTGTCTGCCTGTCCGATTTCATGACGCGCGACGACCGCCAGTCCGGCCGGCTGGTGCCGCTCTTTGCCCGCCAGACGCTCGATGTCCGCCAGCCGATCCACGCAGTCTATTACCGCAACACCGCCCTGGCCTCGCGCATCACCTGCTTTGTCGACTACGTGGTCGCCACGCTTGGCCGCCGGCCGTTCGAGGACTAGCCGGCGCGCCTAGTCGGGCGACTTCACGCCGGGCCGCATCGTGGCGCTTTCCAGCAACTGTTCGTGGACGAACGCGTACAGCACCAGCGATTCGCGCTCGCCGTAGGCATCGAAGGCCACGCCGACGTTGTGGAATGGCTCGGCCGCATCGGCGTCGGGGTCCTGCCGTGTCCACCCTTCGACAGACAGCTTCTGCTTCAGCCCCGCCGCGCGCAGCGTAAATTCCAGCCGCACCGGCTGCCCCGGCGTTTCAAACTGCGGCGACGCCGTGGAAATCGACGCCCCGCCCGTGCTCAGGTCGGTGATCAGTACCGTCTGCGGCCGGGCCTGTTCCCCGGACAGCACCAGCGACCCCACCAGCCGCACCGGTACGCGGATGCTGCCGCGCATCTCGCGCGCCTCGATATGCCGGATATCGTCAAGCATCCAGTACGGGAACGGCGTGCGCGACGTGGCCTGGACGCGCGCCGAGAAGCTGTGGATGTTGGTGCCCGAGAACCCGCGGAACAGCACCACTTCGCCATCGGCGATCTCGGCGGCCACGCCGGCAAGGGCGGGCCAGCCGATGAACGCGGCGCCGTCGTTGAAGCCGATCAGCCGGCTGACGGCCGCGCGCGCCGCGTCGGTAGGCCGCTTGACGTGCAGCAGCGTGCCGACCAGCAGGCCATACCGGTCGTGCCAGGCGGTGCTCGGCATGTCGGCCCGCAGCGGCGCCTCGCCATCGGCCCAGAAACAGCGGCCGCCGTGCAGCGCCAGTTCCCGCTCCTCGGCGGCGTGGAACACCGTGCCTTCGTCCGCGACCGGAAAGCCCAGTTCATCGACCAGCGTCGCCTTCAGCGGTTGGCCCAGTTCGATCTCTTCAGCCTGCACTTCCCTGCGCATGGTCAGCCCTTTGTTGTGGTGGGCGGGTCGATCCGCCACGGTGATTCGTGTTTCCGGCCCAGACCATCGCCGGGACGCTCAGCCGCCGAAGGCATCTTCCATCTGCCGGGCGCGCTTGACACTGTCGCCATGCAGGTAGAGCGAGGTCGTCGATACCGACGCATGGCGCAGGTTGTCGCGCACCGTGGTCAACTCCGCGCCGCGTGCCAGCGCGTGCGTGGCGTGGGTATGGCGCAGCCAGTGCGGGCTGGCCTGGCGCAGTTTCTCCGCCGTGGCCGGCCGCTCGGCCTCTAGCGTGTCGGCGGCGGTCGAGAAGAACCGCTTGATGATCATCCACAATCGCGCGCCTGTAATCCCCCCACTTTCGTCGGGGCCCAGGCTGCCGACAATTGGCGTAGCGGGGTCCCAATGGGCGCGGGCCACCGGCAGGCCGCGTTCGACCAGGTAGCGGTCCAGCGCGTTGCGCGCCAGCGGCGGCAGCGCCACCCGGCCCGCCTTGGCGCCCTTGCCCACCAGATGCAGCCAGTGGTCGCCATGCAGGTCGGTTTCCACGTTGCGCAGCGTGGCGCCGACCAGTTCGCTGGCGCGCAGGCCCGTGGCGTAGGTGAAATCGAGGATGAAACGCAGCCGCTGGGCCGCCGGCGCCTCCCAGCCGTACGACCATTCCAGGCCGTCGGCGATGCTGCGCGTGAGCATCCATTCCCCTTCGGAGAACGCATGCGAGACGTCCAGCGCCGCCGTCTTGGTCCCGCCGCGCACCTTCAGCCCGGCAAACGGATTGGCCAGCACGTAGCGCTGCTGCACCAGCCAGCGGAACAGCGCGCCCAGCACCTGCAGCGTGTAGGCGGCCGAGCGCGGCGACAACGCATCGGTAAACGGCTTCCAGTCCGGCGCGCTGCGCGGCCGGGCCGGGCCCACCCAGCGGTCGCGCGGCCGGGGCTGGCGCAGGAAATTGCGGTAGGCGGTGGCGTCCTCGGTCGTCAGCGACGACAGCGGCCGGCCTTTCTCGATGATCGCCCACAGGATCAGGCGCTCGGCCTCCTTGCGGTAGGCGCGCTGCGTCGACGGGGATTCATGGAGCGCCAGCCACGCCTGCACCGCCGCGTAATCGTTGTCGGCGTTGAGCGAGCAGGTGTCGCGCGGCGCGCGGAACTGGCCCAGCGAACCGTCCACTTCATGCGGCAGATGGCCCATCTGCTCCCACGGCACGATCATCGCGCGGGGCTGCGCCGCGACCAGCGCCCGGGCGCGGGCGGTCAGCTCGGGCCATTCGGCAAAGAACGCCTCGATCCGCCGCGCACCGCTGACGCCCAGGCCGGGAATCGTTGCCCACCACTGGCGGCGGCGCGGGATGCGGACGGTCAGGTCGGCCAGCGTGTGGATGTCGTGTGCCCGCAGCGCGGCCACCGACGCCGGCGCCAGCCACATGCCGATGTCATCGGCAATCTGCGGCGCGGGCGGCGGCATGTTGCGCAGCGTCTCGATGGCCTGGTCCGCCGCCCTGCCCCGCTGCGGCCGTTCGGCGGCCGGGAATTCGAACAGGGCGGCCAGGTCCTCGCGCCGGCGGTAGCGGGCGTAGGCCGCCAACTGGCGCCGGATGCGGCCGAGGATGCCGCGCGACGACTGGCCGTGCGCGCGGTCGGCATCGAGATACTGGGTGACGGCGGCCCGCGTCGACATCCCCGCGTGCCACGCGCGCAGCGTGGCCAGGGAATCGGCGTCGGGAAAGGCGGAAAGCGGGGTCTGGGGGGCTGTCATCGGCGGGAGTCTAGCACCGGCGTCCTCGCGTTGCGATAACTTTTCTTATCGCAATGGCTTGCGTTGCTACCCAAACCTTCCCGCCGCAGTTTGCCGGTCAGTGGACCGACTCGCCCCGGATCAGCAGTACCGGCTTGGCCGACTTCGAAATCACGCCCTCGGAAACGCTGCCCATGATCACGCGCCGCATGCCGCGCCGGCCGTGGGTGCCCATCACGATCAGGTCGGCCTGCCATTGGTCGGCGTGGCTGACGATGGTCCCCGAGATGTTGCCCGGCGACACCGGCTTTTCGGCCAGCGCGGTCAGGCAGCGCACCCCGGCGTTCTCGAAGCGCCGCGACGCGGCCGCCAGCGCCTTCTGCCCCACGTGGACCATGCCGTTGACGATTTCGGTGGGATCGATATAGGCGTGCTCGAAGAACAGTTCGCTGTCATCCACCACGAACAGCACCTTGACTTCGGCCTGCAGTTGCTTGGCCAGGCCCACCGCCTGCGCGATGGCCAGTTCGGAGGACGGGCCGCCATCCACCGCCACGAGAATCCGCTCGTACATCGATGCACCTCTTGCGTCTGCGTTGTCGTTGCTACCAAGCATAGTTCCCGCGAAGCCGTGCAAATTGACCTGAATCAAGCGCGATGCAATCGTAGAAACTTTATTTCCAGATGTTCAAAGGGCTGGATCGATCACGATGATCGGATAGGATAGGCAGACGCCGAACGCAATCGACCCCATACGATGACTGTTGCCGCTGTTGCATGCATGACCCGGAAGTTCACGCCGGCCGCACTGCCCACGCCGGTCCGCCGGTCCCTCAATCAGGTGTTCGCCAGCGCCGGCACGGCATGGCTGCTCTGCAGCGCCACCGCCGCCCTGGCCCAGCCCCCGCAGGACCTGCTCTGGTTTGCCGAAGGCCGGCCCTCGCAGGCCGCGCAGGCCGCAATCAAGGCGCTGAACGATTCGCCGGCCGACGGCCTCGATCCGCGTGACTACGACGCCGAGGGCCTGCAACGCACGCTTGGCGAGCTGGTCGGCGCCCCGGCCGCGTCACCCGAAGCCGCGCAGCGCTTCGACACCGCGCTGACCCGCGCGATGACGCGCTACCTGGCCGACCTCCATCGCGGCCGCGTGGATCCACGCAAGGTCCACGCGAATTTCTCGGCCAGCAACCTGCCACCGTTCGATCCCGAGGCCTACCTGCGCAACGCCATGACCGCCAACCGGCTGGCCGACGCGCTGCGCGAGGCCGCCCCGTCGTTCCCGCTCTACGGCACGCTGCGCACCGCGCTGGCCAGGTATCGCAAGCTGGCGGCCGAGCCGTACTGGAAGTCGCCACTGCCCGCACCCGCCGGCGGCAAGCTGACGCCGGGCCAGCCCTACGCCGCCCTGCCCCAGCTTGCGCAACGGCTGGAAGCGCTGGGCGATCTGGCGCCCGGCACCGCCGTGCCGCAGCGCTACGAAGGCGCGCTCGTCGATGGCGTCAAGGCGTTCCAGAAGCGCCATGCGCTGGATACCGACGGCGTGATCGGCGCCGGCACGCTGGCGCAGCTCAATGTGTCGCCAGCCGCCCGCGTGGCGCAGATCGGCCTGACGATGGAGCGCCTGCGCTGGACGCCGCTGGCCGAGGGCCCGCGCATGATCGTGGTCAACGTGCCCGAATTCGTGCTGCGCGCCTACGACTATTCCGAAGGCAAGCTAGACATCAAGCTGGAGATGAAGGTCATCGTCGGCAAGGCGCTGGACACCCGCACGCCGCTGTTCAAGGAGGACATGCGCTACATCGAGTTCAGTCCGTACTGGAACGTGCCGTCGTCGATCGCGCGCAAGGAGGTCATTCCGAAGGCGCAGCGCGACCCCGGCTATTTCTCGCGGCAGGGCTTCGAGTTCGTCTACGGCACGCAGGCCAACGCCACGCTGAGCCAGGCGAACATCGACGCGGTGCTGAACGGGCAGGCGCGCATCCGCCAGCGCCCCGGCCCGCTGAACGCGCTGGGCGACATCAAGTTCATCTTCCCGAACAACCAGGCCATCTACCTGCACCACACGCCCACGCCGCAGTTGTTCAAGCGCGAGCGGCGCGACTTCAGCCACGGCTGCATCCGCGTGGAGGCGCCGGTGGCGCTGGCCCAGTTCGCGCTTCAGGGGATGCCCGAATGGACCGAGTCGCGCATCCGTGAGGCAATGACGGCTGGCAAATCGAAGACCGTCGCGCTACAGCAGCCCGTGCCCGTGGTGCTGGCGTATGGCACCGCCGTCGCGCGCGCCGATGGGCGGGTATACTTCGTGCCTGACATTTACGGACAGGACAAGTTGCTGGACCAGGCGCTGCGGCAGCGCGCGGGCGCCAGGCCTGCCGTACGGCCCTCCTGAACGCCGCACCGTTGTAAAAGTTTCCATGTCCGATTCCAGCACCTCCCAGCGTCGCCGTTTCTTTCACCGTGCCGGCGCCATCGCGCTAGGCGCGGGCCTGTCGACGCTGGCACCGCGTGCCGCGCTGGCAGCGCTGGGCCCCGATGCCCGCTCGCTTTCCTTCGAACACACCCACACCGGCGAGCACCTGTCGCTGGTCTACGCGATGGGCGACCAGGTGCTGCCGCAGGCGCAGACGTCGCTCAATCACTTCCTGCGCGACCACTATTCGGGCACGGTCGGCGAGATCGATCCGAAGCTGTTCGCCCTGCTGTTCAGCCTGCGCCGCGAGGTGGGCAGCAACGCGCCATTCCAGGTGATCTCCGGCTACCGCTGCCCGCTGACCAACGACCGCCTGCGCAAGACGCGCGGCGGCGGCGTGGCCCGGCGCAGCCTGCACATGGACGGCATGGCCATCGACATCCGGCTGCCCGGCGTGCCGCTGGCAGACCTGCGCGACGCCGCGCAGTCGCTGCAGGTGGGCGGCGTGGGCTTCTACCAGTCCGACAACTTCCTCCACGTCGACACCGGCCGCGTACGCCGCTGGGGCTAACGCCGCTCCAGCACCTTGAGCAGGGCCGCCTCGAAGCGCGGGTCCTGCAGCGCGCCGACGTTGTAGCGCGACCACGGCTGCGGCGAGTCCGCATCCACGCGGAACACGCGGCCGGGCGCGATCATCACCTTCTCCTGCAGCAGTTGCTCGGCCAGCGCCAGCGTGTCCGGCACGCCCGGTAGCGCGGCCCAGATGTACAGCGACTGCTCGGGCCGCACCAGCACCTCGGCGCCCAGCCGGTCGAACAGCGCCAGCGCACGGCTCGTGGCCTCGGCCAGCCGCGCGCGCAGCCGCGTGATGTAGCGCTGGTAGTGGCCCTCGCTCAGGATCACGTCGACGGTCCGCTCGCAATATTCCGAACTGCTCACGTGGATCAGCGCCTTCAGGTCGGCCAGATCGCTGGCCAGGTCTGCCCCGCAGGCGATAAAGCCGACCCGCAGCGCCGCCGAGCATGACTTCGAAAAACTGCCGATATAGAGCGTCCGGTCGAGCTGGTCCAGCGCGGACAGCCGCGGCAGCGTGGCCGGCTTGAAATCGGCCAGCGGGTCGTTTTCCACCACCTGGATGTTGTATTTCTGGGCCAGTTGCAGCACCCGGAATGCCTTGGCCGCCGACAGGTCCGAGCCCGTCGGGTTGTGACCCACCGACTGCGTGAAGAACAGCCGCGGCCGTTCGCGGATCAGGATCTGCTCGAATGCCTCCAGGTCCGGCCCATCGGCCAGCCGCGGCACACCGACGATTCGCACGCCCGCCAGCTTGAGCTTGCCGAACAGCGGGTAGTAGCCCGGATCATCCACCAGCGCGGTCTCGCCCGGCTGCAGGAAGTAGCGGATGACCAGGTCCAGCGCGTCGTTGGCGCCGTGCGTCAGCACGATCTGCCGGGCTTCGGCGCCGATGCCCAGGTCGCCCAGCTTGCGCACCAGATGGTCGCGCAGCGGCGCGTAGCCGAACCGGTTGCCATAGCGGAACAGCGCCCCCAGCCCGGTGCGCACGACCTTGTGGTGGTACTTGTCCAGCCGCGCCTCGGACAGCCATTCGACGGGCGGAAAGCCGTCGCCCACCGCCAGCACGTCGGGCCGGCTCTTGAGCTGCTCGCGCATCAGCCAGACGATGTCCATCGCCCGGTTCAGCGAGCCGGCATCCTCGTCCGGCTTCGGCCGGGCCGGCTGGGACGTCACGAAGTAGCCCGCGCCGCGCCGGGGCTCCACCAGCCCCCGCCCCACCAGGATTTCGAACGCGGCGACGATCGTGTTTTTGCTATGGCCCTGCAACTGGGCCAGCTCGCGCAGGGACGGCAGTTTCTCGCCGCTGCGGTAGGCACCGTCCAGGATCTGGCGCTCCAGCATATCGGCCAGCGAGACGGAAATCGGCGTGGATTTTGGGCTCATAGGGGTACAGACCATCACAAAGGGAGGACGAGGTGGGCGCGACTGTCCCGCCAAACTGTACCTTTCGATACTGGTACAGCGTCCCTAAACTGTCTCCATCTTATACACATATGGAGACCTCGATGGCAACCGATTCCGCGCTTCCGAACTTTCGCGCGCTCACTCCGGCCCAGCGGCTCGAACACGTCGCCGCCGTGACCGGGCTGACCGCGGACGAGGCGCGCCTGATTGCCGAGCCCGGCGCGCTCGGCACGGATCGGGCCAACGGGATGATCGAGAACGTGGTCGGCACGTTCGACCTGCCGCTCGGCATCGCCGGCTACTTCCAGGTCAACGGCCGCGACTACGTGGTGCCGATGGTGGTCGAGGAACCCTCGGTCGTCGCCGCGGCGTCGTTCATGGCCAAGCTGGCGCGCCAGGACGGCGGCTTCCAGGCATCGAGCTCCGGCCCGCTGATGCGGGCGCAGGTCCAGGTGCTGGGCATTGCCGACCCGTTCGGCGCGCGCCAGGCACTGTTGCGCCAGCGCGACGAAATCGTCGCCCTGGCCAACAGCCGCGACAAGGTGCTGATCGGCCTGGGCGGCGGCTGCCGGGACATCGAGGTCCATGTGTTCCCCGACACGCCGCGCGGCCCGATGATCGTGATGCACCTGATCGTCGACGTGCGCGACGCCATGGGCGCCAACACCGTCAACACGATGGCCGAGGCCGTGTCGCCGACGGTGGAACGCATTACCGGCGGATCGGTAAGATTGCGCATCCTGTCGAATCTGGCGGATCTGCGACTGGCCCGGGCGCGCGTGCGGCTGACCGCCGACACGCTGGCCACGCGCGAGCGCAGCGGGGCCGAGATCATCGAGGGCGTGATCGATGCCTACACGTTCGCGGCCATCGACCCGTACCGGGCGGCCACGCACAACAAGGGCATCATGAACGGCATCGACCCGGTCATCGTGGCCACCGGCAACGACTGGCGCGCCGTGGAAGCCGGCGCGCACGCCTATGCCTGTCGCGGCGGCCGCTACACGTCGCTCACGCATTGGGAGAAGGACAACACCGGCGCGCTGGTGGGCACGATCGAGATGCCCATGCCGGTGGGGCTGGTTGGCGGGGCTACCAAGACGCACCCGCTGGCCCGGCTGGCGCTGAAGATTCTCGACGTGGATTCCGCGCAGACGCTGGGCGAGGTTGCCGTGGCGGTGGGGCTGGCCCAGAATCTGGGCGCCCTGCGCGCGCTGGCCACGGAGGGCATCCAGCGCGGGCATATGGCGCTGCACGCGCGCAACATCGCGCTGGTGGCCGGCGCGGTGGGCGAAGAAGTCGACCGCGTGGCGCGCCGCATGGCCGAGGAACACGATGTACGCACCGATCGCGCGGTGGCGCTGCTCCAGGAGCTGCGCAGCCGCTAGTCAGCAGTTCATCCTTGAAGAAAGAGCTGGCCAGGCGTGCAAGGGCATGCCCAGGCCAGCCGATATCGGAGACAAATCATGCATCCACACGAGAATGCATCGGAACGCCGCCTGGTGGAGGTCTGGGGCGACACGGCCGATACGACGCACCTGGCGTGGTCCATCGCCATCGGCGCCGCGGTCAGCCTGACCTGCTACTGGGCCGCGAGCCGGCTGCTGGCCGCCGTGGTGGATTCGCCCGAGCTGGCGCGCGCCTACGCCATGCTGGCCGGCCTGTTCGGCTGCCTGGTAGCCGGCCTGATCTGCGCCATGCTGTTCAAGCCCAAACGCATCGTCGTGGAAAACGAGACCGGCCAGACTGCGGCCCGCCTGGACGCGCTGCGCAAGCTGGCCGAAGACGCCGGCGGCATCGGCCCGATCCACGCGCTGCCGCCCGTGGTAGTGGCCGAACTGCGCGAGCTGCAACTGCTGGAACTGTTTCATTCGCCAGAACATCCCGGTGCCGCACCGGCCAGCGCCCCCGTGGCGCAGGCACTGGCGCAGCGGCAAGCGGTTTGAAGTCCCGGGGAGACCATTCATGATCGAATCCACACTGTTCTCGCATATTCTCGTCGCCGCCGGCATGGGGCTGGCCGGCGCCATCGTCTTTGCCGCCATCGGACTGATTTCCGGCACCGATGAAACCACCACGCTGGCGCCGCTGACGCTGCTGGTGGTACTGCTGGGCGTGCCGCCCGAGGGCGTGTTCACGTTCTTCCTGGCCGGCGCCGTGGCCAAGCACATGACCCACGCCATTCCCACCGCGCTGCTGGGCATTCCCGGCGACACCATGGCCACGCCGTTGCTGCAGGACGCCAACCACCTGCGCAACCTGGGCGTGCCGCATATCGCGCTGCGCAAGATGATCTCGGGCGCCATCATCGCGGCCTTCGTGGCCGTGCCGCTGGCCGTGCTGTTCGCGGTGCTGCTGGCACCGTTCGGGCCGACCATCACCAAGGCGGCGCCGTGGATCTTCGTGGCGGCGGCCGTGATCATCGCCTACAGCTCGGCGGGCCGCTGGGCGTCGGTGGCCGCGCTGCTGCCGTTCGTGGTGGTGATCGTCGCGCTGCAGACGCTGACGGCCAAGTTCGGCGTCAAGCTCAGCATCAGCTACTTCCTGGGCATCGCCATCGGGCCGCTGATCGCAGACCTGTTCTCGTCGATCTCGCCCGTGGAACGCCCGCGCATGCGGCGCGACAAGGTGCGCACGTTCTCGCTGGCGCCCGACGTCAAGGGCTGGGCGGGCTATTTCCCGAACCCGCTGCGCGTGCTGGACCGCAGCCAGGTCAAGTGGACGCTCGGCACCGCCGTCATCTCCAGCGCCACGTTCGTGTTCAGCCCCGTGGCGATGACCGTGGTGCTGGGCGAACTGGTCGGCTCGCGCGTGCGCCACGCCTACCATCGGCTGACCACGGTGCTGAGCGCCCGCAACGGCGTGACCGAGGCCACCTACATCGCCGAGGCGCTGATCCCGCTGATCGCCTTCGGCCTGCCGCTGAGCCCGGTGGCCGCCGGCCCGGCCGCGCCGCTGTTCAACGCACCGCCGGTCTACACGGTCGACGCCGGCGGCGGCCAGACCCACAACCTCCACAACCTGCTGAACCACTGGGAGTTCCTGGGCTACGGCATGCTCGCCGTGGTGCTCGCGGCGCTGGTGTCCTACCCGTTCGCGATGAACCACGCGCGCCGCGCGGCCCTGTTCGTGGCCCGCAAGATCTCCCACGAGGCGATCATCGCCACGTTCGTCGGCCTGATCCTCGTGATCAGCGTCTGGGAAGGCAACTTCCTGGGCCTGCTGGTGATCCTGACAATGGGCCTGCTCGGCGGCCTGCTGTCGCGCACCATCGGCTTTAACACCGGCGTGCAGTTCATGGGCTACTACACGGCCGTGCTGACGGTGCCGGCGGTACTGAAGCTGGTGGGGTAAGGCCGCGTTGCCCCGCGGCTAGTGTTCGCGCGGGGCGGGCTGGGTCCAGTCTTCGATCTGGATGCCCGGATACGACGCGAAATCGCTCACATTGTTGGTGACCACGACTGCGCCGACGGACCGGGCGTGCGCGGCAATCAGCTTGTCGAGCGCGTCGGACTTTCGATGGCGCGTGGCCTTGCGGATGGCGCCATAGGCATGGGCGGCGGCAGGCGTCAGCGGCAGCACCGGCACGCGTGCGACGAGCGCGTCCAGTGCGTGCCGGGCATGCTCGGGGGCGCTGGAAACCGATACACCGTATTCGAGTTCCGCAAGCGTAATCACCGACAGCACGACCTCACCCTCAAAACATTCCGCCAGCCGCGCCGCAACCTGCGGCGGCTGCCGCTTCATCAGGTAGATGCAGATATTGGTATCCAGCATGTAGGTCGGCATCAGAGCGCATCCCTTTCCGACTGGGACTGCTCCTCACGGCCCTCGGCCATGAAGTCGGCCGGAAAACTGGCGAAGACATCCAGCAGTCCGGTGAGACGCCTGCGGGCCGGGCGGATGCGCAATTCATCGCCCACCCGCTCGATCTCGAATGGAATATCGGTATCCGGATAGGCAAGATCGGCGGGAATCCGAATGGCCTGCGAATTGCCGTTTCGGAAGAGTTTCGTGCGGTGCATGGCGGCCTCTGAACAGATAACGAAACCAGTATACGCCGCCGACGCCAGATGTACATACCGTGTGTACATCTGGCTCACATGCATTCTTGGCGTCACATTTCCGAACCATGCCTGGGAATTCGTCAGCTTCTCGACTCCCGCCGCACCGCCTGCGGCGGCATGCCGAAGCCGCGCAGGAAGGCTTCGCGCATGTGGCGGCGGTCGCGGAAGCCGGTTTCGCGGGCCACTACGTCCAGCGGGTGGCGGCTTTGTTCGATCATCAGGCGGGCGGCTTCCAGGCGCAGGCTTTCGATGGCCTTGGCTGGTGACTGGCCGGTCTCGGCCGTGAATACGCGGCTGAACTGGCGGGGGCTCAGGTGGACGGCGGTGGCCAGGTCTTCTACGGTCAGCGCGCGGTGCAGGTTCTTGCGCGCGTAGTCGAGCGCGCTCTGGATGCGGTCGGACTTCGGCGCCAGGTCCAGCAGTTCGGAATGCTGCGACTGCCCGCCCGCGCGGCGCTGGTACATCACCAACTTGTGGGCCACGGACCGCGCGGCGTCAGCGCCGAGGTCCTTTTCCACCATCGCCAGCGCCAGGTCAAAGCCGGCCGTCATGCCCGCCGACGTCCAGATCGGTCCGTCGACGATATGGATGCGGTCGTCCTCCACGCGGATCTCCGGATGGGCGCGCTGCATCTCGCGCGAGAAGAACCAGTGGGTGGTGGCGCGGCGGCCGTCGAGCAGCCCGGCTTCCGCCAGCACGAACGCGCCCGTGCAGATCGACGCCACGCGCCGCGCCCGGGGCGCCGCCTTGCGCATGAAATCGAGTACCGGGGCCGGCGCGGGGGCGGCAATCGGATCACCCACGCCCGCGACGATCCAGGTGTCCACGGTCACGCGCGCCGTTGCCGGCCGCGCCTCGACCATCACACCGAGCGACGACCGCACCGGGCCGCCCGGCACCGCGTAGACGTCGATCCGGTAGAACGGCTCGCCCGCCACGAGGTTCGCGTACTCGAAAACCGCCTGGGCGCCCAGCGTCATCATCTGGAAGCCGTCCGTCAACAAAAACCCCACCCGGTGCATTCCCGCCCCTCGCCATGTCCGATGTCCTGAAAACGGACTATATACGTCATTTCGGCCAGGGCCAACCTTCCCTACCATGCTTCCCATGGATGCCGCGCATCCCCTACCACCCGAATGGAGAAGCTCATGTCCCCGCACCCCTACCTTGGCACCGCCCTCGTCACCGGCGCATCGTCCGGCATCGGCGCGATCTACGCAGACCGGCTGGCCCGGCGCGGCCACGACCTCGTGCTGGTCGCCCGCAGCCGCGACAAGCTCGACGCGCTGGCGCGGCGCATCACCGACGAAACCGGCCGCGCGGTCGAGGTGTTTCCGGCCGACCTGGGCGACCGCGCGTCGCTGGCCACCGTCGAAGACAAGCTGCGCACCGATGCCAGCATCACGCTGCTGGTCAACAACGCCGGCATCGGCACCCATACGCCGCTGCTGGACAGCGACGTCGACCAGATGACCAGGATGATCGAGCTGAACGTGACCGCGCTGACGCGGCTCAGCTACGCCGCAGTGCCCGGCTTCGTGGCGCGCGGCCAGGGCACCATCGTCAACATCTCGTCGATCGTGTCCATCGCGCCGGAGATCCTGAACGGCGTCTACGGCGGCAGCAAGGCGTTCGTTACCGCGTTCAGCCAGTCGCTGCACCACGAGCTGGCGGCCAAGGGCGTGCGCGTGCAGGCCGTGCTGCCCGGCGCCACGGCCACCGATTTCTGGGAAACGGGCGGCCTGCCGGTCGAGCACCTGGACCAGGCCATCGTCATGCCGGCGGCGGACCTTGTCGACGCCGCGCTGGTCGGCCTGGACCGCGGCGAGCTGATCACGATCCCGTCGCTCCACGCGGTGGAGCACTGGCAAGCCTACGAAGCCGCGCGCGGGGCGATGGCCGCGGTGCTGTCGCAGAACACGCCAGCGGCGCGCTACGCCAGGGACTGAAGCCGCTCCACCGCGCGCCGCAGCGCGGCCCGGCTGGCGTCGACGGTGACACGCAGCGCGTCGATGGCCTGCCGGTCGCGCGCCAGTTCGTCGAGCTGGTCGGCCACCTGCTGCCGCACCAGCGCGGGGGCCGGCCCGCCGGCCGACTGCCGCGCCGCCACGCCCTGCACGGGATCGAGACAACGCGCCACGACCTCTGCATCGACGTCCAGCGCCCGGCCCGTGTGCGCGGCGGCGGCCCGGTTCACCATGCCGCTGTCGATCTCGCTGGCCGGCAGGTGGCGGTCGAGCGCCTCGCGCACCACGGCGCCGACCACGTGGTGCGCCTCGCGGAACGACATGCCGGCGTCGCGCACCAGCATGTCCGCCAGATCGGTGGCCGACGAGAAATCGCAGCGGGCCCGGTCCAGCATGTTTGCGCGACGCGGCGTGGCGGTCTGCAGCACCAGCTTCAGCAGGCTCGCGCAGCGCAGCGCCTCGTCGGTGGCGTCCCAGAAGCCGCGCATGCTTTCGCGGTTGCCGTCGCCGGAATGCGTGAAATGGCTGCCCTTGAGCGCCGCCAGCGACGCCGTGAGCATGCCGATCATGTGGCCACCCTTGCCCTTCAGGTACTCCAGCACCACCGGGTTTTTCTTCTGCGGCATGATGCTCGACGTGCCAGCCACGCTGTCCGGAAAGTCGATCAGCCCGAACTCGGGCGTGGCCCAGACGTAGAGGTCCTGCGCCACGCGGCCCCAGGTGACCGTGGCGATGGCCATGGCCGACAGGATCTCCCAGGCGAAGTCGCGCGACGCCACCGCATCGAGCGCGTTCGGCGCGTAGGTGCCAAAGCCCAGCCAGCGGGCCGTGGCCGCCCGGTCGATCGGAAACGCGGTGCCGGCCAGCGCGCCGGCGCCCAGCGGGCAGGCGTCCAGCCGGTCCAGCGCCTGGCGCAGCCGCGCGATGTCGCGCCCCAGCGCCTGCGCCACGCCGCACAGGTAGTAGCCATACGTGATCGGCTGCGCGGCCTGCAGGTGCGTGTAGCCGGGCATCACGGCATCGGCGTGGGCATCGGCCTGCCGCAGCGCCACGTCGCGCGTGTCGGCCAGCGCGGCCAGCAGCGCCAGCACGGTGTCGCGGGCGCGCAGGCGGTCGTGCGTGGCCAGGATGTCGTTGCGGCTGCGCGCCACATGCAGGCGGCCGCCCGCGTCGGCGCCGGCCATCGCCATCAGGTGCGCTTCGTAGTTGAAATAGGCGTCCTCGCGTTCGGGGTCCAGCGGCACCGCGTCGGGGCCGTCCTGCTCGATCCGCAGCAGCGCCCGCGCCAGCGTGGCGGCCACGTCCGTCGGCACCAGTCCGGCGCCATGCAGCATGACCAGATGCGCCGCGTTGATGTCGGTGAGATAGCGAAAGCCGGGGGCAAACTCGCGCGCCAGGCGCGGCAGGTAGATGTGCGCGCAAAGCTCGGGGGCGGTGGCTTGCGTCAGGCGGCGGCTGACCTTCGATTCCATGCAACTCTCCTCGTTGATGGCGCCGAGTATGGGAATCGCACGGTCATACCGTCAAATCACAGTTTGCACGGGGGTCATACGGTTTTGTTATGCGTCCGGCCGTGGTCTATCGTGAAGGACGTCCACCCCGGACGCCCCGCCGGAGCCCGCCGTGCCCACTCGCCGCAGCCTGCTTGTCCTCCCCGCCGCCCTCTGGACGGCCACCCTGCCGGCGCTCCTGCCGCCCCGCGCGCACGCGGCAACGTCGCCCGTCGACCTGACCCGCCCGAACGTCGTGGTCGTGCTGCGCCATGCCCGCGCGCCGGGGGTGGGCGATCCCGCCGGCTTCCGGCTCGACGACTGCGCGACGCAGCGCAACCTCTCCGCAGGCGGGCGCGAGCAGGCGCGCAAGCTGGGCGAACGATGGAAGGCGGCCGGATTCCGGCCCACGCAGGTGCTCACCAGCGCCTGGTGCCGCTGCCAGGACACGGCGCGGCTGATCGGCCTTGGGCCGGTGCGCGTGGAACCGATGCTGAATTCGTTCTTGGGGTCGGACGCCGCCGCGCGTGACGCGCAGATCAAGCGGCTGTCGCGCTATATCGACCAGCTCGACCCGCGCGGCGGGCCGTACCTGCTGGTCACGCACCAGGTGGTGGTCACGGCGCTGACCGGCCATGATGCCGACAGCGGCGGCGGCGTGACGATCGAACTGCCGGTGGCGGGACAGGCGCGGCGCGTGACCGTGCTGCCCGCGCCCGAAGTGGCCGACTAGCGTCAGGTGGAGCCGCGCTCGACGATGCGGAAGCCGACGTCGACCACCGGCTGCGCCACGGTCTCGCCGCGGCAGCGCGCCAGCAGCAGCCCGGCCGCCAGCGTGCCCATGCCCGCGCCGTCGACCTGCACGGACGTCAGCGACGGCACCATGTGCGCGGCAAAATCGGCGTCGCCAAAGCCGCAGACGGCCAGATCCTCGGGCACGCGCAGGCCGCGCGCCCGCGCTTCCTCGATCACGCCCTGGGCCAGTTGGTCCGAACTGCAGAAGATGGCCTCGATGCGCGGGTCCTGCGCCAGCAGGTCGCCCAGCGCCTGCCGCCCGAGCCCCAGGCTGCTGGGCGCCGGCACGCGCGCGACGGGCACGTCGTGGCCCAGTGTCGAGACAAAGCCTTCGCGCCGCACAGCGGCCCGCTGGTCGTCGCCGGTGGCGATGCCAAAGCGCCGCCAGCCCTTCGACAGGAAATAGCCCGCCACGGCGCTGCCGACCTTCAGGTGCGAGAACCCCACGGCCATGTCCACGGGCCGGTCGCTCAGGTCCCAGGTCTCCACCACGGGAATGCCGGACCGCCGCAGCCGGTCGCGCGATGCCTGCGCGTGGACCAGCCCGGTGACGACGATGCCGTCCGGGCGGCGGCTGATCATCGTGCCCAGCAGCGCCTCCTCGCGCGCGTGGTCGTAGCCGGTCTGCCCCAGGATCAACTGGTAGCCGGCCGCGTCCAGCGCATCGGTCAGGGCCTTGACCGTCGGGATGAACTGCGCCACCGCGATATTGGGCACCAGCGCGGCCACGGTCATGGTGCGGCGCGACTTCAGGCCGCCGGCCAGCAGGTTCGGGATATAGCCGGTGGCCTCCACCGCCTGGCGCACGCGGGCAATGGTCTTGTCGGAGACCAGGCCCGGGTTGCTCAGCGCGCGCGAAGCGGTAATCAGTGACACGCCGGCCTCGCGGGCGACGTCGTGCAGCGTGACAGACTTGCTGCCGGATGAATCGGACATAAGGGGTTTGCGGTGCGGGTAAACGACTACGCCAGGTGCGGCCCGCCCCGATTGACCGGGGCGGATGACAACGTTAGCATTCTTTCCATTCGCTGTCCGGGCAACGTGTTGCCGGTGACGCGAAAGCAGCTTCGGGCCGTCGCCAGTCAATGCATGGCCCCGGATGATAGCAATGCCCGTGCGGCCGGTTTCGGCCGTTTTTTGACAACGATGTCATACGATGTCTGAAGTCTGGAACCCGGTTCCGACGTTTTACAGGATGCGCCCGCCCATGACCGCCCCGTCTGTCTCGCCCGCTTCGCAACGCCCGTCCGCCGCCGACGCCATCACGTCGATCCGGCTGTCGTCCTGCTACCTGCCGCTGGCCACGCCGATCAGCGACGCCAAGGTGCTGACCGGGCGCCAGAAGCCGATGACCGAAGTGGCCATCCTGTTCGCGGAAATCCGCACCGCCAGCGGCCACGAGGGGCTGGGCTTCAGCTATTCCAAGCGCGCGGGCGGCCCGGGCCAGTTCGCCCACGCCCAGGAGATCGCCCCTACCCTGCTGGGCGAAGACCCGAGCGACATCGGCAAGCTCTGGGACAAGCTATGCTGGGCCGGCGCGTCGGTAGGCCGCAGCGGCCTGTCGACGCAGGCCATCGGCGCGTTCGACGTGGCGCTGTGGGACCTGAAGGCCAGGCGCGCGGGGCTGTCGCTGGCCAAGCTGCTGGGCGCCCACCGTGACGCCGTGCGCTGCTACAACACGTCCGGCGGCTTCCTGCACACGCCGCTGGACCAGTTGCTGGTCAACGCGGCCGCGTCGGTGGAGCGCGGCATCGGCGGCATCAAGCTCAAGGTCGGCCAGCCCGACGGCAAGCTCGACATCCAGCGCGTGTCGGCCGTACGCGAGAAGCTGGGCGATGCGGTGCCGATCATGGTCGACGCCAACCAGCAGTGGGACCGCCCCACCGCGCAGCGCATGTGCCGCACGTTCGAATCGTTCAACCTGGTCTGGATCGAGGAACCGCTGGACGCCTACGACCACGAGGGCCACGCCGCGCTGGCGCAGCAGTTCGATACGCCGATCGCCACCGGCGAGATGCTGACCAGCGCCGCCGAGCACTGGGACCTGATCCGCCACCGCGCGGCCGACTACCTGATGCCCGACGCGCCGCGCGTGGGCGGCATCACGCCGTTCCTGAAGGTCTGCGCGCTGGCCGAGCATGCCGGGCTGATGATCGCGCCGCACTTTGCGATGGAGCTGCACGTCCACCTGGCCGCCGCCTATCCGCGCGAGCCGTGGGTCGAGCATTTCGACTGGCTGGAGCCGCTGTTCAACGAGCGGCTGGACATCGCCAACGGCCGGATCATCGTCCCCACCCGCCCCGGCCTGGGGCTGACCATCAGCGACCAGGCCCGCGCCTGGACGCGCGAGCAGGCCGAATTCGGCACGCGCTGACCCGCGCTGCCGGCCACACGTACAACACACGCACAACGAAGGAGACAACGATGATGAAGAAAGCGCTGGTATCGCTGCTGCTGGGCGCCACGATGGCCGCCGCCCACGCGGCCTGGCCCGAAAAACCCGTGACGATGATCGTGCCGTTCCCGCCGGGCGGCTCCACCGACAACATCGCGCGCATCCTGAGCGCCAAGTTCCAGCAGACGTTTGGCGGCAGCTTTGTGGTGGACAACCGCCCGGGCGCGGCCGGCATGATCGGCGCGGCGGCAGCCAGGCGCGCGCCGGCCGACGGCTACACGCTGTTCGTGTCGTCGCTGGGCCCGTTCGTGATCGGCCCGCACCTGACCAAGAACGCGGGCTACGACCCGACCAAGGATTTCGACTACATCAGCGTGGCCGTGCAGGCGCCGAACGTGCTGGCCGTGCCGGCCGCATCGCCGCACAAGTCGCTGCAGGACGTGATCGCGTTCGAGAAGGCCAACCCGAACAAGATGTCGTTCGCCTCGGCAGGCAACGGCACCAGCGACCACCTGACCGCCGAGCTGTTCTGGCAGCAGACCGGCACCACCGGCGTGCACGTGCCGTACAAGGGCGGCGCGCCGGCGCTGAACGACCTGCTGGGCGCCCAGGTGGATGCCACGTTCATGAACATCAACACCGCCGTGCCGCACCTGAAGGCCGGCAAGCTGCGCGCGCTGGCCATCACCAGCACCAAGCGCTCGCCGATCCTGCCCGACGTGCCGACCATGGAGGAACTGGGCTACAAGGGCGTGACGGTCTACTCGTGGCAGGCCATCGCCGCGCCCAAGGGCCTGCCGGCGGATATCAAGGCCAAGCTCCACAATGCCGTGGTGGCTGCGATGAACGACCCGGCCAACAAGCCCAAGCTGCTGGAACTGGGCTTCGAGGTCGTCGCCAACACGCCGGAGCAGTTCACGGCGTTCCAGGCGTCCGAGTTCGCGCGCTGGAAGAAGGTCATCCAGACCGGCAACATCACGGCCGACTGATTCGGCCGTCGTCCCCCTCCTACCACGCCTGCGGGGCGCCTTCATGGCGCCCCGTTTTATTTCGGTGATGTCGCCACAGTTTTACATTCGGTTTCACGAAGCGGCGATTGCGTCACTGGCCTGTCACGTTCCCTCCTTAGCCTTGCGGGGCTTCCGGCCATCTGCCGGAGCAAGACAACCCCTCCAGTCGAAGGAATCCCCATGCCATCCCTGCTGCGCCCTGCCCGGGTGCTGCTGGCCGTCTGCCTGACGGTCGCGGCACTGTCCGCCTGCGGCGGCAACGACGACGCCCCGGCACCGTCGAATCCGACCAACCCCGGCAACCCGTCGAACCCCTCGGACCCGTCCACCCCGTCCCAGCCCGTCGAGAAGCGCTGCGCGCCCTGATCGCCTGCCGCGCACCGCCACCAACCCTTGCCCGTTTCCAGAACATGACATCCCGCCGCAAATTCCTGCAGGCCAGCGCCGGCGCCGCCTTCTCGGCCGCAGCCCTCGCCACCTTTCCGCCCAGCATCCGCCGCGCGCTGGCCATTCCGGCCAGCAACGTCACCGGCACCATCATGGACGTCCAGCACGTCGTGATCCTGATGCAGGAAAACCGCTCGTTCGACCACTACTTCGGCACGCTCATGGGCGTGCGCGGGTTTGGCGACCGCATCACGATCCCGATGCCGAACGGCCGCAAGGTCTGGCAGCAGGAACGCGCCAACGGCACGCTGATCACGCCGTACCACCTGGATGACCAGGCCGGCAACGCCCAGCGCGTATCCGGCACCCCGCACGCCTGGGCCGACAGCCAGCAGGCGTGGGACAACGGCCGCATGTCGCGCTGGCCCGTGGCCAAGACCGACACGTCGATGGGCTACTACAAGGAAAAGGAGATCCCGTTCCAGTTCGCCCTGGCCAACGCGTTCACGATCTGCGACGCCTATCACTGCGCCATGCACACGGGCACCGACGCCAACCGCTCGTTCCACATGACCGGCACCAACGGCGCGATGCCCCAGGGCGTGGCCTTCGTCAACAACGAGTGGGACGCCATCAACGGCACGGCCGGCGACGCCAACACCGGCTACACGTGGAAGACCTACGCCGAGCGCCTGGAAGAGGCCGGCGTGAGCTGGATCAGCTACCAGAACATGCCCGACGAATGGGGCGACAACATGCTGGGCGCGTTCCGCACGTTCCGCCAGGCCAACCTGAACTCGGGCTTCCCGGTGTCCAGCGGCGGCGCGCCGGGCGCCCCGTACAACAACACGGGCCAGGCGCTGCCGTACCACGCCTACAACGCGGCCACCGACAACGCGGCCAATCCGCTGTACAAGGGCATCGCCAACACGCTGCCGGGCGCGCAGCCGGAGCAGTACCTCGATGCGTTCCGCCGTGACGTGATGAACGGCACGCTGCCGCAGGTGTCGTGGATCAACGCGCCGTCGATCTATTGCGAGCATCCGGGGCCGTCGAGCCCGGTGCAGGGGTCGTGGTTCCTGGCCGAGGTGCTGGACGCGCTGACCGCCAACCCCGACGTCTGGAGCAAGACCGTCCTGCTGATCAACTTCGACGAGAACGATGGCTACTTCGACCACGTGCCGTCGCCGTCGGCCCCGTCGCGCAACGTCGACAAGAGCTACGCCGGCAAGACCACGCTGTCCGAGGACGACCTCAAGGCCGAGTACTTCGACCACGGCCCGCCGGCCGGCAGCACCAGCCAGCCGGCCAAGGACGGCCGCGTCTACGGCCCGGGCCCGCGCGTGCCGCTGTACGTGATTTCGCCGTGGAGCCGGGGCGGCTGGGTCAACTCGCAGGTGTTCGACCACACGTCGGTGCTGCGCTTCCTGGAAGCCCGCTTTGGCGTCAAGGAGCCGAACATCAGCCCGTACCGCCGCGCCGTCTGCGGCGACCTGACCAGCGCCTTCAACTTCAAGTCGCCGAACACCGAGCCGCTGCCCGCGTTCAGCGGCCCGTCCACGCGCACCCAGGCCGACCAGATTCGCGCCGCGCAGCAGGCCCTGCCGCAGGTGCCGGTGCCGCGCGACATGCTGCTGCCGCAGCAGGCGCAGGGCACCCGGCCGTCGCGCGCGCTGCCCTACGAGCTGCACACCAGCGCCCGCTGCCACGCCAGCGGCCAGGTGGAACTGGTCTTCGCCAACACGGGCGGCCAGGCGGCCGTGTTCCACGTGTACGACGTCAACAAGCTCGACCGCAACCCGCGCCGCTACATGGTGGAAGCCGGCAAGACGCTGACCGACAGCTGGGACGCCGCGCTGGACAACTTCGGCAAGTACGACCTGTGGGTGCTCGGCCCGAACGGCTACCACCGCCGCTTCACCGGCGACGTCAAGACGCTGGGCGCGGCGCAGGCAGCGCCCGAGATCCGCGTCTGCTACGACATCGCCAACGGCAACGTCTACGTCGACCTGATGAACCAGGGCGCCAGGCCGTGCACGTTCACGGTCACGCCGCTGGCCTACCGGACCGACGGCCCGTGGAAGGCTGACGTGGCCGCCGGCGGCACGTCGACGCTGGACTGGAAGCTGGCCGACAGCGCCCAGTGGTACGACTTCGCGGTCACGTGCAGCAGCGACCCGACGTTCTACCGCCGCTTTGCCGGCCGCGTCGAAACCGGCCGCCACGGCATCAGCGACCCGGCGATGGCATTGGGTTGAGCGTGGATTGAGCTGATGGGTGGCGCCCCTCTCCCGCTGGGAGAGGGGCTTCGGGAGAGGGCGTCGAGGTTCTGCTTGCCGAGTGGTGGCAACTTGTACCGCTGGCCCTCACCCCCGGCCCCTCTCCCGCGCGCGGGAGAGGGGAGAAAACGCTGCCGGAGATGCGGGCTGTCAGAACACCAGCGTCGCCGTGGCCAGGAAGGTTGCGGTGCCGTCGAGCCGGTTCTTGCTGGCGACGGTTGGCACCCAGCGCAGGCTGAACGACAGCGGATGCTTGCCGGCCAGCCTGGTGTCGTAGGTCACGATCGGGCCGATCGCGAAGTCGTGGCCGCGAAAGCCGTTCAGGCGGTCGGCCACGGGGCCGGTATCGTCGCCGAGCTGCTGGACCGTGCCCATGACCACCCCGGCGCCCCAGGCGCCGAATTTCTTGACGCCCATGACGTCCAGCGTGAACAGCGGCGCGTTCTGGTAGTCGGTGGCGCTGTTGCGCGTGTAGAACTGGAACGCGGCCACCGCGTTGAATTCCAGCCCGTACTGCGGCATCAGGTGGGTGAATGCCACCTGCGGCACGAAGGTCCAGGTGTTCAGGCCCGGGTTGGCCAGCGCGTTCTTGTCGTACTGGCCGGTGGGGGCCCAGATGTTGAAGCTCAGCGCCATGTGGCTGGTCTTCGAGAAGTGATAGCCGGCGATGACCGGCGCAAAGTAGATGTCGTAGAGGTTCGACGCCCGGTCCGAGCTGCCGCGCGAGAACGCGCCGTTGGCGCCCGTGAAGGCCGTGGTGGCGTGCACCGACGTCCAGACATAGGGCAGCGTGAAGCTCGTGGCAAAGTTCCAGGCGCCCGGGCCGGTGTTCCAGACCTTCATCACCGTTGCCAGCGTCAGCGCCAGCTTGGCGTCGATGCCGGCCGTGGTGCGTCCGCCGATGGCTACCTCGCGCCCGCCGCTGACCGACCCGTCCAGGTAAAGCTGCTGGAGGTTGCCGATCCAGACCGGCTGGTCCGGGATCACCCCCACGTTGGGCGACACGCTGGTGCCGGCCACCGGCCGCCCGAGCGCGCCTTCGGTGGCCTGCGCGGCCAGCGGCGCCAACAGCCCGGCGGCCGCCAGGGCGCCCAGACATGCGCGTTTCATGAAGGTCTCCTCGTGGGTGCGGGCAAGCCCGCCTGGACGGTGGCGAATGCCGCATCGTCGCAGATTCCACGCGGATTGGAAGTCAGTTTTCTCGGTGGGTGATTTCAATAGTTTTTGTCAGCGCCGGCGGCCCCGGCGGCCATGTATCGGCCGCCGGTGGCGCGCCGGTCAGACTCAGACCGCGCCGCGTGTTTCCACGTACAGGGCGTACACCGAATGGCTGCTGGCCATGTACAGGCGGTTGCGCTTGGGCCCGCCGAAGCACAGGTTGGGGCAGCGCTCGGGCAGGTGGATATGGCCGATGGCCTTGCCCTGCGGGTTGAACACGCGCACGCCGTCGAGCTTGGCCGGGTCCGCGCCGGGCGCCCCGCTGCTGCCCCAGCCGGCCCAGATGTTGCCGTCCACGTCGACCTTGAAGCCGTCCAGCGCGCCGGGGCCGTTGGCATCGATCACGCGCGTCTTGCCGCTCAGTTGGCCGTCGGCGCCCACGTCATAGGCCCACATCACGCGGTACGGCTGCGCGCGGGACTCGATCACGTACAGCTTGCGCTCGTCGGGCGAGAACGCCAGGCCGTTGGGGCCGTTCAGGTCGGCGATGACCTGCGTCACGCTGTTGTCCTTGGGGTCGATGCGATAGACCGCGTGCGGCAGTTCCGACGCGGCCTTGTCGCCCTCCCAGTCGCCGGCGATGCCGAACGGCGGGTCGGTGAACCACAGCGAGCCGTCGGACTTGCAGACGATGTCGTTGGGCGAGTTGAAGCGCTTGCCCTGGTAGCGGTCCGCCAGCACCGTGATCGAGCCGTCGTACTCGGTGCGGGTCACGCGCCGCGTCAGGTGTTCGCAGCTCACCAGCCGGCCCTGCCGGTCGCGGCAGTGGCCGTTGGTGAAATTGGCCGGCGACCGGAACACGCTCCACTGGTTGGTCGTTTCGTCGAACTTGATGATGCGGTTGTTCGGAATGTCCGAGAACAGCAGGTAGCGGCCATCGGCAAAGTACACCGGCCCCTCGACCCAGCGGAACCCGGTGGCCACCTGCTCCACGGTGGAGCTGAACAGGCGGTACTTGCCAAAGCTCGGGTCCAGGATCTCGACGGCCGGGTCGGGGTAGCGCTGGGCCGGCTTGAATTCGAAAGCCTGGGCCAGGGCCTGGCCGCTCGCGGCGGCGGCGCCAAGGGCCGCGCCGGCCTTGAGCCACTGGCGGCGGCGGGTATCGACGTTGGACGGATGCGATGCCATGCGGTCTCCTCTTTGGGATGCCGGACGGGTGCGTTGGAAGCCGCGTCCAGCGTCGTTATAGTTGTCCGACATCCTATGAGAAAGTGCGCCGCGTGACAAGCACTTGTATGACGACTGGCCGGTCCCCTATGGCTTGCCCATAACCCCAGCACGGGAAAGGCTCGGTGCTATTGTCTGGTTGTGCGCGTCCGGTACAGGACGCCCGATCCGCCTTCTAAACTCCTCTGAAGCACGCCCTACCCTCATGGCAAGCGCTCTCCTGCTCGAAAACATCCACGCCAGCGGCCAGCAACTGCTGGGCCGCCATCAGATCGACGTCGCCACGCAATCGAAGGCGCTGGCCGGCGACGCCCTGCTTGCCGCCGTCCGCGACCACGACCTGCTGGGCATCCGCTCCGCCACGCATCTGGGCGCCGAACACTTTGCCAACGCCCAGCGGCTGCTGACGGTTGGTTGCTTCTGCATCGGCACCTCGCAGGTGGACCTCGGGGCCGCGGCCCACGCCGGCATTCCGGTGTTCAACGCGCCGTTCTCGAACACGCGCTCGGTGGCCGAGCTGGTGATCGGCCAGACCATCATGCTGATGCGCCGCATCCCCGAGAAAAGCCGCGCCGCGCACCAGGGCCAGTGGCAGAAGACGGCCAAGGGCTCGTTCGAGATCCGTGGCAAGACCATGGCCGTGATCGGCTACGGCAATATCGGCGCCCAGGTGGGCATCCTGGCCGAGGCGATGGGCATGCGCGTGGTGTTCTACGACGTCCGCCCGCGCCTGTCGATTGGCGGCGCGGTGCCGATGCACTCGCTCGAAGACGCGCTGGCGGCGGCCGACGTGGTGACGCTGCACGTGCCCGCCACGCCCCAGACGCGCAACCTGCTCAACGCGAAGGCGCTGGCCGCCATGCGGCCGGGCAGCATCCTGCTCAACGCGTCGCGCGGGACGGTGGTCGATATCGACACGCTCGCCGCGATGCTCGACAGCGGCCACATCGCCGGCGCCGCCATCGACGTGTTTCCGGAGGAACCGCGCAGCAATACCGATCCGTTCGTCACGCCGCTGCAGGGCAAGCCGAATGTGATTCTGACACCGCACGTGGGCGGCAGCACCGAGGAAGCGCAAGAGAACATCGGCGTCGAGGTGGCCACCAAGCTGGCCAACTTCCTGGAAACAGGCGCGACAATCGGCGCCGTGAACCTGCCGCAGATCCAGCCGAACCCGCTCGATTCCCCGGCGCGGGTGCTCAACATCCACTACAACCGGCCCGGCACGCTGTCGCACCTGAACCAGGCGCTGGCCGAGATTGGCGCCAACATCGAGGCCCAGCAACTGCAGACCGAGGGCGACATCGGCTATGTGATTACCGATATCAGCCTGGTGCCGCCGGCCGGCTGGGCCGACACGCTGATGCAGCACGAGGCATTCATCCGGTCGCGCGTGATTGTGAACAGCTAGGCCAGCCCGCCCGCATGCAATGCAGGCTACGCATGCGGGCGATGAAATCGGTGGATAAGCGCGCGACCTGCGCAAAGTCCCGATGGCGAGGCGTCTCCGGGGTTGTCATACTGGCCAAACAACCTCGCAGACCGGACATGACCGATCCGGCAGACAACCCAGGAGACCCTCATGCAACGACGACGCTTGCTTGGCGCCGCGCTGGCCCTGTCCGGGCTGACGCTGGCCGCCGCCGGCCCCGCCCTGGCGGCCGACGAATTCCCCACCCGTCCCATCCGGCTGATCGTGCCCTACGGCGCGGGCGGCGTGACCGACCAGGTGGCACGCGCGCTGGCCGATGCCGCCGGCCGCGAGCTGGGCCAGTCCATCGTGGTCGAGAACAAGCCCGGTGTCAGCGGCACGCTCGGCGCCACGCAGATGGTGACCACCGAGCCAGACGGCTACACGCTCAGCATGGCGCCCGTGGTGATCTTCCGGCTGCCGCACGTGCAGAAGATGCGCTACGACCCGCTCAAGGACCTGACGTACGTGTCGATGATCGCGGACTACAACTTCGCGGTGGCGGTGCGCAAGGACGCCAAGTGGCAGACGATGCAGGAGCTGATTGCCGACGCCAAGGCCGACAAGAAGGGCATCAGCTACGGCACCACGGGCATCTACGGCAGCCAGCACCTGACGATCTCGGAACTGGCGCGCGTCACGCAATCGAACTGGACGCACGTGCCGTACAAGGGCGACGCCGAGGCCATCACGGCGCTGCTGGGCGGGTCGTCGGACGTGGCCGTGCTGTCGAACACGCTGCTGCCGTACGTGCAGAACGGCCAGATGCGCGTGCTGGCCACGCTGTCGGAGAAGCGGGCTGCCGATTTTCCGAACGCGCCGACGCTGAAGGAGATCGGCTATCCGGTCTGGTCGAATTCGCCGTTCGGCATCATCGGCCCGGCCAACATGAAGCCGGCCGTGGTCAAGCGGCTGGACGACGCCTTCCGCACCGCGCTCAAGGACCCGAAGTTCCTGACCGTGACGCGCCAGTACGGCATGGACACCAACTACATGGGCCCCGACCAGTACGCCGCCTACGCCCAGAAGGCGTTCAAGACCGAAGGCGAGATCATCCGCCGGCTGGCCGACGCGATGAAAAACCAGTAGCGCCCGGCCGCGCCGGGGAGGCGGCGGCCGGGCGCGGGACGCGGCAGGGTCATGGCAAGCCGCTCCGGGTCAGGCTCCGTCGTAGAACGCGTTGCGCGGCAGGTCGATGCGCGGCACCGTGTTGGCGGCGTGCATGCTTGCCATCGGCTGCACCGTCTGCACCGGCTGCTTCACGCCCTGTTCGGCCGCGACCTTGGCCTCGGCGCGCTGCAGGTCGACCGGATAGTCGTCGTCATTGCGGCCCGGCTGGTAGCCGGCCTTTTCCAGCGCGATCAGGTCGGCCCGCACCTCGGCGCGGGTCACCGGCGCCTGGGCGCTCTGCACGCTCTGGGCGAACGACATTGCGGGGATTGCCACGATCGTGGCGCCAATCAGCATCTTCCATGTGTTCATGATTTGCTCCTTGTGTCAGCAGGGGTTGCGAACAAGCTGAATCATGGACGTCAAAGGCCAATCGGCTTTTTCAGTTCGCACGACGGTTGTTCCGTTGTCACGGTTCGCGGCGCGCGGCCCCCGGGCAGGCGCCGGGCTCCACGTGCGCGCCCGGGCCCTCGCCGGCCATCACATCCTGCGGATTACGTAGTGGACACGCCTTCAGCGACAGGCAGCCGCAGCCGATGCAGCCGTCAAGCTGGTCGCGCAGCAGGGTCAGCATGCGGATGCGGGCGTCCAGGTCCTCGCGCCACGCGGCGGACAGCCGCCGCCAGTCGGCCACGGTTGGCGCCTTGCTGGCGGGCAGGTGCGCGAACGCGTCGGCGATCGTCGCCAGCGGCAGCCCCATGCGCTGCGCCACGCGGATGACGGCCAGCCGGCGCAGGATGCCGCGCGGATAGCGGCGCTGGTTGCCCGCGCTGCGGGTGCTGGCGATCAGCCCCTTCGATTCGTAGAAATGCAGCGCGGACACGGCAATGCCGCTGCGCTCGGCCACCTGGCCAATGGTCAGCGGGTCTTGCGCCCGCAGCCTCGGCGCGTCTGGTGTCTTGGTCATGGTCGTCATCGGAAAGCCCTTGCACCGCGCGATGGTATCGCAACCGCGCTTGACCTCAAGTGCGCTTGAGGTCTGATACTGCCGCGACGCCTTTTTCGTGGACCCTCACCCCCTACCCCAGGACCCTGCCATGCTGCTCGAATCGCCCCGCGCCCCCTATCTGCAGTTCATGAACCCGCCCGACCTGTACGACCCCCGGCTCAACGGCTATTCCCACGTGGCCGTGGCCACCCGCCCGGCCCGGATCATATTCGCCGCCGGCCAGGGCGGCGAGGACATGTGCGGCGGGCTGCGCGCCGACTTCGCGGCGCAGGTCAACCAGGCGCTGGCCAACCTGCGCGTGGCGCTGCAGGCCGGCGGCGCCGACATTCCGGACATCGCCAAGATCACGGTGCTGATCGTCGACCATTCGATGGAGCGCCTGGCCGTCTTCAGCCGGGCCTGGCAGGCGCTGCTGGGCGACTGGCCGGCGCCGCCCTGCACGTTGATCCCGGTGCCGCGGCTGGCGCTGGACGGCATGCTGTTCGAGATCGAGGCGGTCGCCGTGCTGCCCGAATCGGCGGGGGATTGATACCGCCGTTCGCCGGACCGGCACGCGGCTTGCAACTTTTCCGATCATGCCCGGCTATACGGCCGGGTTGCCCTTCCTGACCGGCCGGAGTTGCAACCGTATGGAAATTCCACACCCCCTGACCATCATTTCGCCCCATCTGGAAGACGCGGTATTCAGTTGTGGCAGCCTGCTGGCCGCCAGCCGGCGCGCCATGGTCATCACCGTGTTCGCGGGATTGCCCGATCGCCACCAGCCCGCGCGGGCGCGCGACAGCGCGGCGGGTTTCACGTCCGCGCGGCAGGCCATGGAGGCCCGCCGCCAGGAAGACGCCCGCGCGCTGGCCACGCTAGGCGCCCAGCCCGTGTGGCTGGACTTTCTGTCGCAGGACGAAGGCCCGCGCTACGACCCGGTAACCATCGCGGTGCGGCTGGGCCGGCTGCTGGCGCTCCAGCCCGGCAGCACGATCCTGGCGCCGATGGGGCTGCGCCACGCCGACCACATGCTCGTCAATGCCGCGTGCATGCTGGTGCGTGAGGCCGCCTATGTCGACGTGCCCGAGACCGTGCCCAGCACGCACCCGACCGTCGCGTCATCGTTCCGCTGGATCTTCTACGAGGAAGCCATCCACCGCCGCGTGCCCGGCGCGCTGCAGAGCCGCATGGCCGGGTGGTGGCAGGAGGGGCTGCTGGCGTCGCCGGTGCACATGCCCGTTGGCGTGTTCACCGCGCAGAAGGCCCGCGCGGTGCAAGCCTACGAGAGCCAGCTAGGGCTGTTCTCGCCGGCACAGCTTGCCGACGTCTGCGCGCCCGAGCGTTACTGGTCGCTCGACGCGGCCGATCTGGTGCGATAGCCGATGAACCAAGCCCAGGCCCCCGCGCGTGGCGGGGGCCCGGCATCGGATTGCTGCGTTGGTTACGGCCGCTTGGCCGGCGCCTTCTTCGGCGCGGAAGCGGGATAGTCGTAGGTCTGCGCCGCAGAGGCGCCCTGGTTCGACGCGGTGCCGCTGCCCGACTTGCGATGGCCGTCCTTCGACACACCCGTCGACGGCGCACCGGGCGCCACGTCCGACGCGGCCATGCCCGGCCCGCGATTATCGACCTTGGGCGTCTGGGTAGACGTCTGGGCGTGGGCCACGCCGTACATGGCCAGCAGCGCGATGGCGCTGGCAGCTATCGAATGTCGCATGGTGTCCTCCTCTCAGGAACGGTTGTCGACCGGCGGAGCGTCCGGGTCGCGGCTGCCGGGGTCCAGCAGGTCTTCGCTGCCCACGCCCGGCGGCATCTCGCCGCGCTGCGGCTCGCGCGCGGTGGCGCGTTCCTCGTCGGCCGCGCGGCGGGCGGCTGTGGGGTCCCGTTCCTCGCGCGCCTCGGTGGGGCGGGTGCCGTCCGGCTGGGCGGCGCTGCTTTCCAGCGTGTCGTGAGCGCGCCGGCGGTCGCGGTTGCGGCGGCGACGGGTTCCTGCATAGGCGAAAGGCATGGCATCTCCTCGTTGGAATGGATGGTTGGCGGATGCACGTGCGGGGCGCCGCGCCGGTCCGGTCAGCACAGGCCGACCAGACCGGCGCAGGCAAACGCGTCGTCAGCTACCCGACTTGCCCGGCGTCGAGCCGCTGCCGAGGCCGCCCGATGTACTGCTGCTGCCCAGGCCACTACTGCTGGTGCTGCTGCCGATGCTGCTGCCCAGGCTGCCACTGCTGCCGGACGCACTGGACGCTGCGCTGGTGCCCTGGCCCGACAGACCCTGCGACTGGCCGCTGGTGCCGCTGGTACCACTGGTGCCGCTGGCACCACCGCTGCCGCTGCCGCCCGATCCGCTGCCGGCCAGGCCGCCGGTGCGGCTGACACCCTGCCCGCCAGCCGAGCCCGATTCCCGCGAATCGCGCGAGTCACGCGATTCCCGCGCGACGCGGATCTGGTTGTGCACGTCCTTCACGCCGAACACGTCATCGACCATGTCCTCGATGCGGTACTTCTGCTGCCGATCCTGCACCGTGCCGCTCAGTGTCACCACGCCGCCCGAGACCGATACCTCCACCTCGCGCACGTCGACGCGGCTGGTCATCGCCAGCCGTTCGCACAGGTCCTCGCGGATGCGCTCGTCCGAGCGCTGGTAGCCCTTCGGTCCCACCCGCTGCGAGCGGCGCGCCGCTGCCGAACCACCCGCGCCGCCGTAGCCACGGTTCAGGTCGCTGCGCTCGTCGGCGCCGGTAAAGTGTTCGTACGCGCGTTCGTCGGGGTCATAGCGGCCCCCGCTGCTGCGTCCGCCCGAACCGTAGCCATAGCCGCCCGAGCGTTGCTCGCGCCCGTAGGTCTGGCCGCGGAACTGCTCGCCGCCGCCCTGGCCGCTGCCATAGCGCTCGCTGCCGAAATCGGACTGGCCATAGCCGCCGCGATAGTGGGTGCGCATGTCGGCTTCGGATCCGGTCGGGCCCGACCAGTCGTCGCCCCAGGACTGGCCGCCACGCGACTGGCCGCCACCCGCCTGGCCCCCCTGGCTCCATTGCCCCGAGCGGCCGGACTGGCCCGCTTGCCCGAACTGACCGGACTGGCCCGACTGGCCCGACTGGCCCGATTGCCACGACTGTCCGCCGCGCTGGCTACCCGACTGGCCGCCCCATGACTGGCCACGGCCCTGCGATTCACCACCCTGCGACCAACGACCCTGCCCTTCCCGTCCGCGCTCCCAGCCACCTTGCCGCTGGGATTGCCCGCCGCGTGCCGGCTGGTCCCATGCGGCGCGGCCTTGTCCCCATTCATCGCGCTGGCTGCCTTGCTGGCTCGACCATTCGCTGCCCCGGCCTTCCTGATGCCAGTCGCCCCAGCGCTCGCGCTCGTCGTGCTGCGACTGCGATCCATAGCGCTCGCGTTCGCCGCGCTGCTGGCCCTGCTGCCCGCCGGCCGACTGTCCGCCGCGCCGTTGCTGGTCGCCTTCGCCGTATTCGCCGTAGCGGCCCTCGCCGTAGCCTTCCTCGAAGCGGCGGCCCTGGCCTTCATAGCCGCCGTAGCCGCTGGACTGCGACACCGGCGACGATCCCGATCCCGACGTGCGCTGGCCGCCCCAGCTGCTGCCGCCGGCCTGCTGGCCGCTGCCCTGCCAGTCGCTGCCGGCGCCGGGCTGCTGGCTGCCACGCCCCTGCCCTTCGCTGCCGCCCTGCTGGCGGTGCGTCAGCCAGTCGCTGCCGCTGTACGCCTCCTGCTGGCGCTGGCGGGAACCCTGGCTTCGGCGGTCGTCACGGTCTTCCCGATCCTCGCCCTGGCTGCCGTAGCCGCCCTGGCGGTCGTCGTAGTCACTGTTCCTGCTATTCCCCTGGTTCATGAGCGTCTCCAGTACGTGGGTCAATACAGGGGAGGCGACGCAAGTTCCATACCGCTGCGGCGCGCGGGCGCGGAGTGCGCGCTGCCACCGCCCGCGGCGCGTCCCATGCGCCGCGCGGCACGCGGCCGGCGCGGACCGATTTACATCGGCATATAAATCCTGCCAACGTCCGCCACATGTTGTAGTCAACGACCTACAGGGGTTTCAGTCGGGCCCTCCTGAGCGGGCGGGTGCGCGGGACATATCGTGAAGTCACCGCCACCATTCCTTGGAGACGTACGATGAAACGCTTGCTTGCTATCACCGCCCTCGCGGTCAGTTCCGCCCTCTGCGTGCCTGCCATGGCACAACAGGCGCCTGTCTCGCCCAACGCACCGAACCCCAGCGCCCCGCCGGCACCGGAAGGTCCGTCGACCCAGCGCGGCAGCATGGGCACCACCACCACGCCGGGTGGCAGCGGTGCCATGACGTCCGATTCGACGATGCAGCACGACTCGATGAAGTCGTCCAAGCCCAAGAACACGGGCCAGCGCGCCAAGAAGCCGCGCGAGCAGAACGCATCGCCCACGGCCACGCCGACCGCGCCTTCGGGCCCGAAGGGTGATTCGCCGGACCCGGTGCCGAAGCAGTAACCATCGGTCCACGCAGCGGACCTGACTTTCCCCGATGTGCCGCGCGCGCATCGGCGGTCCGCACGCGGCGCGCCGCACGCAGCTCTCCGGGGCGGCGCGCGGCGCGTTTTTTGCTTCTCCCCGTGGCTGGACTGCAGATTTTTCACAACGGACACGGGCTTGAAACGCTGGCCTCCGGGCGTGCGTCGCCTACATTGAATGCATGAACCGGAGACGGACATGGAAGGACTGAACACCTCGCTGGCGCGGCTCGGCCGCCATGCGATGCAGTGTGCGGAGGCGCTGTCGGCGGTGGCCGCCGCCGCGTCGGACCCGCAGATGCGGGCGGTGTTCGCGCACCGCGCCAACATGCAGCGCTGTGCGGCGGTGGAACTGGCGGCGCGCGCAGGCGCGGCCGCAGAAGGGACGTCGGCGCCGCTGCCCACGGTAGGCAGGCGTCGCGACCCACAGCAGATGCTGCCCCCGTCAGAAGCCGGCGAACTGCCGCTGGTGCGCTATGCGGCCCAGCAGGCCGGACGCGCCGCCGCGGCCTATGGCGAACTGCTGCGCGCGCCGCAGATCGAGCCCGAACTGCGGCTGCTGCTGGCCCACTACTACCGGGGCGCGACCGAATTGCAGCGTCTGCTGGAGCAGCGCGCGATGGAGTTCGGCTCCGCCCGCACCGCCGGCATGGCCGCACGGCGCGCCACGCCGCCGATGCACTAGCCGTCAGACCTGCCCCGCCGGGGTCCGCAGCGCGGCCTGGCGCCGTGCGGTCAATTCCTGCTGCGGCTGGTAAGGACGAATCACCACGGCGACATAGTCCTGGTCATCGGGATTGACGACCAGATAGACCAGCCCGGACATCACCAGCGCCACCTCGCCCAGCTGCGCGGCCACGCGCGCCGCCACGAAGTACTGCAACAGGTTGGGATCCACGGACGTGTCGATGGCCCGCGCCGCCGTGCAGATGGTCATCATGCACTGCTCCACCGCGCGGCACACCACGATCACTTCATCGAGCGCATGGCCGGTCTGGGCCGCCCGGACCAGCACGGACACGCCCTGGCTGGTGTGGGCCCGATGCCAGCCGGGCTTGGCGGCAAACTCGGGCAGCGTCAGCTTGGCCCCGGCCTCCTGGGCCGCGACATTGAATTTCTGCGCAAAGTCGTGCGGGCTGATCGACAGCAACTGCTTTTCGACGGGCGTGGACGATACGGCCACGGACGATGCCACGCTGAGGGTGGCCAGGACGGCAGTGAGGTTCATCGCTTGTCTCCCACGCACGATGCTTCCCTTGCTTCAGCAATAGCCGTTCCAGCCCGCTGGCGGGCAGTGCGGCGCCGGTCCCCTGGCTTCCACTATAGGCGTCCGTTGGCGTCCGCCACGGCTCCGCTGCAACTGGCATGCAACTTGCCGCCTCCTGCTTTCAGATCGACACGCAAAAGGAGCCACGATGAGCAAGACCACCCGACAAGGACGCCCTGAAGCCGCCGCACCGGACGTCGACTTGAGCGAGACCGAGAGCATTCCCAGCACGCTGGACCCGACGCTCGACCCGGAGACCACCGAGGAGCTGGAGCGCGAGATCGGCGATATCGCGCCGGAGAATCACGAGCCGCCCGAGGACGAGATTCCCGAGGAAGCCATCTTCGAGGAAGTGCGCCGCGCCGCCGAGGAACTGCCGGCCGACACGCCCGTGGACCGTGCCGACCAGACCGACAAGCGCATGGAGAATCCGCCCAGCGGCAGCGACCTGTAACCAGGCGCCGCCCAGCAAAAAAGCCCCGGCCAGGCCGGGGCTTTGTCCATGGCGCGCGGGTGGTCCGCGGGCGCACGTGCAACTGGTTGACGACGTCGGACACGCCATAGGTATCGTCGACGATGTCCTCGATCTCGTACTTCATGCGCCGGTTGTCCACCGAGCCTGTCAGCGTGACCACGCTGCCGGTCACCGTCACCGTGACATCGCTGACGTCGACGGTCGGGGCGTGGGTCAGGCGCTCGCAGACTTCCTCGCGCACCCGCTCGTCCGAGCGCGTGTAGTTCTTCGGCCCGGCCTGCCGCCCGCCGTACGGACGCTGCGACTCGCCGCCGTAGGCGTACGGGCCTCGGCCCTGCACGGCGTCGCCGGTGCGCGGGCGTTGGCGGAAATTGCGGCCCGCCCGCACGCCGTAGTCCTCGTAACCGGTTTCATAGCCGCCGCGGGTGCCGGCCCAGCGTTCGTCGCTGTCGCGCGACGGGTTGCGCGCCGAAGAACGCGATGCGGCGTCGTAGCCATCCTCGTAGCCGCTGCTGTATGCGCTGACGTAGCCGGGGCTGTGCGGCGAGCTTTCGTCGCGCGATTCCTGGTAGGTGGAGCGGCCCGGGTAGTACACCGTGCCGCTGCGTGACCGCCATCCGCCGCTCAACTGCGCCGTGCGGCCCTGCCGCCACGCGCCTCGGCTGCGCGGGTCCTCGTCGCGGCCGCGCGTGTCGCCGTTGTCGTAGGCGTCATGGGGGTTGCGTTCGGTGGCGTTGCCATAGCGGCCTGCGGACAGGTCACGGTCGCGCCAGTTTCGATCGTCGCCAGGCACGTGGCCATAGCCCTCCTCATAGCCTCCGTAGCGCTGATCGGGCCTGCGGCGACGTCCGTAGTCGTCTGATCGGTTCATTGCCTTGCCTCCGTGTAGCTGGGGCGATACGCCCCGATACCCGGGATGCGGGCAAGTTTCATACCGATGCGCCAGCCCATGAAAAATGGCGCCCGGGCCACGGGCGCCATGCACAATCTACAAGGTCTGCGCGCAGGTCTTGCCCCTGCCGTCCGCCTTGATCGTCAGGATGACTTGCCGGCGCCCTGCATCGCCGCGCTGTCCGCGCTCTGCGGCGTGACCAGCCGCAGCCAGCTTGCGACGGCCGCCGCGGCGGCGAACCCGGCGCCCAGGCCAAGCGCCAGCGTCGGGCCATGCGCGCCGGCGATGCCGAACGACAGCGCCACCAGTGCCGCGCCAGTGGCCTGTCCCAGCAGCCGCGCCGTGGCCACCACGCCGCTTGCGCCGCCGGCCCGCTCGCGCGGCGCGCTGGCCATCAGCGCCTTGAGGTTGGGCGACTGGAAGAAGCCAAAGCCGGCGCCGCAGATCGCCATCCGGATGCCGATGTTCAGCACGCTGGCGTCGGCCGGCATCATCGCCAGCGACGCCATGCCGGCCGCCATGATCGCCAGCCCGATGCCGCCCAGCAGCCCCGGCGGATAGCGGTCCGACAGCCGCCCGGCAATCGGCGCCATCAGCGCCACCACGGCCGACCACGGCGTGAGCAGGAAGCCGGTTTCCACCGGGTTGCGGCCCAGCACGTGCTCGAAATAGAACGGCAGCGACACGAACGCCAGCCCCTGGGCCGCGAACGAGCAGACGGCGGTGGCCGTGGACAGCGCGAACATTGGCCGCTTGAGCAAGTCCACGGGCAGCATCGGCGCCGGATGGCCGCGCTCGCGGCGCAGCAGCAGGCCGAAGGCAATCACGAACACGGCGGCCGCGGCCACCACGTATTGCACCGGCTCGCGCTGCACGCCCTCGCCCAGCGCGAAGATCAGCGCGGCGAACGTGATGGCGTTGAGCACGGCCGCCACGGGGTCAAAGCGGTGCTGGCTGCGCTTGGTCTCCGGCAGCGACGGCCACGCCATGAACAGCGCCAGCAGCCCGATCGGCAGGTTGACGGCGAACAGCCACGGCCACGAGCCAAATGACAGGATGACCGACGCCACGGTCGGCCCGACCGCGAACGACACGCCCACGATGAGCGCGTTGAGGCCCACGCCGCGCCCCAGCCGGTGGATCGGAAAGATCGCGCTGATCAGCGCCGTGTTGACGCTCATGACGGCCGCCGCGCCAATACCCTGCAGCAGCCGCGCGGCCGCCAGCGTCGGCAGCGACCACGCCATTGCGCAGATCACAGACGAGACGATGAAAACGATGACGCCGCCGATGTAGATGCGCCGGTGGCCGACCACGCCGCCCAGCGCCGCGAACGGCAGCAGCGTGGCCACCATCGCGAGCTGGTAGGCGTTGATGATCCAGACCGACGCCGCCGGCGTGCTGTTCAGGTCGGCCGCGATGTTCGGCAGCGCGGTGTTGGCGATGGCCGTGTCCAGCGTGGCCAGCGACACGGCAATCATGATCGCGGCCATCGCGCGCTTCTCGCGCGGGGTCATCGAGGAGTCGGCGGGTGGCACGGCGGCTTGGGCAGGCTGGCTGGCGGGGCTTGTCACGATATCGATCCGGGGGCGGCTGGTACGACGGACGGCGGCGTGAATGACGCGGCAATCATTGCGCAGTCAAGCATCGCCAGATCGAGACGATACGCCAAAACGCCAAGGCTTGCTCGGGCGCAAATCGGGACGCGGGGATCGGTCGGACGGGATCGGCGGGGCCGGGCGGGATCGACCATGCAACATGGCCGGCGTTCCGTCGGGAACGCCGGCCAACATCGTGGAACCGGAAAGAAACGAATGCCCGGCCTAGTGCGGGCCGTAGCGCATCTGGACGTCGTCCACGCGCTGCGTGCGGACGTTGTAGAGGCAGGTGTAGCGGAAGCCCATTGCTTCCTCGCTGGCATCGGGCTCGAAGGTACCCTCGCCGCTCACGGCCGTCTGGTTGACGGTCTGCTGGGTGATGCGTTCGCGGTCCGGCATCATCATGACGCTGCCCGGCTGCGGGTAGCGCATCTTGACCGCGTCGGCCACGCGCTTTTCGCAGGCGTTGCCGGCGGCTTCCAGTTGCGCGCGGCTGAAGCCGCCTTGGGACGGCGTGGTGATCGTCGCGGGCGCCGTCGGCTGGGTGCGCGGCGGCTGCGGTGGCGGCATCGGGGTGCTGGCACAGCCGGCCAGCCAGGCGGCCGTCAGCAAGGCTGCGGCGGTGGAAAACGGGGTCGGGAAACGAGGCATCAGGTCTATCCGGAGTCGGCGGGAAACCGTCGGAGGACGGGCTGCAGGTCCTTGGACTCTATGCCAGAAATGCTTTTGGAGCAACCTGGCAGCCGCCCGGCTCAGGCCGCCGGTACCTTGGCCGCCGCCGGACTGGCCATGTGCGAAGCCGCCGACGAGAGCCGGTCGCGCGTGCGATCGTCGGCTGCCGGGCCAGCGCGCATGACGTGGCGCTTGCCCATCTGCAGCGGTTCGCCGGTGGCCGCATCCACCAGCAGCGGCTCCACCACCTTGCCGGTCTCGCGGTCGACGATCTGCACGCTGGCACCCTCGGGCGCGAAATTGCGGTTGCCCCAGGCCAGCAGCGCCAGCAGCACGGGCCGGAAGTCGCGTCCGCAGTCGGTCAGCACGTATTCATAGCGCGGCGGGCGTTCCGAGTACTGGCGCTTTTCCAGCAGGCCCTCCTCGACCAGCCCGTTGAGCCGCCGCGTCAGCATGTTCGGCGCGATGTCGAGATTGCGCTGAAATTCGTCGAAGCGCTTCGTGCCGTAGAACGCATCGCGCAGGATCAGAATGCTCCACCACTCGCCCACGCGCTCCAGGCTGCGGGCGATGGGGCATTGCAGGTTGCGGAATGTCTTGCGTTGCATGGTGTTCGGACCTTTTTTGCGCCAGTGCGATGCCGATGATACGCATCTTTCGTCGCCAGCCCGCCAAAGCACCTGCCCGTCGTGATGAAAAAAGGCGCCGCACCCGATGGGCTGCGGCGCCGCAATGCCTGCGCGTCGTGGAGTTCGCGCCGGCCCCTCGCCTGGCGTAGGCGGCCCGGGCGCCGGGCCCGGTCAGAAGATGTGGCGCATGCCCAGCGAAATGCCAAGCTGGCCGCTGGCATCGGGCGTCTTGTAGTAGACCTGCGACGTCGACGGCAGGTAGCCGACCGACTGGCCGTTGGGCAGGTACGAGATGTTGTCCCAGTTCAGCGACGCATTGCGCGCGTAGTTGACCGCGAAGAACACGTCGGTGCGCTTGGACAGGCTGTAGTCGGCCAGCGCCAGGTACTGCTGCGGGTTCTTCGGATTGGTCGACACGCCGTTGATGCGCGCCGCCTTGATGTCGTCGTAGTAGTAGGCCAGCGTCAGGCGCAGCGCCGCCGACGCGTCCCAGCTCACGCCGGCCCAGTACATGTCGTCGCGATGGGGCAGCAGCGTGGGCGTGCCCGTGGCCGGCGCCACCGAATTGCCCCAGCGATAACCCGCCACCATCTTGACCGGCCCCAGCCGGTAGCTGCCGCCCACCATGGCGCGCATGTCGCGGCCGTGGTCGTTCGATCCCGACGTGCCGGCCGCCTGCGCCGTGTTCAGCGTCTTGACCTCGTCATAGGCCGCCGCCAGCCCCAGCGGCCCGGCGTTGTACTGCAGGCCCACGCCGTAGGCCGAGCCGGCCGCGAACGTGCCCGAGCGCTCGCCGAACGACCAGTGGGCCATCGCCGTGACCGGGCCGAACGTGCCCTGGTACTGGACCATGTTGTTCTCGCGGAAGTTCGGGCCGGCGATGCCCACCACCGGCTCGAACTCCGGCGCGTACGCCACCGGCGTGAAGCTGCCCATCGTCAGGAACGCGGACGTGTACTGGCGTCCGAACGTCAGCTTGCCCCACGGGTTCTGCACGCCCACGAACGCCTGGCGGCCGAACAGCAGCCCGCCGTTGCCCAGCCGGCCGTCGTCGGCGTTGAACTGGTTTTCCAGCACGAACAGGCTCTTCAGGCCGCCGCCCAGGTCTTCCACGCCGCGCAGGCCGAAACGCGACTGCGCGATGCCCGACGAGTTCATGAACACGGCGGAGCCGCTGCCCGGCGCCAGCACGCCATTGCTGGTGTTCTGGACGTGGTTGACGTACTGGATGCTGGTGGTCACGACGCCATAGAGCGTCACGGACGATTGGGCCCAGGCGGCTGGCGCCAGCAGCGCGCCGGCGACAGCGGCGAACAGCGTCTTCTTCATTGTTTGTGGTTCCGAGAGGGAGTGGCTGATGGCGCCAGTGGTCTCCTCCGTCCGGCGCCCGACGCACGGCCGTTGCCGGCCGCATTCTGCCGGATTAATCCCTTGTATTAATCCGGCATGGACGCAGGCTAATGGCATCCGGCGGTTCAGATAGCTAGGGCTTTCCCGAAGCGGGTATGAAATTGAAGGAATTACGATGCGGATCAGATGTCGGACATCCGCTTTTTCCGTATCCTTGCGAAGCTTTCATTTCGATAACGACAAGCCTCCACGCAAAGCCCCCATGAAGCTCAAGCAAGCGCGCGCCCTGATCGCCGACGAGCCCCGCACCCCGGCCGCCCCCCGGCCGCGCCGCGCGGCGCCAGCCGAGACGGCCCCGGCCGACGACGCCACGGCGCCCGACAGCCGCGACGGGCTGACCGACACCGCGCGGCGCATCCTGGAGATCGCCGAGCGGCTGTTTGCGGAGCAAGGGGTGGAGCAGGTGCCGCTACGGCAGATCGTGGTGGAAAGCGGCCAGCGCAACCGGTCCGCCCTGCACTATCACTTTGGCTCGCGCGAGGCGCTGGTCAGCCACCTGCTGAACCGGCGGCTGCACCAGGTCAACGAGATCCGCCACCGCTACCTGGACGCGCTGGAAGGCCGCGGGCAGCCCATCGACATCCACGGCGTGGTGCAAGCCACCATCCGCCCGCTGGTCGACGTGGTCCTGCACACGGACTGGGGCACCCACTACCTGCAGGTGCTGGCGCAGACCACGTTCAGCCCCGGCCTGCTCAACAAGGGCCTGGTCGACAAGACGGCCATGAGCGCGCTGTACCGCGTGCGCGAGCACGTGTACGGCCTGCTGCCGGACGTGCCGCGGCCCGTCATGAAGCTGCGGCTGATCTGGTTCATGGACACGGTGGTCTATTCGCTCGCCCACTGGGTGCGCGAGCGCGGCAAGCGCGTGCGCAGCGATCCGCCGGTGGAGGAACTGGTCGACTTCTGCGCGGCGGCGCTGGCCGGGCCACGGCCGCCGCCATCGCCACCGGGCCGGCCGGCGCGGACGCGCTAGCCGCCTACGCCCGTCCGGCGCCCTTCCCGCCCGCCCGGCGACCGCTGCCGGTCAGCCCGCCGCGCGCGCCGCGTCCGGTGCGTCCGGCGCCGTGCGTGCCAGCACCGGCACCAGCGCGGCCCCGGTGTGGCTGGCCTTGATGCGCGCCAGCGCCTCCGGATCGGCCGATCCGACGATGGTGCCGCCCTGCGCGCCGCCTTCCGGCCCCAGGTCGATGATCCAGTCGGCCTCGGCAATCACGTCGAGGTCGTGCTCGATCACCACCACGCTATGGCCGCCATCGGTCAGCCGGTGCAGCACGCGGATCAGCCGCGCCACGTCGGCCATGTGCAGGCCCACGGTGGGCTCGTCCAGCACGTAGAGCGTGTGCGCCGCCTTCTGGCCGCGCCGCGTGATGTCGTCGCGCACCTTCGACAGCTCGGTGACCAGCTTGATCCGCTGCGCCTCGCCGCCGGACAGCGTTGGCGACGGCTGGCCCAGCGTCAGGTAGCCCAGCCCCACGTCCTTCATCAGCTGCAGCGGATGCGCGATCTGCGTGATGGCGGCGAAGAACGCCACGGCCTCGTCGATCTCCATCGTCAGCACGTCGCCAATGTTCTTGCCGCGCCACGTCACCGCCAGCGTCTCCGGGTTGAAGCGCTGGCCATGGCAGACGTCGCACGGCACCTTCACATCGGGCAGGAAGCTCATGCCGATGGTGCGCACGCCCTGGCCCTCGCAGGCCGGGCAGCGCCCCTCGCTGGTATTGAACGAGAACCGCGACGCGCTGTAGCCGCGCGCCTTGGCCTCCAGCGTCTCCGCGAACAGCTTGCGGATCGCGTCCCAGACGCCGATATAGGTGGCCGGGCACGAGCGCGGCGTCTTGCCGATCGGCGTCTGGTCCACTTCGAGCACGCGGTCGATCGATTCCCAGCCGCTGATGGCCTCGCAGCCATGCCAGGCATGGGCCACGCTGAGCTGCCGGGTCGCCGTCGGCTTGCCGGCCTTTTCAGCCGCCGCGCGGGCGCGGCGCGTGGCCGGCGACGACATCACCGAGCGGCCCACCGCATCCAGCAGGTTGGTCATCAGCACGTCGCGCGCCAGCGTGGACTTGCCCGACCCCGACACGCCGGTGATGGCCACTAGGCGTCCGAGCGGAATGCGGGCCGTCACGTCGCGCAGGTTGTGCAGGTGCGCGCCGTGCACGGTCAGCCATTGCGCGGGCTCGGCTTCCTTGCCGGCCCGGGCAGGCCGTACCGGCCGGCGCGGCTGCAGCGGGTGGATCATCGGCCGGGCCAGGAAGCGGCCGGTCGTGGAATCGGGCGCCGCCGCCAGCGCGGCCACGCCACCCTGGGCCACCAGGTTGCCGCCGCGCTTGCCCGCGCCGGGGCCGATGTCGATGATGTGGTCGGCGCGCCGGATCGTGTCCTCGTCATGCTCCACCACCACCAGCGTGTTGCCCTTGTCGCCCAGCTTGCGCAGGGCGTCGAGCAGGATCTGGTTGTCGCGCGGATGCAGGCCGATGGTCGGCTCGTCCAGCACGTAGCAGACACCCTGCAGGTTGCTGCCAAGCTGCGCGGCCAGCCGGATCCGCTGCGCTTCGCCGCCGGACAGGCTCGGCGCGGCACGGTCGAGGCTCAGGTAGCCCAGCCCCACCTCCTCCAGAAACTGCAGGCGGCTGGCGATCTCGGTCACCACGTCGCGGGCGATCTCTGCGTCGCGGCCCGTCAGCCGCAGGCCGTCGACCCAGCGCCGGGTGTCCGATACCGTCCACTGCGCCACGTCGGTAATCGCGTTGGTGTCGAAGGTCACAGCCCGCGCCACGTCGTTCAGGCGCGTGCCGCCGCAATCCGGACATGGCGTATCGGCCACGCCTTCGGGCTCCTGCTCCTCCGACGGCAGCGTCTGCTCGCGGCCGCGGTCGTCGCCACCCACGACGGTGTCGTCGTAGGCCGCGCGCTGCTCGCCGGTCAGCGCCAGCCCGGTGCCCACGCAGGTGCCGCACCAGCCGTGCTTGCTGTTGTACGAGAACATGCGCGGATCGAGTTCCGGATAGCTCGTGCCGCAGACCGGACAGGCGCGCTTGGTCGAGAACACCACCGTCTCGCACTCGTGCGTGGTGCCGCACTGCATCGCGTCGCTCAGGCCGTCCAGCGGGGCCAGCAGGTGCATCACGCCCTTGCCGGCTTCCAGCGTCTGGTCCAGCAGCGCGCGCAGCGCCGCCTCGTTATCTGGCGAAACGACGATGTCGCCGACCGGCAGCTCGATCGTGTGCTCGCGGAAGCGGTCCAGCCGCGGCCACGGGTCCACGGGCAAGAATTCGCCGTCGACGCGCAGGTGCGTATTGCCGCGCGCCTTGGCCCACTTGGCCAGGTCGGTATAGACGCCCTTGCGGTTAACCACCAGCGGCGCCAGCAGGCCCACGTGCTGGCCGCGATAGTTGCGCAGCAGTTGCGCGGCAATCGACGCGGGGCTCTGGGACGTCACCGGCGCGCCGTCGTGCACGCAATGCTGGATGCCCAGCTTGACGTAGAGCAGGCGCAGGAAGTGCCAGACCTCGGACGTCGTCGCCACGGTACTCTTGCGCCCGCCGCGCGACAGCCGCTGCTCGATGGCCACGGTCGGGGGGATGCCATAGACCGCGTCCACCTCCGGGCGGCCCGCCGGCTGCACGATCGACCGTGCATAGGCGTTCAGCGATTCCAGGTAGCGCCGCTGACCTTCGTGGAACAGGATGTCGAACGCCAGCGTCGACTTTCCCGACCCGGACACGCCGGTGATGACGTTGAACTTGCCATGCGGGATATCGACGTTCAGCGCCTTGAGGTTGTGCTCATGAGCGTTGACGATGCGCACCACGCCCTCGCCTTCCACGGCGCGGCGCGCCCGGGCCGCCTGCACCGCCGCCTGCAGCGGCAAGCCGTGGCGGGCCTGTTCCTCGCGCTCCGCCGCCAGCGTGCCGGCCTCGCCGAGCGCCTGGTCGTAGGCCACCAGCGCGTGCCCGGTATGCGAGTCCGGGCAGCCCTTGACCGTCTCGGGCGTGCCCACGCACAGCACCTGCCCACCGGCGTCGCCGCCTTCCGGCCCCAGGTCGATGATCCAGTCTGAGGCGCGGATCACGTCCAGGTTGTGCTCGATCACGATCAGCGAGTGGCCGCCGTCCAGCAGCTTGCCGAACGCCCGCATCAGCTTGGCGATATCGTCGAAATGCAGGCCGGTGGTCGGTTCGTCGAACATGAACAGCCGCTTCGGCAGCACCACGGCCTTGCGGTTCTTTGCCGGATGGGCGGCGGCCGTCTCGGCCAGGAAGCCGGCCAGCTTCAGGCGCTGGGCCTCGCCGCCCGACAGCGTCGGCACGGGCTGGCCCAGCTTCACGTATTCCAGGCCCACGTCGGCAATCGGCGCCAGCACGCGCAGCACGGCGCCGTCGCCCTCGAACAGCGCCGTGGCCTCGCTGACGGTCAGCTCCAGCACGTCGGCCACGCTCAGCAGGCGCGGCGCCTGTCCGCGCGCGGCGCGCTCGATCTTGACCTCCAGCACTTCGGCGCGATAGCGGGTGCCGTCGCAGTCCGGGCAACGCAGGTAGACGTCGGACAGGAACTGCATCTCCACGTGCTCGAAGCCCGAGCCGCCGCAGGTGGGGCATCGGCCATCGCCCGAGTTGAAGCTGAACGTGCCGGCCGTGTAGCCGCGCTGCAGCGCCAGCGGCGCCTTGGCGAACAGCTTGCGGATCTCGTCGAACGCGCCCACGTAGCTGGCCGGGTTGGACCGCGCGGTCTTGCCGATCGGCGACTGGTCGACGAACACGACGTCATCGACCAGCTCGGCCCCGGCCAAGTTGCGGAACGCGCCCGGCGACTCGGTGGCCTTGCCGAAATGGCGCGCCATCGCCGGGTAGAGCACGTCCTGCAGCAGCGTGGACTTGCCCGAGCCCGACACGCCCGTCACGCAGACCAGCCGGTTCAGCGGAATCTCGACCGTCACGTCCTTGAGGTTGTGCTCCGTCGCGCCTTCCAGCCGCAGGCGCGGGGTGCCGTCGTCCACGGGGCGCAGCTGCCAGTCCGTGGCGTCGGTCACGCGCCGGCGGCCACCCAGGTAGTCGCCAGTCAGCGTCGGCTCGCCGCGGATGGTCTCGGGCGTGCCGTCGAAGATGATCGACCCGCCGCGCTCGCCGGGGCCGGGGCCCATGTCGATCAGGCGGTCGGCGGCCAGCATGACCGACGGGTCGTGCTCCACCACCACAAGCGTGTTGCCCGCGTCGCGCAGCCGGTGCATTGCCTCGACAATGCGGTTCAGGTCGCGCGGATGCAGGCCGATGCTGGGCTCGTCGAGCACGAACAGCGTGTTGACCAGCGACGTGCCCAGCGCGGTCGTCAGGTTGATCCTCTGCACCTCGCCGCCGGACAGCGTGCGGCTCTGGCGGTCCAGCGTCAGGTAGCCCAGGCCCACGTCGCACAGGTACTTGAGCCGCGTGCGCACTTCGGCCAGCAGCAGCTTGAGCGCGTCGTCCAGCAACGCGGTGGGCAGCGTCAGGTCGTCGAAGAAGCGCCGGATACGCGCGATCGGCATCAGCATCAGGTCGTGCACGGTCAGGCCCGGCAACGATTCGAGCTGGCTGCGGTCCCAGTCCACGCCACGCGGCAGGAAGCGGCCGGCCGGCGCCAGCACGGCGTCGGCGTTGTCCCGGCTGCCCAGGCGCCACAGCAGCGCCTCGGTCTTGAGCCGGGCGCCGCCGCAGGTCTCGCACGGCGTGTAGCTGCGGTACTTCGACAGCAGCACGCGGATGTGCATCTTGTACGCCTTCGACTCCAGGTAGTTGAAGAAGCGCATCACGCCGTACCACTGCTTGTTCCACTGGCCCGTCCAGTCCGGCGACCCGTGGATGACCCAGTGCTGCTCGGCCTCGGTGAGCTGGTTCCACGGCAGGTCGCGCGGGATGCCGGCCTTGGCGGCGTAGCGCATCAGGTCGTCCTGGCACTCCTTCCAGGCCGGCGTCTGCATCGGCTTGATCGCGCCGTCGCGCAGCGACTTGCGGCCGTCGGGGATCACCAGGCCCAGGTCCACGCCGATGACGCGCCCGAAGCCGCGGCACGTTTCGCAGGCGCCATAGGCCGAGTTGAACGAGAACAGCGCCGGCTGCGGATCGGCGTAGCGGATGTCGCTCTCGGGGCTGTGCAGGCCCGTGGAGAACTTCCAGACCGGGCCCTCGCCGTCATCGGTCACCACGTTCACGCTGACCCGCCCGCCGCCGCGCTTCAGCGACGCCTCGATGGCCTCCACGGCGCGGGCTTTTTCCACGTTGCCGATGCGGAAGCGGTCTGCCACCACGTCCAGCACCTTGCGCCGGCCCGTGGGCGATTCCACGATCCGCTGGCCGTGCACGCGGGTATAGCCGCTGACCGACAGCCACTGCGCCACCTCGTCCTCGGTGGCCGACTCCGGCAGTTCCACCGGAAACGTGACCACCAGCCGCGCATCGGCAAACGGCTGCCCGGCCGCGGTGCGGGCCTGCAGCTCGGCGTAGATGGTCTCGGGGGAATCGTGGCGCACCGGCAGCGCGCTCTGCTTGTCGAACAGCTCGGCCGCGCGGGCGTAGAGCAGCTTCAGGTGATCGTTCAGCTCCGTCATCGTGCCGACCGTGGAGCGCGAGCTGCGCACCGGGTTGGTCTGGTCGATGGCGATGGCGGGCGGCACGCCGTCCACCTTGTCCACCTGCGGACGGTCCATGCGGTCCAGGAACTGGCGCGCATAGGCGCTGAAGGTCTCGACGTAGCGACGCTGCCCTTCGGCGTACAGGGTGTCGAACACGAGGCTCGACTTGCCCGACCCGGACGGCCCCGTCACGACGGTCATCTGCCCCGTGTGCAGGTCCAGATCAATGTTCTTGAGATTGTGCTGACGGGCGCCGCGAATGCGAATGGTGCCGGAATCTGACAATTTCTTGCCTCGAATCAGTAGGTTGGAAGCGAAACCTGAAGTGTTGCATGCACTTGGCTGCGCAGGGCTCCGGAGGCGGAGGTGCCGTAACTATACTGTATAAACGTACAGCCTTCCTGACAGCCAGCAGACAATTCTGATTCTGGCGCCAAGGGATGGACGCGCCGCCAAACCGTCCGCTACATTGCCCTCGACCGCCAAGCCGCCCCCGGATACAGCAAACTTTGTTTGCAATGAATTAGCTTTATGCTAACCTCGGGATGCAGCACACGATCGACTTCACCAGACAGGCTACACAGCAGTTGTTGGCGATGCCACGAAACATTGCCGCCAACATCCGCGCCAAGATCGACTTGCTGGCGGCCAATCCGTACGCGCCGAACCAGAACGTCAGGAAACTTGCCGGCCGGGATGCCTTCCGGCTCCGCGTGGGCGACTGGCGCGTCGTGTACAGGATCGAGGCCGGGCAACTGGTGATCGTGGTGCTGACCGTCAAATCCCGTGGGAGTGCCTATTCATGAACGCCATCCAATTCATCGAGCGTGACGGCCAACGCGAGTACGCGATCGTGCCGATCGACATCTGGGAGCGGGTCCGCGAACTCGTCGAGGATGCCGAAGACGTGCTGCTTCACGACGCCGCCGTGGCGGCCGACGACGGCTTTCGCGTGCCGTCCGCCGTGGTGGACGCGCTGCTGGCCGGCGACCATCCCGTCAAGGCGTGGCGCATGCACCGCCGCCTGACCCAGGACGCCCTGGCCACGGCCGCCGGCCTCAGCAAGCCCTACCTGAGCCAGATCGAAACCCGCAAGCGCGACGGCAGCGTGGACGTGCTGCGGGCCCTGGCCACGGCGCTCGGGGTGCCGCTCGACGCGCTGGTCGAGCGCCCTGCGGCTAGCCCTGCTGCGGCAGCTTCCAGCCCGGCCGGATGAAGTGGCAGGTATAGCCGTTGGGAATCCGTTCCAGATAGTCCTGATGCTCGGGCTCCGCTTCCCAGAACGGGCCGGCCGGCACGATCTCCGTGACGACCTTGCCGGGCCAGAGGCCCGACGCGTTCACGTCGGCCACGGTCTGCTCGGCCACGCGCTTCTGGGCGTCGTCGCGGTAGAAGATGGCCGAGCGGTAGCTGGTGCCGACGTCGTTGCCCTGCCGGTTCCGCGTGGTCGGATCGTGGATCTGGAAGAAGAATTCGAGGATCTGGCGGTAGCTGATCTGGCCGGGATCGAACACGATCTCGATCCCCTCCGCATGGGTGCCGTGGTTGCGGTACGTGGCATTGGGCACGTCGCCACCGGTGTAGCCCACGCGCGTGGTCAGCACGCCGGGGTAGCGGCGCAGCAGGTCCTGCATGCCCCAGAAGCAGCCGCCGGCCAGGATCGCGGTTTCGGTTTGTGTCGTCATGGTCGTGTTCCATCGCAATGCATCGAGCCTCGTAATATACGCACACGCCACGGAATCCGCTTGCCACGATGAAGTCTCCCCACCCCGCCCAGGGTGTCATCGCGTCCCTGCGGCGCGAGATTGCCGATTGCACCCAATGCGCCGCCGATCTGGCCGCCGGGCCGCGCCCGGTGCTGCAGTTCAGCGCCACTGCCCGCATCCTTGTCATCGGCCAGGCGCCGGGATCGCGCGTGCATGCCAGCGGCGTGCCGTTCGACGATCCCAGCGGCGACCGCCTGCGCGACTGGATGGGCATCGACAAGGACACGTTCTACGACGCGTCGCGCGTCGCCATCATGCCGATGGGGTTCTGCTATCCGGGCAAGGGCAGGAGCGGCGACCTGCCGCCCCGCAAGGAGTGCGCGCCGCGCTGGCATGCGCGCGTGCTGGAATGCCTGCCCGCTGACCGTCTGACGCTGCTGGTCGGCAGCTACGCGCAGGCCGCCTATCTGCCGACACCGGCCGGGACGTCGATGACAGCCCAGGTGGAAGACTTCCGGCGCCACGGGCCGGGCGTATTCCCGCTGCCCCACCCGTCGTGGCGGGTCGTGATGTGGATGCGTCAGCACCCGTGGTTCGAAGCCGAGCTGTTGCCCGCGTTGCGGGCGGCGGTGCGGGCGCGGCTGTAGGCCGCCCCGGTCAGCCCAGCGGCAGCGCCGTGCTGTACAGCACCTGCTTAAGCGCGAAGCTGGAGCGAATGTTGGCCACGCCGGGAATGCGCGTGATGTGGTCGATGATCAGCCGTTCCAGCGCTTCCACGTCCGGCACCACCACGCGCAGCAGGTAGTCGGCGTCGCCCGACATCAGGTAGCACTCCATCACCTGCGGCAGCGCCCCGATCTTGCGCTCGAATGTGTCCAGCGTCTCGCGCCGCTGCTTGTCCAGCGACACCGAGATAAAGACCACCACCTTGAGACCCAGCCGCCGCGCGTCCAGCAACGTCACCCGCCGCGAAATCACGCCGATCTTCTCCAGCCGCTTGACGCGCGCCAGGCAAGGCGACGGGGACAGGTTGATGCGGCTGGCCAGCTCGACGTTGGTCAGGCTGCCGTCACGCTGCAGTTCGCCCAGGATCCGGATATCCGTGGCGTCGAGGTCGATGTCCAGCATGATTGGCCTGTGGGAAGGGAGGTGGTCAGCATTCTATGCTGCCGATATCGGGATGAACAGTGGCGGACCGCCGCCCCGGGCTCACGGCTGGACCGACGGCTCGCGCTTCAGCGTCCGCAACACGAACGTCGAGTGGCTGTGCCGCAGGCCCGGCAGCTTGTAGAGCTTATGGCGCAGGAACTCCTCGTAGCCCTCGGTGCCGGCCACCGCCACCTTGATCAGGTAGTCGTACTCGCCCGTCAGCAGGTGGGCTTCCAGCACTTCGGGCAGTTCGGCCAGCGCCTCGCCAAAGCGGTGGAGCATGTCGTCGTCATGTCGATCCAACGTCACTTCGATCAATACGGTGTCGGGCAGGCCCAGCGCCTTCTGGTTCAGCAGCGCCGCGTAGCCGCTGATGACCCCGGCATCTTCCAGGGCCTTCACGCGGTTCCAGCAAGGCGTGGCGGACAGGCCGACGCGCTCGGCCAGCTTGGCGTTCGAAATCCGTCCATCCCGGCGCAGTTCGCGCAGGATGCGGCGGTCCATGTCATCGAGTTTGGGAACGTTTGTCACGAGGTTGTCGGCAAGGAAAAAAGAATTCTCCGTGAATATACGCCGAACCACGTATTCCTTCTCCATTTCGAATCAGAATGGAGAAAATTCAGAAGCCCATTTTGCCGCCCGGCTGGTAGATTTACCGGACCCCTAGCGAATCACTTCGCGCCACGAACCGGACCCGCCATGCCCGCCCTGCACCTTTCCCTGCAACTCGACAATGCCGACGTCTTCGGCAGCCTGGAATGGGTATTGGCCAACGCCCGTCGCACCGGCCTGTCGCTCGCGCAAATGCATTTCGACGCCAGCCGGGCCAATGCCGTGCGACTGCACTGCGTGGCGCCGGCCGTGGAACTGCTCGAACTGTTCGTGCGGCGGGTGGCCCACGGCGTGGACCTGGACATCGTCGATGCGGAATTTTCCGACGATGTCGATGCCGTTGAGGCCCAGGAGCCGCTAGCCGCCTGACGGCCCGGCGGCGTCCAGCAGTTCGATGCCGTCCAGCTCGGCCGCGCACGTTTCGCGCACGATCGACACAAAATCGCCCACGTACGGGCGGTCCGCCATCGCCACCGGCAGCACGGCATAGAGCTCGCTCCACAGGCCCTTGGCGCCGATGCGCTTGGCCAGCACGTAGTCGTGATCGACGTAGTTCTTGACGCCCCAGTTGGGCAGCGCGGCCACGCCGCGGCGGCTGGCCACCAGTTGCAGCACCGCCACGGTCAGCTCGGCCGTGCGCCGTTCCAGGTGGATGCCGGCCGGCTCCAGCACCTCGCGGATCAAGTCGATGCGGGTTTCGGGCACCGGGTAGGTAATCAGCGTCTCGCCCGCCAGGTCGGCGGCCTCGATGCGCCGCTTGTTGCGCAACCGGTGCTCGTTGGCGATGACCGCCAGGATCTCGAAACGGAACAGCGGCGCCACCGCCAGCCCGCGCTTGGACGGCGGCTTCGACCCGATCACCATGTCCGCCTTGCCCTGCGCCAACAGCGCCAGCGGATCGGCATGAAAGCCG